>JAFKFJ010000112.1 GCA_017307335.1 Alphaproteobacteria bacterium | reverse complement strand
AGAGGGGCGGGGAGACAGGGGCGGGTATGGACGCGCGCGGCGCTGAGGCGGGGTCGGTGGCCGGCGGCCTGGTCGGCGACACCGAGGGGCTGGTGTGGGGCTACCGGTTCCAGGAGGACGGCCAGGCCGAGCCGCTCGACCCCGCCGCCGCGATGCGCGCGCTGGATGCGCAGGAGGGCTGGATCTGGCTGCATTTCGACCTCGTGGACAACCGCGTGCGCAACGCGCTCAGCGGGCGCAAGAGCCTGCCGGCGGAGGCGCTGGACCTGCTGCTCGGCACCGAGGAGCGCCAGCAGCTTCGCGCCGTCGATGACGTCGTCGCGGGGGTGGCGGCGGATTTCGAGCACGAGGGCGATCTCGACCCGCGGCAGATGGTGACGTGGCGGTTCTGCATGGCGCCGCACGCCTTCATCTCCGCGCGCCGCCGCCCGCTGGCGACCGTGGCCCGGGTGCACGACGCCGTGCGCGCCGGCCGGCGCTTCCCCGACGTGCTGCGCCTGTTCGATGCGATCATCCACGCATATGCCGCCGCGATGGGGGAGGTGAGCCGCAGCCTTGCCCAGCGGCTCGATGCGATCGAGGACGAGCTGCTCGATTCGCGCGAGTCCGGCGACTACGAGGAACTCGGCAGCGTGCGCCGCCGCGCGGTGCGGCTGCACCGCCAGGCGCTGCCGCTGCGCGCGATGCTGCATCACCTGATCGAAGAACGGCCGGCGTGGTTCAACGACGCGGCGGCGGAGGACTGCACCCGCGTCGCGCACCGCGTGGACAGCCTGACGGCGGACCTCGTCGCGTTGCAGGAACGCGCGCGGGCGCTGCAGGACGAGATGGCGTCGCGCCAGGCGGAGGAGACCAACCGGCGGCTGATGCTGCTCTCGGTCATCTCCGTCCTGCTGCTGCCGCCCACGCTGATTTCCGGCCTGTTCGGCATGAACGTTGACGGGCTGCCGTTCAAGGACAATCCGCACGCGTTCCACCTCGCCGTGCTCGTGATGGTGGTGTGCAGCGGCGCATTGCTGGTGCTGCTGCGGCGGCTGAAGATGATTTAGCCCTCACCCCGGCCCTCTTCCGCAAAGCGGGAGAGGGCGGCGCGGAGCGCCGGGTGAGGGGGCGCGCTTCAGCCCGGCTGCGGCACGAAGCGCATGTAGGGCTTCGGCGCGCGCCAGCCGTCCGGATAGCGTTGCCGCGCCTGCTCGTCGCTGACCGAGCCCGCGATAATGACGTCGTCGCCAGGCTTCCAGTTCACCGGCGTCGCCACCTGATGCTTTGCGGTCAGCTGCAGCGAGTCGATCACGCGCAGGATCTCGTCGAAGTTGCGGCCGGTGCTCATCGGGTACGAGATCACCAGCTTGATCTTCTTGTCCGGCCCGATGACGTACACGTTGCGCACCGTCTGATTGTCGGCGGCGCTGCGGGCCGATGCGTCGCCCGACGCGCTCGCCGGCAGCATCCCATAGAGCTTCGCGATCTTCAGATCGGAGTCGCCGATCATCGGGTAGTTCGGGGCGTGGCCCATCGTCTCTTCGATGTCCTTGGACCAGCGCTGATGATTGTCCACCGGATCGACGCTGAGGCCGATGACCTTGACGTTGCGTCGCTCGAAATCCGGTTTCAGGCGCGCCATATAGCCAAGCTCGGTGGTGCAGACCGGGGTGAAGTCCTTCGGGTGCGAAAACAGGATTCCCCAGGAATCACCAAGCCATTCATGGAATCGGATGCGCCCTTGCGTCGTCTCGACCTCGAAGTCCGGCGCGGTCTCGCCGATCTGCAGTGTCATCGCTTCACCTTCCCCAAGCCGTGTCGTGCGCTGCACATCTATGTGCGGCGCATCGCGCGGGCAAGGCGCCGCCGCACGCGCGTTCAGTTGAACAGGATGGTCAGGATGGTCGCTGCGCCGAAGCCGATCGTGCACAGCGCGACCTGCCAGCCGGGCAGCGCGAGGCTGCCGCAGGCGTCCCGGCGGGGTGCCGATACCCACCGGGCGGCGTGGTGCATTTTTCCGGGATGAAGCGTGGTTTGAAGCGAGTTCACTGTAGTTCACCAATTTCACGCTGATATGGGACATAATTATACTCCCCGTGCCGCGCAAGGTGTAAAATGAGGCCGATGGCCCGCCCTTGCGCTACCGTGCTCCGCCCCCGATCCTCGTGGCGGAACGAATCCGCCAAAGGAGAGGGCGTGGCGCCGGATGCGATGGTGGTTGCCGCAATCGCGGCGCTGGCGGCGGTGCTTTCCGCGCTCGCGCTGGCCGCGAGCCTGCGCCACGGCGCGCGGCTGGAGCGCCTGCGCCTGCTCGCCGAACAGACGCTCGCCGGCCAGCGGGCCGAGGCGGAGACGCTGCGCCAGGCGCTCGCCGCCGCGGAACGGGCGCTCGCCGCCGCGATCCAGGCGAGCCAGACGGAGGCGATGGGCCGCGCGCTCGGCGGCATCCGCGATGCGACCGCCGCCGTCGCCGCCGCCACCGGCCAGTTGCAGGACCGCATGGCGGCCCAGCTCCGCGAGCTGCGCGAGGCCAACGAGCGCAAGCTCGCCGAGATCCAGCGCAGCGTGAACGAGCAGCTCCATCAGGCGGTGGAACAGCAGATGACGGCGAGCTTCGCCCGCGTCGCCGAGCAGTTCGCCGCCGTGCAGAAGGCGGTGGGCGACGTACAGGCGGTGGCGGCGCAGATCGGCGACATCAAGCGCCTGTTCGGCAACGTGCGCACGCGCGGCGGCTGGGGCGAGACGCAGTTGCGCGCGATGCTCGACGACATCCTGACCCCCGGCGGCTACGACGCGAACTGGAAGCCGCGAGAGGACACCGACGGCGCGGTGGAGTTCGCGGTGCCGATGCCGATGCACGGCCCGCTGCGCCCGCGCCTGCCGATCGACGCGAAGTTCCCCGTCGCCGACTACGAGCGCCTGCTGGAGGCCGCCGAGCACGGCGATGCGGAGGCGGAGCGGGCGGCGCGCGCCGGGCTGGAGCGGCGCATCCGCGAGGAGGCGCGGCGGATTGCGACCAAATACATCGCACCGCCCGCGACCGTGGAATTCGCGGTGATGTACCTCCCCACGGACGGGCTCTATGCCGAGGTCGCGCGCATCCCCGGGCTGATCGAGGAAACGGGGCGCGTCGAGCGTGTGCTGGTGCTGGGCCCCACGCTGTTCCCGGCGTTGCTGCGCACCATCCATCTCGGCCACGTCACGCTGACGCTGGAGGAGAAGGCGGAGCAGGTGCGCGTGCTGCTTGGCGCCACGCGCACCGAGATGGCGCGTATCGACGAGGTGCTCGGCCGCCTGGGCAAGCAGGCCGGCAGCTTCGCCAACACGATCGACGCCGCGCGCACCCGCACCCGCGCGATCGACCGCAAGCTGCGCGGGGTGGAGGCGGTGGAGGCGGCGGAGGCGGAGGAACTGCTCGGCATCGCCGGGGCGGGGCTGGAGGCCGAATGACCCAGCGCGCGACGATCCGTCAGGCGGTGGTGCTGGCCGGCGGGCGCGCGACGCGGCTCGGCGCGCTCGGCGCCGACCTGCCGAAGCCGCTGCTGCCCTGCGGCGACCGCCCGTTCCTCGCCTGGCTGCTGCGCGAGCTGGTGCGCTTCGGCGTGGAGGAGGTGCTGCTGCTCGGTGGGCATCTGGCCGACCGGCTGGCGGCCGCCCTGCCGGCGCTCGCCGCGCGCCTGCCGCACCCGCTGCGCCTCAGCCTCTGCGTGGAGCCGGCACCCGCCGGCACCGGCGGGGCGCTGCTGCACGCCCGCAACCGGCTGGACGATCGCTTCCTGCTGCTCAACGGCGATTCCCTGTTCGACGCCAATCTCGCCCGGCTGCTGGCCGATGCGGCCGGCGACCCGCCGGCGGTGCTGGGCCGGCTCGCGCTGCACCGCGCCGCGGATGCCACGCGCGCGGGCGTGGTCGCACTGGCCGGCGATCGCATCGTCCGCTTCGACCCCCGCCCGGCGGCGGGCGCCACGGGCGGCCTGATCAACGCCGGCGTCTACGTGCTGCACCGGGCGGTGCTGGCGGCGCTCGAACCGGAGTGCTCGCTGGAGCAGGACGTGCTGCCCCGCCTCGCGGTGCGCGGCGCGCTGCGCGGCAGCGTGCTGCCCGGCTGGTTCATCGACATCGGCGTGCCGGCGGCGCTGGAGCAGGTGGCGCTTGACGTACCGCGGCGCCTGCGCCGCCCGGCGCTGTTCCTCGACCGCGACGGCGTGCTGAACCGCGACCTCGGCTATGTCGGAACCCGCGACCGCTTCGTCTGGATGGACGGCGCGCCCGCCGCCCTGCGCGACGTCGCCGATGCCGGCTGGCATGCCTTCGTCGTCACCAACCAGTCCGGCATCGCGCGCGGTCTCTATGACGAGGCGTCGCTCACCGCGCTGCATGCCTGGATGGCGGACGAGGCGCGCCGCGCGGGCGGCACGATCGATGATATACGGTATTGCCCATATCATCCCGAGGCGTCGCTGCCCGCCTATCGCCGCGCCAGCGACTGGCGCAAGCCCGCGCCGGGCATGCTGCTCGACCTGATGCGCGCGTGGGAGCTGGCGCCGGAGCGCTGCGTGCTGCTCGGCGACCAGCCGACCGACCTCGCCGCCGCCACCGCGGCCGGGGTGCGCGGCGAGGCGTTCGCGGGCGTTGACCTCGCCGCCGCGGTCGGCGCAATTCTGGCGCGCGGGAGCGGGGAGTTCTTCGCGGGTGCGGATGAGCCGAGCGAGGCCTGAGACGTCGGGTCGCGGCCATGGCGGCTAGGCCGCGGGCCGCCGCCGCGCGGGCGGCCGTGGTGCAGCCGGCGCCGCGCCTCAACGGCAGCCTGGATCGGGTCGAGCCGGACGGGACGGTGGAGGGCTGGTGCTGGTCGCCGGATGCGCCGGAGGAGGCGCGCACCCTCGCCGTGCTGGTCGACGGCAAGGAGGTCGCGCGCGTCACGGCCGATCGCGAGCGCCCCGACCTTGCCGCCGCCGGGCTCGGCACCGGGCGCTACGCCTTCCGCCACCGGCTGGCGCCGGCCGCGCTCGCGCCCGGCCGCAGCGCCGTCGTCTCGCTGCGCGACGTGCCGAGCGGCCAGCCCATCGGCGCCCCGGCGAGCGTCACCTGGCGCACCGCCGCGCCCGCGGTGCACCCCGAGGCGCTGCCCGCCTTGCAGGGCCATCTCGACCGGGTCTCGCGCGACGGCTGGGTGTCCGGCTGGTGCTGGTACCCAGAGCAGGCGGCGGCGCATGTCGAGCTCGACGTGCTGGTAGACGACGCCCGCGTGGGCTCGGTGCGTGCCGACGCCTATCGCCCGGACCTGCAGCAGGCCGGCATCGGCGACGGCACCCACGGCTTCGCCTACGCGCTGCCGTACAGCGCCCTCGCCGACCGCGGCACGCTCTCGGTGCAGGTGCAGGAGCGCGGCAGCGGGCGGCGGCTGAGCGAGCCGATCGTGATGCGCCTGGGCCGCATGGCGGCGGCGGAGGAGCGCATCCAGGAGCTGGAGCGCACGATCCGACTGCTGCGCGGCCAGATCGACGCCCTGCAGCGCGGCGAGGCGCAGCGCGAGGAGGAGCGCGCGGCGCGGGCGCTGTTCGCGACCGTGGCGGCGTTCTTCCAGAACCTCGCGGACGGCCGGCCCGCCGCCAGCATGGCCGGCGCGCTGGATGAACTCGCAGCCCGCCTGCCGCCCTTCGCCTTCGCCGCCGCCCCCGCACCGCGCGCCAGCCTGATCGTCGCCGGCTGTGCCGAGGTGGATGCCGTGCACCGCTGCCTCGCCGGCCTGCACGAATCGGGGCTGGATGCCGCGGCGGAGGTGATGCTGGTCGGCGACGGGCGCGATCCGCGCGTGGCCCTGCTGCCGGCGCTGCTCGGCAACCTGCGCTACGGCCACGCCGCCGATGCGGGCCTGCTCGCCGGGCTGAACGCGGCGGCGCAGGACGCGCGCGGCGAGGTGCTGGTGTTCCTCGCCCCGCAAGCGCGCCCGGCCGCCGATTGGCTGGACGAGGTGGCCGCGACGCTGGCGCGCGCGCCCGAGTGCGCCGCGGTCGGCGGGCGGCTGCTGCGCGACGCCGGCTCCGTCATCGCCTTCGAGCAGATGCAGGCGCTGCGCCGGCTGAACTATCGCGTCACCTT
>JAFKFJ010000111.1 GCA_017307335.1 Alphaproteobacteria bacterium | reverse complement strand
GGCGGGGCCGAGCCGGCGCGCCCCGCCTCCCCGCGCAGCGGCAACACCCGACTGACGGCGCTGATCGTCGCCTGCGCGCTGTTCATGCAGAATCTCGACGGCACGGTGATCGCGACCGCGCTGCCGACCATGGCGCGCGCCTTCGGGGCCGACCCGGTCGCGATGAACGTGGCGCTCACCTCCTACCTGCTGAGCCTCGCGGTCTTCATCCCGGCGAGCGGCTGGGTCGCCGACCGGTTCGGGGCGCGGACGGTCTTCCGCGCCGCGATCTTCGTGTTCACGCTCGGCTCGGTGCTGTGCGGCCGGGCCGACAGCCTGGCGTTCCTGGTCGCCGCGCGCGTCCTGCAGGGCATGGGCGGGGCGATGATGGTCCCGGTCGGGCGGCTCCTGCTGCTGCGCACGGTCGACAAGCGCGACCTGGTGGCGGCCATGGCCTGGCTGTCGGCGCCGGCGCTGTTCGGCCCGGTCCTCGGCCCGCCCCTCGGCGGCTTCCTGGTGACCTACGCTTCCTGGCGCTGGATCTTCGACATCAACGTGCCGATCGGGCTGCTGGGCATCGTCCTGGTCACGCGCTTCGTGCCGGACACGCGCGAGACGATTTACGCCCGGCTCGACGCGCTGGGGCTGCTGTGGTCGGGGCTCGCGCTGGCGAGCCTGATGTTCGGACTGGAGGCGCTGGGTCACGGCGGCCTCGGCGGCCCCGTCGGGCCGCTGGCGCTCGTGGTCGGCGCCGGCGCCGCGATCCTGTACGCGCTGCACGCGCGGAACCACCCGGCGCCGCTGCTCGACCTCGCGCTGCTCCGCATTCCGACCTTCATGGTTTCCGTCGCCGGCGGCTCGCTGTTCCGGATTGCGGTCGGGGCCACGCCGTTCCTGCTGCCGCTCATGCTGCAACTCGGCTTCGGCCTGTCGCCGGTGCAGAGCGGGATGATCACGTTCGCGAGTTCCGCCGGGGCGATCGTCATGAAGCCGGCCGCGACCAGCGCGCTGCGCCGCCTTGGCTTCCGCGACACGCTGCTCGTCAACGGCGTGCTGTCCGCGCTGCTGCTCGCGGTCTGCGCGGCGTTCCGCCCCGGCTGGCCGCTGGCGGCGATCTACGGCGTTCTGCTGTTCGGCGGGCTTGGCCGCTCGCTGCAGTTCACCGCCCTGAACACGCTGGCCTTCGCCGACATCCCGCGCGGTCGGATGAGCGCGGCGACGAGCCTCTACAGCACGCTGCAGCAGGTGTTCATCACCCTCGGCGTGACCACGGCCGCCGCCACGCTTGAGACGACGATGTGGCTGGGCGGGCGCACGGGCCCGTCGCTGACCGACTTCTCCGTGGCATTTCTGGTGGTGAGTTTCGCCGCCCTGCTCGGCGCGCCGGTGTCGGTGCTGATGCCCCGCTCCGCCGGCGCCGAGCTGTCCGGGCACAAGCGCAGCGCATCGCCGCAGGCCTGAGCGCGACCCCGCGATCCGCTACGCTGCGGTCCGCGCGTGGGCGGCACGCGGCGTCACGGCACGGCCCTGGAACAGGGCGATCCCCTGAACGCGGCCCCAGGCGACGGCCTGCTGGCTGTCGGCGCGGCTGAGCACGAGCCGGCCCACGTCCGCGCCCTCCGCCTCCAGGTCGCGGGTGAGCAGCACCGGCGACCAGCGCAGATGCGCCCGGTCGAGGCCGAGCCGCGCGGGCGGCAGCACGGCGAGCGATTCCGGCCCCACCCCGCGCAGCGCCAGCCCATAGCCGCGGGCGCGCGCGAAGTCGCGGGCGAAGACGTAGCCGGGAAGGTCAGCCAGGATGTCGGCCGGCAGGAGTTCCAGTGTGACCTGCCCGCGCAGCGCGGCGGGAAGGGCCGCGTCGAAACGGAGGAACGCGGCATCCACGATGCTCGCGATGTTCAGCTTGAGGCTGAAGGGGCGCGCGCCGCGCAGTTCCCCCGGCGAGGCGAGCAGCGCCAGCATCCGGCGGTCGAGCGTGCGCGTCAGGCGCCGGAGCAGCCACGGCGTGGCGCGCACCGACCGCCCCGGGGCGAGCACGGCCAGCAGCTCGTCGAGCGCGATCGACCGCCGCTCCCAGCGCGGGCGGAACCCGTCGGGGCCGAGGGCGCACACCGGCCGGCGCCGGACGAAGCGCGCCATGTCGGCATGCGCCAGCGAGGCTTCGAGCGCCGCCAGCCCCGCGGGCTCGAGCGGCGCGAGCGGGTCGGGCGCGTCGACGGCGGCGGGATCGCGGATCAGGCTGGTCTCCGCCGCCTCGAGCAGGGCCGCGGCGTCGGCGGGCAGGTCGAGGAGCCGGCAGAGGATGCGCACGCCCTCCCCGCCCTCGAACAGCGCCGCCAGCGCGTGCAGGCTCTGCTGCAGCAGCCGCTCGCCGTCGCCGCGCCAGATCACCGCGACATCGCCGTTGGGCAGGCCGAAGGCGCGCGCCCGGTCGGCTTCCAGCAGCGGCAGCAGCGCCTCGCGCGCCAGGCGCCGATGATGCGGGCGGGCCAGCGTGGCGGGCAGGTGCGAAAGCTGCAGCAGCAGCGCCCGCCGCGGCACCGCGGCAGCGACGCATTCATGGACCAGTGCGATCAGGCGCTCGGCCTCGTCCGGCCCGGCAGGCGGATCGACCGTGGCGCGCCGCCGTGACGCGATCATGCCGCCGCCGCGGGTGCCCCGGCCGCGAGCATGCGCGGTGCGCGGCAGAGGCGGCGGCCGGCGGGGTCGGTCGCCGTCGCCCGCTCGCGACACTGCTGCGGCGTGCAGGCGCCGGCGGCGGAGCAGGCCCGCATGCGCATCGCGGCCAGCGCCGTGTCCACGTGGCGGCCCTGGAAGCGGCGGATGCCCCATGCGGCACCCCAGCGCAGCGCATCCGCGGCGTCCGCGCCCGTCAGCACGACCCGCTCGGGGCCGATCGCACGCAGCGCAGCGGCCAGCGCCCGTGCCTCATTCTCCGGCAGCCCAGGCAGGGTCGCGCTCCAGGCGAGGCGGATGAACCTGGCGCCGAGCGCGGCGGCATTCGTGAGCAGCAGGGCGAGGTGGGGCACATCGTCCAGCAGCAGCGTCCAGCCACCCGTGGCCGCGAGCCGCCGCGCGCGGGCGAACGCGTCGGGATCGCCGCCGGCTTCGGTCAGCGGGACCGCGACCCCGAGCCCTGCCCCGCCGGCGTGGCATGCGGCGGCGAAATCGGCGAACGGCGCATCCAGGACGGTCGCAAGCGAAAGCTTCAGGTGCATGGGCGCCCCTGCCAGCGGGTCGAGCGGCGTCCCGCTGCCCAGGGCCGTCGCGAGCGCCCCGAGCAGGCGCCGGTCGAACTCGGGGGCGAGATGGTGGAGCAGAAACGGATCGCCGCGCGCCTGGCCCGGCGTCCCGGCGCGGGCCTCCAGCGCCGCCAGCGAAAACGTGATCTCCCGCCACAGCGGTCGCAGCGGCGCGGCGCCGTCGGCCGGCGCCTGAAGCTGGGCCGCGAAATGCTGCCGGGTCAGCGCGGCCGGCGGGGCTGCCCGCAGGGCGGCGCCCAGCGCGTCGAGGCCGGCCGGTGTGGCCACCGCGTCGCCCGGTGGGGGCGAGCGCGCCGCTGCTTCGGCGAGTCGCGCCTGCGCATAGGCCAGCAGCGCGCCGGCGGCGGTCGCCAGCGGCCAGAGCGACACCAGGGCGGCTGGATCGGGCGCATCCGGGCGCAGCAGGCGTCCGAGCAGGGCGGGCAGCGCGACCGGGTCCACCGCGGCCGCCGCCGCGCGGCGCGGCGGCAGCACGGCGCGGGTCTCGCACAGCAGCACGCGGTCTTCGTTGCCGAGCGCGAACACCTGCCCCTCGTGGCGCTCCGCCGCATCCCGCAACAGCGCGTCCGCGACCCGGCGATGGTGCGGCCGCGGGCCGGGCGGGCGCAGGCGGGAGAGATGCAGCACCAGCGCGAGCCGCTCACGCGGGAAGCGCGTGGCGCGCTCGGCGGCGTCGAGGAACTGCCGCTCCCGGCCCGCCGGCGCCGCCACCGGCGCGGCGGGGGGCACGCGCGTGTCCGGCGGGGGCCGCGCGGCTGGAGCATGATGACCGGCGGCGGAATCGCCGGAGGTCTGAATCATGCTCTCACATCAAAGAGCTAGAACGGGGTGAGTGAGCGTGAGCGAACTCATCCCGTTCTAGTGCTGGCTGCGTCGCAGGCGAGCGGAGGCACCCATGTTTCCTCGTCAAAATGCCGCATGCGGAAAATTCAAGCGCGATCCGGCTCGAACCGGGTCGAAGAGGACGCTACGCTGCGCCGCGATGATTACCCTGACGTTAGCGCCGGCCACGCTGCCGGCGGGTCAGCGGGTGTATGCCGTGGGCGACATCCATGGTTGCGCTGACCGGCTGGCCGTCCTGCATCAGCTCATTGCCGCCGATCTCGCGGCCCGGCCGATCGCCGACCCGCTGCTTCTCCACCTCGGTGACTATGTCGATCGCGGCGAGGACAGCGCCGGGGTCGTCGCCAGGCTGCGCCAGCCCTGGCCTGCGCCGGGCCTGCGTCGCCTGGACCTCATGGGCAATCACGAAGCCATGATGCTCGAAGCCGTGGACACCGGCGAGGCCGAGGCGGCAATGCAGTGGCTGTCCAACGGGGGGGCGGAGTCGCTGGCAAGCTGGGGGATCGCGCGCCGCGCCAAGCCGCGCGAGTGGGCGCGCGCGATCCCGGCGGACGTGCTTGCCTTCCTGCGCGGGCTGCCGCTGTTGCACCAGGCGGGCGGCTACATTTTTGTCCACGCCGGCCTGCGCCCCGGCGTGCCGCTGGAGCGGCAGTCGCGCCACGACATGCTGTGGATCCGCGAACCGTTCCTGTCCTGGCGCGGCGACCTGCCAGGCGTGGTGGTGCACGGGCACACGCCCGAGCACGACGTCGTGGTGCGGCCCAACCGGCTGGGGATCGACACCGGCGCGGTGATGGGCGGCGTCCTGACCTGTGCCGTGCTGGAGGGCGACCGGATGGGATTTCTGCGCGCATGACGGCGCCGCCGGCGGGGGATGAGGCCGACACCGCGGCGACGCTCGCGGCGGCGGTGCGCGGCCTCGGGCGGGCGAGCGTGCTCGTGGTCGGCGACGCGATGCTGGACCGCTACATGTTCGGCGAGGTCGAGCGGGTCAGCCCCGAGGCGCCGGTGCCGGTGCTGCTGGTCGAGCGCGAGCTGTCGCTTCCGGGCGGGGCGGGCAACGTGGTGCGCAATCTCGGCGCGCTTGGCGCCGCGGTCGCCTTCGTCTCGATCGTGGGCGACGACCAGTCGGGCTCCGACCTCACCGGCCTGATCGGCGGCCAGCCGGGGGTGGAACCCTGGCTGCTGGTGCAGGGCGGGCGGGCGACGACTACCAAGACGCGCATGGTCGCGCAGGGGCAGCAACTGCTGCGCGTCGACCGCGAAGACACCGCGCCGGTGCACGAGAAGCTCGCCGAGCGGCTGCTGCGCATCGCCCGCGACGCGATGGCCGCGACCTCGGTCACGGTCTTTTCGGACTACCGCAAGGGGCTGCTGTCCGGCGGGCTGCCGCGGGCGCTGATGCAGGCGGCCAAGGCGGCCGGGCGGCCGGTGGTCGTGGACCTGCGCGGCGCCGATTTCGCGGCGTACGCCGGCGCCGACGTCATCTTCGTCCCGCACCGCGAACTGGCGCTGATAAGCGGCGTCGCGCCCGAGGACGATGCCGCGGTGGCCGGGGCCGCCGTGGCGCTGCGGCGGGCGCACGGGTTCGGCGCTGTGCTGGTGCTGCGCGGGGAACACGGGCTGATGCTGGTCGATGCCGGCGGGGTCACGCAGTTGCGCGGCGAGGCGCTGGAGGTGTTCGATCCCTCGGGCGCCGGCGACACGGCGACCGCGACGCTTGCCGCCGCGCTGGCCACCGGCTGCTCGCTCGACGTCGCCGCGCGGCTGGCGAACCTCGCCGCCGGCATCGCCCTCGCCCGCTCCGGCACCGCCGTCGTCCGCGAGAGCGACTTTCTCGCCGCCCTGTCGCCCGAGCGGGGGCCGGCCCGGAAGATCGTCGGCGCCGACACGGCGGCCGAGCAGGTGGAGCGCTGGCGCCGGCGCGGCCTGCGCAGCGGCTTCGTTCCCGGCGCCTTCGACCCGCTGCGCGCGGGACATGAGCATCTGCTGCAACAGGCGGCGCTCGCCTGCGAACGGCTGGTGGTGGCGGTGGCGTCGGACGCGGAGGCGGGCGGCAAGCCTCGCCGCCCTGCCCTCGGTCGATCGCGTGGTGGTGCCCGAGGGCGAGGACGCGGCGACGCTGCTCGCCGCGCTGCGCCCGGAACTGCTCGTGACCGGCGCCGATCAGGTGGCGAGCGACCCGGCGACGGCGGAGCTGATGCGCGGCTGGGGCGGGCAGGTGCTGCGTGCGGACCGCCTCGCCGAGCCGGCCTGACCCCCTACTCCGCCCGCAGCGCCACGCGCAGGTCGGCGGCGCCGGCCGGGTCCTCGAGTGCCGCGAGGCGCAGCGCGGCCACCGCCGCGAACCGCTGCAGCAGGCTCCGGCGCCGCGCCCCGGCCAGCGGATGGGCCGGGGCGGCGCGGACGATCTCGGCCTCGCCCGCGGCGGCCACGATCAGCCCGACCTCCTCCGGCAGTAGCGCCAGCGGGAAATCGGCATCCACCGCGAAATAGAGCGCGTCGCAGAACGCGCGATACTCGGGCCATTTCCCGTCGGTGAGGAAGTCGCGGGCGCCCGACTTCACCTCGATGCAGACGAAGACCCCATCGCCGCAGAGTGCCAGGATGTCGGCGCGGCGGCCGTTGGGCAGCGGCACCTCGTGCACCGGCGCCCAGCCGAGGCGTCCGCAAAGCCGGCCGGCCGCGCGACGGATGGCGAGGCTGCGCTCCGGAAAGCTCGGCAGATCCGACAAATGCACCCCCTCCTGCGGCCCATCATGCCGTCCGCCCCGGCTTGACCGCCAGGGGTGCGCATGCGCTGCTGCCTCTCATGACCGAGGATCGCCGCTTCACCACGCCGCCGACCGCCGAGGAGATGGCAGTCCTCGCCGAGCAGGCGCTCGCCGCCATTCCCCATCGCCTGCGCCGGCACATCAAGGGCGTCGGCATCTCGGTCGAGGAGTTCGCCGACGACGCGACGCTCGCCGAGATGGGCATCGAATCGGCGTGGGAGCTGAGCGGGCTCTATCGCGGCACGCCGCTCAACCTGCGCAGCGTGGACGACATCGCGCGCGCCCCCGACCTGATCTTCCTCTACCGCCAGCCGATCCTGCTCGAATGGGTCGAGACCGACGAGGACCTGTATCGCCTCGTGCGCAACGTGCTGATCCACGAGGTCGCGCACCATTTCGGCTTCAGCGACGCGGAGATCGAGGCGCTGGAGCGGCAGATGGACTGATCCCTTGCGGCCGCGGCCCGGCTCGGCCAAATCCGGCGCATGCTGCATCTGGCCAAGCTTGCCGTCGGCGTCCGCGATCTCGCGCAGCTGCAATCGGCGCAACGGGCCCGCGCGCAGCAGGCGCCGCCGCTGCGCCATCTGACCCGCAACCATCCGCGCCGCGCCGCCGAGGTGATCGACGGCGGCTCGATCTACTGGGTGGTGTGCGGCATCATGCTGGTGCGCCAGCGCATCCTCGACATCCGCCCCGACGCGGCTCAGGACGGCAGCAAGCGGACGGCGCTCGTACTGGACCCCGAGCTGGTCGCGGTGCGGCCGCGGGCGACCAAGGCGTTCCAGGGCTGGCGCTATCTCGCGGCCGACGCGGCGCCATCCGACCTGGCGCGGGGCCGGGCGGACGGCGCCGATGCGCTGCCGGAACCGCTGCGCCGCGCCCTCGCCGGTCTCGGCCTCCTGTAGGACCATGCTGCACTGCAATAGTACTTGCGCGACTCCGCGGAATTGTTCATAGATGTTTCAGGCTTATAGCCTCCTTTTCTCAAAAGGGCCGTGAACCGCGAATCTCCCGGAGTGCCAAGCATGCTGTCCCGCCGCTCCCTGCTCGCCGCCGTTGGTGCCGTCGTGCCGGTCGCGCTGACCGCCGCGGGGGCCGAGGCCGCCACGGGCACGACCGCCGGCCCCACCGCCGGGCCGCACCACCACAAGAAGCACCACACCCACACCGCGGCGGCCCACGGGTCGCATCACCACAAGCCGCAGCACCGCACGGCGGCCACCGCGCCCTCGCACCACCAGGCCTGATCGCGCCCGCCTGCCGCCCCGGCCGCATCGCCGGGGCCGGCGCGATGGACCGGGTCACGCGGGTGGACTATCCCGTCGGTCTCACCCGCCAACCCTTGACCCGGTCCCGCGCCACGCATGTTCCTGGCTCATCTGCTTGCCGCCCTGGTCGGGCACAGCCGGCGGCACGCGCCGCTGGTGCTGCTCGCCGGATTTCTGCTCGCCGTGGGGGCCGCGTGGTTCGGCGCCACGCATCTCGCCGTCTCGACCGACACCGATGCGATGTTCGCCTCCTCCCTGCCCTGGCGGCAGCGGCAGATCGCGTGGCAGCGGGCGTTCCCGCAGTTCAAGGACCTGCTGGTCGGCGTGGTCGATGCGACGACGCCGGAGGCGGCCGACGAAACGGCCGCCGCGCTCGCCGCCGCGCTGGCGCAGGACCACGCGCATTTCCGCGCGGTGCGGCGCCCGGACGGCGGCCCGTATTTCGAGCGCAATGCGTTCCTGTTCCTGGAGCCCAAGGCGCTCGAAGACCTGCTGAACCGCACCATCGACGCGCAGCCCTTCCTGGGCCAGCTCGCGGCCGACCCCACGGCCCGCGGCCTGTTCTCGGCGCTCGCGCTGCTGGCGGTCGGCGTCGAGCGCGGGCAGGCGGAGCTCGGGTCGTTCGCGCAGCCGCTGCTGGCCTTTCACCGCGTGCTCGCCGATGCGGCGGCCGGGCATGACCGGCCGCTGTCCTGGCAGCGCCTGATCGCCGGCCCGCTCGCCGATCAGGCCGGCGGGTACCGGTTCGTGCTGGCGCAGGTGCGGCCCGACTACACGGCGCTGCAGCCGGGCGAAGCGGCCGCGGAGGCGATGCGCAAGGCGATCGCCGCGCTGCCGGGCGTGCGCGACGGCAGCGCGCATGTGCGCATCACCGGCTCGGTGGCGCTCTCCGACGAGGAGTTCGGCACCGTGGCGAAGGGTATGACCACGGGGCTCATCGGCAGCGTGGTGCTGATCGCGCTGTGGCTCCTGCTTGCGCTGCACACGTGGCGGCTGATCGTGCCGGTGCTGCTGACGCTGGCGCTCGGGCTTTCGCTGACGCTCGGCTTCGCGGCGCTGGCGGTCGGCACGCTCAACCTGGTCTCGGTCGCATTCGCGATCCTTTTCGTCGGCATCGCGGTCGACTTCGCGATCCAGTTCAGCGTGCGGCTGCGCCGCCGGCTGGCCGAGGAGCCGGGAATGGACGCGGCGCTGGCGGCGACGGCGCGGCTGGTCGCGCCGGAGGTGCTGGTGGCGGCACTGACCACCGCCTGCGGCTTTCTCGCGTTCGTGCCGACATCCTTCGCTGGCGTCGCCGAGCTGGGCCTGATCGCGGGCGGCGGGATGATCATCGCGTTCCTCTCCACGATCCTGTTTATGCCGGCGGTGATCGCGCTGTGCCGGCCGCGCGCCGCGCGCGGCCCGGCGGGGCTTGCCTGGGGTGCGGCGCTGGAGCCGCTGCTGGTGCGGGTGCGCCGGCCCGTGCTGATCGGCTTCGGCCTGCTCGCGATCGCCGGCGTGGCGCTGGTGCCGATGCTG
>JAFKFJ010000110.1 GCA_017307335.1 Alphaproteobacteria bacterium | reverse complement strand
GCCACGTGCCGCGCCCGCCTACGGCGCATCCAATGCCGAGCCGCGCTACGCGCGCGCCTACGGCCAGGCCTCGTTCATGTCGGGCCTCCTCGGCGGGCTGATCGGTGCGGGGCTCGGCGGGCTGCTGCTGGGGCACGGCCTGTTCTGGGGGATTCACAGCCTTGGCAGTTTTCTCGGCCTGCTGCTGCAGGTCTTCCTGATCGTGTGGTTCGTGCGCTGGCTGCTGCGCCGCCGCCCCGGCCGGCCCGCGCTCGCGGGCGCGGGATATGCGCCGCCGCCGGGCGCCCCGGCCTTCGCCGGTGCCCCGGCGGCGCGCAGCGTGACGATCGGCCCGGCCGACTTCCAGGTGTTCGAGCAGCGCCTGCATGAGGTGCAGGCGGCATGGTCGGCGCACGACCTCAACCGCATGCGCGCGATCGCGACGCCGGAGATGGTGGGGTATTTCGCCGAGCAGCTCGCCGAGCAAGCGAGCCGCGGCCTGCGCAACGAGGTGTTCGACGTCCAGCTCCAGCAGGGCGATGTCGCCGAGGCGTGGGCGGAGGGCGAGCGCGAATACGCGACGGTCGCGATGCGCTTCTCCATGCGCGACACCACGCGCGACGCCTCGGGCGAGGTCGTGGACGGCAGCCTCGCCGAGCGCGTGACCACGACCGAGATCTGGACGTTTTTGCGCGCCAGCGGCGGACGCTGGATTCTGGCGGCGATCCAGCAGGCGCGCTGACCCCTGCCGCGCGCGTAGCGGATCGCACAAGAGCGCAACGGCGGCCGGGATGGGCCCGGCCGCCGCCAGAAGGGAGCATGCGATGAAACAGCATCGTTGGCTCCTGCCTTGGATTCTGGTGGCCGTGACCGTGAAGGTCAAGGTCATCGTGCGCCGAAGGCAGGAGCGGGATCGGCTCCACGCGGGCCGGTGCTCTCCCTGGTCGGTGATCCCCAGGGCGGGGTCGCCACCCTCAGCTGCTTACCACGATCGCGATCGGCCGTGGCGCGTCGCGCACGGTGAACGGTCCTGTGCCCGCCGCATCGCCGTCGGTCTGCGCCGGCACGGCTGTTTCGATCGCCACCTCGGCCGCACGGACGCGCCGCAGCCCCGGCATGCGCGGCAGCAGATCGAGCGGCAGCGCCGCGCCATAGCACAGCGCCGCCGCCGGCCCTGAACGCTCGAACAACGCCACCGTGAACCCGCGCGCGGCCGGCGTCGCCCCCGGTGCGAGCAGGTAGGGCCCGCCATAGAGACGGCCCTTGCTCACCACCGCCGTCGCCGCCTCCGCGGCCACGCCGTCGAGGCGCAGGCGGATCGGCGGGAAGCGGTAGCGCACCGCCTCGCACAGCGACTGCACCACGTACGCGCCCCGGCCCAGCACCCGCTTCAGCGGGCGCCGCAGGTCGTGCACCACCTGCGCGTCGAACCCCACGCCCAGCATCTGCACGAACACCCGCGCCCCCGCCGGCCCGGTCGCGATCCCCGGCCAAATCGGCCGCGTGCGCGCGAAGGCGAGGGCGGAAGCGACCTCGCGCGGCGCGAACGGCAGCCCGAGTTCGTGTGCGAGCACGTTGGCGGTGCCGAGCGGGATCACGCCGAGCGCACAGGCCGAGCCATTGAGGCCGTTCGCCACCTCGGCGATGGTCCCGTCGCCGCCCGCGGCCACGATGAGCGGCGCGCCCTCCGCCGCCGCCTCGCGCGCGAGCGCCATCGCGTGTCCCGCATGCCGCGTCTCGACGAGCTCCATGCGCAGGCCGTTGCCGACAAGGATGTCGAGCACGCGCCACAGCCGGCCGACACGCCGCAATCCCGCAGTCGGGTTGTAGATGATCAGCATCCGCGCTGCGGACGTGCTCCTTCCATCCCGGCTGGTGCGTTCGTCCAGTGTTAAAATCCCTTCATCGACGCGACCGGTTGCAGGCGGATGACGCTTGCGCGGCATTTGCATTATATTGGCTGGAAGGGTGCGCCGGGCGCCGGGTCATGCAAACGTCACGTGCGCGGCGCGGCGTCACCGGTATTTCGTCGGCCGCACAAAGCTGTCCGCACGATGAACGCTGCCGCCCCCTTCCGAACGCGCTACCGCGCCGTCTTCATCTCCGACGTGCATCTGGGCACGCGCGGCTGCCGCAGTGACTTCCTGATAGACTTCCTGCGCCAGATGAGCTGCGAGAGCCTGTTTCTGGTCGGCGACATCATAGACGGCTGGCGGCTGAAAAAATCCTGGTACTGGGACGTCGATTGCGACGAAGTGCTCCGCCTCATCCTGCGTCACGCCCGCGCGGGCGCGCAGGTGACGTACATCCCCGGCAATCATGACGAGGTTCTGCGCGCGTGGCTGCCGATCGGGCTTGAGATCGCGGGTGTGCGGCTGCGGCGGGAGGCGGAGCACATCACGCGCACCGGCCGCCGCCTGCTGGTCATTCACGGCGACGAGTTCGACAGCGTGGTGCGCTATGCGCGGGTCCTGGCACTGCTGGGGGACTGGGCGTACGCCTGGGCGCTGCACTTCAATACCTGGTTCAACGCCGTGCGCCGCCGCCTCGGCTATCCGTACTGGTCGCTCTCCGCGTGGCTGAAGCGCCAGGTGAAGGAGGCGGTGAAGGCGATCGACCGGTTCGAGGCGGCGGTCGCCGGCGAGGCGCGGCGGCGCGGCTTCGACGGCGTGGTGTGCGGCCACATCCACCACGCCGAAATGCGCGAGGTCGGCGGCGTGCTCTACGTCAATGACGGCGACTGGGTGGAAAGCTGCACCGCGCTCGTGGAACACCACGACGGTGAGCTGGAGCTGATCGAGTGGGCGGCGCTGCGCAGGCTCTCCTTCGCGGCGCCGCGGCGGGGGCGCAACGCGGGCGTGCCGGCTCCTGCCTGACACGCGCATTCTCGCGCCGCCGCCGGCAGCGGCCGCACAGGGCGGGCGGCGCATCCTGATCGTCTCCGACGCATGGGCGCCGCAGGTCAACGGTGTGGTGCGCACGCTCTCAACCGTTGCAGCGGAGCTGCGTGCGATGGGCCATGCGGTGGAGGTGATCGGCCCCGACCGGTTCCGCACCGTCGCGTGTCCCACCTACCCCGAGATCCGCCTCGCCCTCGTTCCGCGCCGCCGGCTCGCGCGGCTGATCGCGGCGTTCGCGCCGGACCATCTGCACATCGCGACCGAGGGGCCGCTCGGCTGGTCCGCGCGCGCCTGGGCGCGCCGCAACGGCGCCGCCTTCACCACCTCGTTTCATACCAAGTTCGCCGAGTATCTGCATGCCCGCACGCGGATTCCGGTCGCCTGGACCTACGCCTGGCTGCGCCGCTTCCACGCGCCGAGCAGCGCCGTGCTGGCGGCAACGCCGAGCCTGCGGGCGGAGCTGGCGCGGCGTGGCTTTGCCAATGTGCGTGCCTGGACGCGCGGCGTAGACCTCGCACTCTTCCGGCCCCGCGGCGAGGAAGACGGGCCGCCCGAGGACTTTGGCGTGCCGCCGCCCGTGTTTCTCTATGTCGGGCGCATCGCGGTCGAGAAGAACATCCGCGCCTTCCTCGATCTCGATCTGCCCGGCGCGAAGGTCGTCGTCGGCGACGGGCCGCAGTTGGCGGCGTTGCGCCGCGACTACCCGCGGGTGCTGTTCCTCGGCGCGCGCTTCGGCGAGGCGCTGGCGCGCGCCTATGCGGGTGCGGACGTGTTCGTCTTTCCGAGCCTGACCGACACGTTCGGGCTCGTGATGCTGGAGGCGCTGGCCTGCGGCACGCCGGTCGCGGCCTTTCCGGTCACCGGGCCGCTGGATGTGCTGGGCGCCGCGCCGGGCGCGATCGGCGCGATCGACAGCGACCTGCGCCGTGCGGCGCTGACGGCGTTGCAGGGCGATCGGGCCGCGTGCCGGGCGGCTGCGGAGCGGTATTCGTGGCGGGCGTGCGCCGAGGGGTTCCTTGGCGCCCTGGTGGGGCTGCACGCCGGCGCGGTTCCGCCGTGCGCGTCCGCGCCCGGGCGCACGCTGCCGGAGGCGTCGTAGCCCGGTCGCCGCCGCCTGATTGCCGCCCCCCCGGGCGCGTGCTACCGGCGCGGCCATGCCGTCGCTCTCCGGCCAACAACCATGCTGAAGCGCCTGCTGCGGAACCGGGCGGTCAGCGCGGCGCTGGTATTCGTGCTTGCCCGCTACCTCGCCCTTGCGCTCGCCACGACCCGCTGGTCCATGCACGGCGAGGAGCACGTCGCGCTGCATATCGCCGGCCAGCCCGTGATCGTCGCCTTCTGGCACGAGCGCCTGCCGCTGATGGTCGCGCTGTGGCGGCACGCGGGGCCGCTGGTGGGGCGCCGGCGCGCCTATGTGCTGATCAGCCGCCACACCGACGGCCGGATCATCGGCGCGCTGATCCGTCGCTTCCGGCTCGACGTCGTGCATGGTTCGAGCGCGCGCAACGGGCAGGAGCGCGGCGGGGCGGCCGGGATGCGGCAGATGCTGGAGCGGCTGGTGGCTGGCGACTACGTGGCGATCACGCCGGACGGGCCGCGCGGTCCGCGGCGGCGGGCGGCTGGCGGCATTGCCCAGCTCGCCGCGATCTCCGGCGTCCCCGTGCTGCCCTGTGCCGCACAGACCACGCGGCGGCGCACGCTGGCGAGCTGGGACCGCATGGTGGTGCCGCTGCCCTTCGCGCGGGGGGTTATCGTGTGCGGGCCCACCATCGCCGTGCCGCGAGACGGGGCGGCCGAGGCGCTGCCGGCGATCGAAGCGGCGCTCACCGAGGCGGCCGACCTCGCCGACCGGCTTGCTGACCGGCTCTGCGCATGATCGCGGGGCTGTATGCCGGGGCAGCCAGCCTGGCGGAGCCCGGCCTGCGGCTGCTGCTGGCGCGACGGGCACGGCGGGGGAAGGAGGTCGCGGCCCGCCTCGGCGAGCGGTGCGGCATCGACGCCACGCCGCGGCCGCCGGGCCCGCTGTTGTGGCTGCATGCGGCAAGCGTGGGCGAGGCGGTGTCGGTGCTGCCGGTGCTCGAGCAGCTCGCTGCCATCGCGCCCTCGGCACGGGTGCTGTTCACCACCGGCACGGTGACCTCGGCGGCCCTGCTGGCGCGGCGGCTGCCGGAGCTGGGGCTGGGTGAGCGGGTGCTGCACCGGTTCGCACCGCTCGACGTGCCGCGCTGGGCGGCCCGGTTTCTCGACCATTGGCGCCCCGACGCGGTCGCGTTCGTGGAAAGCGAGATCTGGCCCAACCTGCTGCGTGCCTGCCGGCGGCGGCGGGTGCCGATGGTGCTGTTGAACGCCCGCCTGTCGGCCCGGGCGTTCGCGCGCTGGCGCGGGGTGCCGGGGCTGGCGCGGACGCTGTTCGGGGCCTTTGCGTGTGTCGAGGCGCAGTCGGCGGCCGACGCGGCGCGGCTCTCGGCGCTGGGGGCGCGGGCGGTGCGGGCGCCGGGCAACCTGAAATTCGCGGCCCCGCCGTTGGCGGTCGGCGCCGAGGAACTGGCCCGCCTGCGAACGCTGCTGCACGGGCGGCCGGTCTGGCTCGCCGCCAGCACGCATCTGGGTGAGGAGGCGGCGGTGCTCGCCGTGCACGCGAGCCTCGCTGCCACTCATCCGAGCCTGCTCACCGTCATCGCTCCCCGCCACCCTGAGCGCGGCCCCGTCATCGCTGCCGCGATCGCCGGGCCGCCGGTCACGCGCCGCGCATTGGGCGAGGGACCGCCCGCCGCGGGCGTGTGGATCGCCGACACGCTGGGCGAGCTTGGCCTGCTCTATGCCGCGATCGGGATCGCCTTCGTCGGCGGCAGCCTGGTTGCGCATGGCGGGCAGAACGTGCTCGAGCCGGCGCGCCTCGGCTGCGCGGTCGCGGTGGGTCCGCACGTAGCGAACTTCGCCGAGCCGGTGGCGGCGCTGGAGGCGGCCGGCGCGCTCACCCGCGTGACGGACACGGAGTCGCTGGCGATCTGGGTCGATGGGTTGCTGCGCGACCCGGCCCGCCGGGCGACGATGGCAGCGGCAGGTCAGGCGGCCGCCTCGCGCGATGCCGGCCTGCCGCGCGCCGTCGCCGCCGGCCTCGCGACCCTGCTCGCGGGCGGCGCCTGATGCGTGCGCCGGCGTTCTGGCAGCATGATGGGCTGCTTGCGCGTCTGCTGACACCTGCCGCCGCCCTGTATTGCGCGGCGACCGCCCGGCGGCTCGCGCGGCCGGGCTGGCGGGCGCCGGTGCCGGTGATCTGTTGCGGCAATGCGACGGTGGGCGGGGCGGGGAAGACGACGCTCGCGCTCGATCTCGGTGCGCG
>JAFKFJ010000109.1 GCA_017307335.1 Alphaproteobacteria bacterium | reverse complement strand
CACGGTGTCCGGCTGGAGGAGTTCGTCGACGCCTTCACCCTCACCCGCTTCGCCCCGGCCGGCGCGGTGGAGGGCGATGCGAACGTCACGCATGCGACGTCGGTCCTCGACTACCTCGCCCGCACGCTCGCGGCGCAGTATCTCGGCCGCACCGACCTGCCGCAGGGCGAGCCCGACGAGCCGCCGCCGGCGCTGCCGCTCGACCTGCCGCCGGCCGCGGCCGGACGGCGTCGACTGCGGGTGGTGAAATAGGGGAACCCCGATGCCCGGACGGATCGACGCACGGCTCGCCGAACTCGGCATCACCCTGCCGGAACCGGCGAAGCCGCTTGCCAACTATGTGCCGTTCACGATCTCGGCGAGGCACGTCTTCGTCTCCGGCCAGGGCGGCATGCTGAACGGACGGCCCCGCTGGCCGGGCAAGGTGGGCCTGACGGTCGGCATGGAGGACGGGGCGCTGTCGGCGCAACTCGCATTCATCAACGTGCTGGCACAGCTCAGGGTGGCCTGCGGCGGCGACCTCGACCGGGTCGAACAGGTGGTGCGCCTCGGCGGCTTCGTGGCCTGCGGGGCCGATTTCACGCAGCATGGGATCGTCATGAACGGCGCGAGCGACCTCGCGGTGGCGCTGTTCGGCGAGGCCGGACGGCATGCGCGCACCACGGTGGGCGTGCCGTCGCTGCCGCTCGATCTTTCGGTCGAGGTCGAAGGGCTGTTCCGCATTGCCTGAACCCGCATTGCCTGAACGCGGCGCGCGCCTACACTGAGGGCATGCCCGACGGCACCGCCGCCCTCAGCCTGACGCTTCACAAGTCGATCGCCGAGATTCCCGCCGCCGCGTGGGACGCCTGCGCCGGCACCGACAATCCCTTCGTCAGCCACGCCTTCCTCGCCGCGCTGGAAGAGAGCGGCAGCGCCTCCGCGCGCACCGGCTGGCTGCCGCAGCACGCGGTGCTGCGCGACGCCTCCAACAGCGTGGTCGCCTGCGCGCCGATGTACGCGAAGTCGCACAGCTATGGCGAATACGTGTTCGACCACGGCTGGGCACAGGCGTTCGAGCGCGCCGGCGGACACTACTATCCGAAGCTGCAGGTGGCGGTGCCGTTCAGCCCGGTGCCCGGCCCGCGGCTGTTGCGCCGCCCCGATGCCGGCGTCTCCCCGGCACTGCTGGGGCACGCGCTGGCGCAGGCCTGTCGTGAGCTCGATCTTTCCTCCGCGCATGTCACTTTCTGTAACGAGGCGGAGTGGCACGCGCTGGGTGAGAGCGGCTGGCTGCAGCGGCTCGGCATGCAGTTCCATTGGTGCAACGCGGGCTACGGCACGTTCGACGATTTCCTCGGCGCCCTTGCCTCGCGCAAGCGCAAGGCCATCCGGCGCGAGCGGCGCGATGCGAACGACGCCGGGCTTGAGTTCGTCACGTTGCGCGGCGCCGAGATCGGCCGGCGCGAGTGGTCCGCATTCTACGGGTTCTACACCTCCACCGTCGATCGCAAATGGGGCAGCGCCTATCTGACGCGGCAGTTCTTTCCGCTGCTGTCGGAGCGGCTGGGCGATCGCGTGGTGCTGATGCTGGCGCGCCATCGCGGCGTGCCGGTCGCGGGCGCGCTGAACCTGCTCGGCGCCGATGCGCTCTATGGCCGCAACTGGGGCTGCCGCGGCGAGTGGCCGTTCCTGCACTTCGAACTCTGCTACTACCGGGCCATCGACTTCGCGATCGCCAACGGCGTCGCCCGCGTCGAGGCAGGCGCACAGGGCGAGCACAAGATCCAGCGCGGCTACCTGCCGGCGCCGACCTATTCGGCGCACTGGATCACGCACGCCGGCCTCAAGCGCGCGATCGCCGACTATCTGGCGCAGGAACGGCCGGCGCGGCTGACGGAGATGGAAGAGCTGTGCGCAGCCTCACCGTTCCGTGAGGCGGTGGATGCGGAGTCGCATGCTACGTAGCCGCGATGGCGGGCCCGTATACGAATTATCCTTACGACACGATCGTCTATGTGACGACGACGATCAACGGGGCCGGATATCAGGGCTCCGGCGTGCTGATCGCGCCCGACGAAGTGCTGACCGCCTCACATGTCGTGTACAGCTCGCAGGACGGCGCCGCCACGTCGGTCGAGGTCACGCCGGCGTACGACATGGGCGCCGCGCCCTACGGCACGGAAGCCGCCACCGTTCTGCACTACAACACCATCCAGAACAGCGACGACCTGATCGCGCTCACGTGGTCGCAGTACGACTACGCGGTGATCCACCTCGCCAACCCGTTCACCGGCCTCGGCACGATGGGCCTGCAATCGAACTTCGCCGGCGGGACCGCGGAAGTGTCCGGCTACCCGACGAGCGCGGGCGGCGCGCAGGTCAGTTCCTCCGAGAACATCACCAAGGTCCCGGGCTACACGCTCTATCAGGGCACGGCCCTCGGGCCGGGCTCCAGCGGCGGGCCGGTGTGGGTCGATGAATCGGATGGTCCCCGCGTGGTCGGCATCATCTCCTCCGCGAGCGGCACGACCGGCTATTTCACCGGCCTGACGACCGCGGCCTTCAAGACGATCGAAGGCTGGGTCGCCGCCGACGACGCGCCCTGTTTCGCAGCCGGCACCCGCATCGCGACCACGCGCGGCGACGTGCCGGTGGAGGCGCTGCGGGTGGGCGACGCGGTGCGCACGCGCGGCGGCGGCAGCGCGCCGGTGATCTGGATCGGGCAGCGGCACGTGGACTGCGCGCGCCATCCGCGCCCCGACAACGTCTGGCCCGTGCGCGTGCGGGCGCACACCTTCGCACCCGGCCGGCCGCGGCGCGACCTGCTGCTCTCGCCCGACCATGCTGTGTTCGTGCGCGGGGCGCTGGTCCCGGTGCGCTATCTCGTCAACGGTGCGACCATCGTGCAGCAGCGCGTTGCCGCGATCACCTACTGGCATGTCGAGTTGCCGCAGCACGACATCGTGTTCGCGGAGAACCTGGCGAGCGAGAGCTATCTCGACACCGGCAACCGCGGCCAGTTCGCGGGCGCCGACGCACCGGTGCTGCACCCGGATTTTGCGCGCGCCGTCTGGCACGCCGCGGGATGCGCGCCGCTGCTGATCGAGGGCGCGCCGGTTGTGGCGCTGCGCCGGCGCCTGCTCGCTCGCGCGCAGCGGCGGCTCGGCTATCGCATCACACGCGACCCGGCGCTGGCGGCGCGCGACGAGCGCGGCCGGTCCATCCCGATGCAGGGCGACGGTCAGCACTGGCAGATCGCGGTGCCATCCGGCACGTGCGCAGTCCGGCTGCTGTCGCGAAGCTTTGTCCCCGCCGAGATCCGCGCCGACGCCGCCGACACGCGGCGCTTGGGCGTCGCGATCGCGCAGATGTGGCGCGACGGCCAGGCGGTCGATACGGCGAGTCCGGCGCTCACGCGCGGCTGGCACGCGGCGGAGCCCGCGTGGCGCTGGACCGACGGCGCAGCGGAGATTCCGGCGCAGGGTGTTCGCAAACTCGCGCTGACAATCGCCGTCGTCGGCGAGTACTGGCTGGCGCCCGATGCCATGGAGGTCGCGGCCGCCGCCTGAGGGGTTGCGTGCAACCACGACCGTGCCCGCTGCGTTCCACGCCGGCCTTTCGCGGAGGGGAGCATGGCGCGGCGTAGCCGAAAAGTCCCGAACCTGGCGCTGGCGCTGCTGATCTTCGCCGCCAGCTACATTCCGGCATCGGCCGATCCGCCGGCCTTTCCGCTGAAGGTCGCACCGGGCGGGCGCTATCTGATCGACCAGCGCGGGCACCCGTTCTTCATCGTCGGCGATTCACCGCAGAGCATCTATGCCAACGTCCCGCTTGCCGAAGCCGATGCCTATCTCGCCGCCCGGCAGGCGCAGGGCTTCAACGCCATCCTCGCCGATCCGACCTATGACAGCCTCGGCAAGCGGGCGCGCCGCGCCGCCAACGGCGAACTGGCGTTTCTGAAGAACGTCGATGGCGGGCCCTATGACGGCACGCTGGGCACCGCTGATTTCTCCACCCCCAACCCGCGCTACTGGGACTATGTCGACACGGTGATGCAGCATGCGCAGGATCACGGGTTCCTGGTGGTGCAGTATGTCGTCTCCTGGGGCTACGGCGGGCGCGGGCTGTGGAACGACCTGATCAACCGGGTCAACAGCGAAGCCATCTGCTACGCATTCGGCAAGTTCCTCGGCGCACGGTTCCGCGATCGCGCCAACGTCATCTGGGTCGACGGCAGCGACTTCAACGGCGACGAGCGGCCGCGCGCGCCGGACCGCACCACCGGCATCGAGCGTGCGCTGGCGGTCCTGCGCGGCATGCGTGCGGCGGGGGCCCTGCAACTGCGCACCGGCGACTGGATGGCCGACAGCCTCTCCACCGACCAGAAGCTGTTTGCGCCGTTCATGGAGATCAACGGCGTCTATGCGTACGGCGACAAGATCGGCGCCTATGCCACCTATCACGAGGCGCGGCTCGCCTATCAGCACACGCCGCCGCTGCCCGCGTTCCTCAAGGAAACGGGATACGAAGCGGAGGACCTGATCCCCGGCGATCCCGCGTCGGTGCGGAAATACGAATGGTGGGCGGTGCTGTCGGGCGCCACCAACGGGCTGCTGTACGGGCACGGCGCGATCTGGCCGTTCAAGGCCGGGGAGTGGCAGAAGGCGCTGGGCGCGCCGGGCGGGCACGACGTGCAGCGGATGGGTGCGCTGATGCGCGGGCTCGCATGGCAGAACCTCGTGCCCTCCGGGCTCGCCGGCATGCGCCGCCTGGTGACGTCCGACAACGGCAGCCCGGAGCCGCCGAGCCCGCGCTACGTCGCCGCCGCCGCGACGCCGGACGGGCGGCTGCTGCTCGCCTACGTGCCGCCGTTCCAGTCCGGCGCGCAGCACCTGACGCTGGACCTGGGCGGCATGAAGGGCACGCTGGCGGCAGAGTGGTGGGACCCGACCTCCGCCCGGACGCAGCCGGCCGGCGCCCGGCTCGGCGCCGGCGAGACGGCGTTCACCACGCCCGGCGCGAACCGGGCGGGCGCGAACGACTGGGTGCTGGTGGTGCAGTCCCGCGGCTGAAACCGGCGCCGCGTTCACCCTCCGTTAACCGCGCCCCAGCATTTTGAGACGTGCCGAAGGAGGGCGACACAATGCGCAACTCCCGCGACGTGCCCAACGGGCCGCCGGCCGCCGCGCCGCGCGGCGCCAGCGTGCCGTTCGAGAACACGAAGCTGCTCGGCGCCCGCGTGCGGCCGGACCGGCAGCACGATCTCGTTGCCCTGCTGCACGATTTCGCGGGCAAAGGGGCGACCTATGTGGTGCCCTGGCCGATCGTGCCGGACACGTTCGCGCTGAGCGAGCCGGATCGCGCCCTGCATGGCGAGATCTGGCGCGCCCGCGCCGCGACCCCGGCGGCGGTGCAGGCGGCGGTGCGCAATGTCGCCGCGTCCGGCGCCGCCGGGGCCGAGGCGCAGGCGGAGGAGGAGCGGCGCCGGCAGCGCGAGCAGGAGCGGTGCACCGAAATCCTCGGCCGCTTCGTTGCCCGCCTGTTCCGCGATCTCGGGCTGAGCGCCGAGGCGCTGGAGGCCACCGCCGGCCGCCGCGCGCAGTTCGCCGCCGCCTGCGGGCTGCACGGAATTCAGCCCGAGGCGCTGGTGGCGACGCTGGAGGATGCGGCGACGCTCATACTCCCCGTCGGCCTCGCGGAGTCCTTCGGCCCGCCGCTCGCGGGCCCGCGCCGGATGCTCGCCGGGGAGCTCGCACGCTTCGCGGGTCACCTGGCGCGCCGGGCGGACGGGACGGCCGAAGCGGCTGCGGCATACGCGAGCCTGGCCGCATCCGCCGGCAAGGCGGCGGCCGAGACGACGCGGCTGCTGCAGCGGATCGACGGGATCCTCGCAGAGCTGCTGCCGGCAATCGCGAACTGGCCCACGGCGCGCGACACGCTCGCAGCGAGTATCGACCGGCTCGGCTGGCTGCTCGACGGGTGGGAGGACGTGATCGCCTATCACGTGGGCGCGCTGGACTCCGCGGAGGTCGGGCCGGCCCAGCGTGCCGCGGTGATGGCGGCGATCGCGCCGCGCTAGAACGGGATGAGTTCGCTCGCGCTCACTCACCCCGTTCTAGTGTCAGGACCCATTAAATGCTTGCACCGGCGCGAATGGGTGTGATTCTCGAAGGGTCGGAGGTGCTGCATGTCCGACCTTTTCCTTCTCTCGCGAGCGCAGATGGCGCGGATCAAGCCTCATTTCCCGCGCTCTCACGGTATCC
>JAFKFJ010000108.1 GCA_017307335.1 Alphaproteobacteria bacterium | reverse complement strand
CTGGCCGCCCATCTCGGCTGGCGCGGCGCCTGCGCCGCGTACGCGGCGCTGCACCTCGGCGTGCTGCTGCCGCTCTACCTGTTCGGGCTGCCGCGCCACGGTGCCGCGCGGCGCCTGCCGCCGCCGAAGCCGGTGGGCGCGCCGGTCGCACGGCGCGCGCCGTTCTGGCTCACGGCGATTGCGATGACGTTTGCAGCACTGGTCATGACCATCATCTCCGTCGAGCTCCCGACACTGCTCCAGGCGCGCGGCGCGGACGCGACGGCGGCGGTCGCCCTCGGGGCGCTGCTCGGCCCGGCGCAGGTCGGCGCCCGCGCAATCGAGTTCGTCGTCGGCCGGCGCGGGCATCCCGTCTGGACCATGCTCGCCGCGACCGTGCTGGTTGCCGCCGGCCTTGCCGCGCTCCTGCTGGATCGCGCGTTCTTCGCCCTCGCCGTGCTCGTCTACGGCGCGGGCGGCGGCATCCGCTCCATCGCGCGCGGCACGCTGCCGCTGGCGCTCTTCGGCCGCGAGGGCTATCCGACGGTGATGGGCCGCCTCGCGATGCCGTCGCTGATCGCGCAGGCGGCGTCGCCGGTCCTGGGCGGCGCAATGCTGAGCGGCCTCGGCGCCGACCGCATGCTGCTCGCGGTGCTGGCGCTGGCCGGCGCGAACATCGTGCCGGTGCTGCTGCTGATCCCCTACGCCCGGACCGGCGCCCCCGGCGCCGGGTGAGAGGCCGCTACTCCGCCGCCGGGGCGGCACGCATCCGCTTTGCGGTGGCCGGATGCTTGTGGAACGCGCCGTCCTTCATGATCATCACCAGCCGGTCGCGCTCCTGCATGATCCGCACGTCGCGCGTCGGATCGCCGTCAACGAGCAGCAGGTCGGCGAGATAGCCCTCGCGCACGAGCCCGAGTTCCTCGCCCATCATCTGGCCGCCGATCTTCGTGGCGCACGCCAGCGCCTCGGCCGGCGAGTAGCCGAACAGATTGACGAAGTGCTCGAGGTCGCGGGCATTCGTCCCCTGCGGCGTCCATGCGAACCCGTAGTCGCCGCCGATCACCACCCGCACGCCACGCTTGCGCAGCGCGTGATAGGTGCGGCAGGCGATGTCGAGGTTCCGCTGCATGCCGAGGTTCGCGACCACCTCCGGCGTCATGCCGAACTCCGCCGCCTCGTGGATCGTGTTCCAGATCAGCCCGATTGCGGGACCGACGAACACGCGCTCCTTCGCCGCCTCCAGCATGTCGAGGGCCTCTTCGTCAGCGTGCTCGCAGTGATAGATCACGTCGACGCCGCAGATCAGCGCACGCTTCACCGATTCGCCCGCGCGCGAATGGCTGTTCACGCGCTTGCCGAAATCATGCGCGGTCTCTACCGCCGCGCGCACCTCCGCCTCGCTCATCACTGTCATCGCGCCCTTGGCGGGCTTGACGAAGTCGTCGCCGGAGATGTTGACCTTGATGTTGTCGGTGCCCTCGCGGATGCAGATGCGCGCGGCGCGGCGCACCTCGTCCGGCCCGTTCGCGATCAGACCGAAGCTGCTGCGCGTCTGGTGCGCCTGGTCCTCGTCGCCCAGCCCGCCGGTCACGGTGATCTCGGGGCTGGAGGCGCGCAGGCGCGGCCCCTTCGCGCGGCCGGCATTGATCTCGTTGCGCGTCACGATATCCAGCCGCAGCTTGGAGCTCGCCGCCGAATAGAGGCTGGTGAAGCCGTGGTCGAGCAGCAGCTCGGCGTTGCGCATCGTGGCGAGCAGATGCTCCTCCGGCGGGATGTCGCCGAGGTCGGTGTTGCGCTGCGCGCCGCAGAAGCTCGGGTGCGCGTGGCCCTCGACCATGCCGGGCATCAGCGTCATGCCCTGCGCGTCGATCACCTCGCAACCGGCCGCCTGCAGGCTGGCGCCGGCATCGGCCACGGTGCGGATGCGGTTGCCACGGATGATGACCTCGCCGGGCCGCAACGCGCCGCCACTGCCGTCGAAAATCATTGCATTGCGAATATGGACGTCGGCCATGTCTGCCTCCCGATCGCCGTCTTATTGGAAACGAGGGTAGGCGGACCGGCGGCGGCGTCAAGCGCGGGCAGCGCGCTCGGCCGGATAAAGCGCGCGAAACCGCGCGAGCCGCGGGGCGTAGCGCGCCGCCCGCGCCGCGTCGGGCCGGAAGGTCTCGCGCACCGGCGGCGGCGCGCAGACGCTCGCCTCGTCGCCGGCCCCGGCCGCGAGCATCGCGAGCCGGGCTGCGCCGAGCGCCGCTCCGGTCTCCGCCCCCTCCGGCAATGCGAGCGGCAGGCCGAGCACGTCGGCCAGCATCTGGCCCCAGAACGCGCTGCGGGCTCCGCCGCCCACCAGCATGCAGGAGGCGAGCGGCGCACCCGCGTCCCGCAGCACCGCAGCACCGTCGGCGAGCGCGAAGGCCACGCCTTCCAGCACCGCGTAGACCAGCGCCTCCGCGCCGTGGCCCGCGCGGAGGCCGGCGAACATGCCGCTCGCCTCCGGGTCGTTGTGCGGCGTCCGCTCGCCGTTGAGGTAGGGCAGGAACACCGGGGCGGTCGCCGCGTTGGCCGGCACCGCGGCCCAGGCGGCGGTGCGCTCCAGCAGCGCGCCCACATCGGCCGCGCCCAGCACCCCGGCGATCCAGGCAAGCGAGGCGGCGGCGGAGAGGATCACGGACATGCCGTGCCAGCGCCCGGGCAGCGCGTGGCAGAAGGCGTGGAGCGTGCGCTCCGGCGCCGCCACGAACCGGTTCGTCACCGCGAACACGACGCCGGAGGTGCCGAGCGACAGAAACCCGTCGCCGGCCCGGACCGCGCCGATGCCGACCGCGGAGGCGGCGTTGTCCCCGCCCCCGCCCGCCACCGGCACCGCGCCCACGCCCCACTCGGCGGCCAGCGCCGGCGCCAGCATCGCGGAGACGTCGGAGCCCTCGACCAGCGCCGGCATATGGCGCCGATCGAGCCCGCACGCGGCGAGCAGCGGACCGTCCCAGGCCCGCGCGGCGACGTTGAGCCACAGCGTGCCCGCCGCATCCGACATGTCGGAGACCATCGCGCCGGTGAGACGGTACCGTACATAGTCCTTCGGCAGCAGCACGTGCCGCGTGGCGGCGAACACCTCCGGCTCATGCCGCCGCACCCACAGCAGCTTCGGCGCGGTGAAGCCCGGCATGGCGATATTGCCCGCGCGCGCCGCGAGGTCCGGCACCAGGCGGTGCAGTTCCGCGCATTCCGCTCCGCTGCGGCCGTCGTTCCACAGGATGGCCGGGCGCAGCACGCGCCCCGCACCGTCGAGCAGCGTCGCACCATGCATCTGGCCCGACAGCCCGATGCCGGCGAGCGCCACCCACGCTTCCGGCGCCGCCGCGCGCACCGCGGCGATGGCGACCAGCGTCGCCTGCCACCAGTCCTCGGGGTCCTGCTCGGACCACAGCGGCTGCGGGCGGAAAACCTCGAGCGGCGCGGAGGCCACCCCGGCCACGCGCTGCGCCGCGTCGATCAGCAGCGCCTTGACCGACGACGTGCCGACATCAAGCCCGAGAAAGCTCGCCACTTGATTCCTCCCCGCGGCGCCGCGACGCGCCACGGGGAGTGATAACGGTGCGGCGCCGGCGCCTCAATCGCCCCGGCGCGAAGGCGACGTCGTCGCCCCGGCGCGAAGGTAGCTCAGTCGCCGACGGCGCGTAGCTGCGGCCGGCCGGCATGGATCAGGCGCTCGTAGACATCGACATAGTCCTCGGCCATCCGCCGCGCGGTGAAGCGCCGCTCGAACGCGCGCCGCACGCCGGCGCGGTCGATCGTGTCCAGCCGGCGGCAGGCCGCGATCGCCTGGTCCAGATCGTCCACGATGAAGCCGGTGACGCCGTCCTCCATCACCTCAGGGACCGAGCCGTTGCGGAACGCGATCACCGGGCAGCCGCAACCCATCGCCTCGATCATGACGAGGCCGAACGGCTCCGGCCAGTTGATCGGGAACAGCAGCGCCTTGGCGCCGGAGAGAAAGGCCGGCTTCTGCGCGTCGTTGATCTCGCCGATGAACTCGACATTGGCGTCGGCGAGCAGCGGCGCCACTTCGGCCTCGTAGTACTCGCGGTCGACCTTGTCGACCTTCGCCGCGACCTTCAGCTTCACGCCGCAGGCCTTGGCGATCCGGATCGCCCGCTCGATCCCCTTCTCCGGGCAGATGCGGCCGAGGAAGGCGAAATAGCTCGGCTCCACGTCAACCGGATACACCAGCTTCTCCGGCATGCCGTGATAGACGGTGGAGACCCAGTTGAGATCGGGCAGCGGCGCGCGCTGGCTGTCGGAGATCGAGACCACCGGCGCCTGCGGAAACAGGCGGTAGACGGCGGCGAACTCGGGCAGGTCGAGGCGGCCGTGCAGCGTGGTGACGAACGGCACCGGCTGGCGGCTGAACACGGAGTTCGGCCAGTAGTCGAGATGGAAGTGCAGCACGTCGAACTGCTGCGCACGCTGGCGGACATACTCGATCATCAGCGCATACGTCGCGACCCAGTCGCGCACGTCAGGATCGAGCCGCAGGGCGCGCGGCCACGGCGCATCCAGTTTCGCGCTCGTCACGGAATCGCCGCTTGCGAACAGCGTCACATCATGCCCGAGCGCAACCAGCTCCTCGGTCAGGGCCGCGACGACGCGTTCACTGCCGCCGTACAGCTTCGGCGGCACGGCTTCGAACAGCGGCGCAATCTGCGCGATGCGCATGGGCGGTTTCCCTCTCGGTTACATGCGGGACGGAACCCGCTCGTCTGAACATCTACGTCGCGAACATGGCCAAAACGCGGCGCATGCCCCGGCGTTGCTTACGTTTTACGTACCCACGGCGCGCAGTTTCGGACGCGCCGGCCGCGCGAGGCGCTGGTAGAGCGCCACGTATTCCTCGGCCATCCGCCACGCCGTCCACCGCGTCTCGAACCGCGTGCGCACGGCGGCGCGGTCGATCGCGTCCAGCCGGCGCACCGCCGCCACCGCGCTTTCGACATCATCCACGACGAAGCCGGTGAGACCCTCTTCCACCACCTCGGGCACCGAGCCGCGGCGGAACGCGATCACCGGACAGCCGCAGGCCATCGCCTCGATCATGACGAGGCCGAAAGGCTCCGGCCAGTCGATCGGGAACAGCAGCGCCTTGGCACCGGAAAGGAACGCCGGCTTCTGCGCGTCGTCGATTTCGCCCACGAACTCGACCGCATCGGTGCCGAGCAGCGGCGCGATGACATTCGCGTGGTACGCCGCATCCTCCTCGCCGACCTTGGCGGCGACCCGCAGCTTCAGGCCGGTGGCGCGGGCGATGCGGATCGCGTGCTCGATCCCCTTCTCGGGCGAGATGCGGCCGAGGAAGGCGAGATAGTCCTGCTTCGCCGGCTGCGGCGTCAGCAGGTTGGCGGGCATGCCGTGATGGATGGTCCCCGCCCAGCCCAGATGCGGCACCGGCGCGCGCTGGGCGTCGGAGATCGAGACCAGCGGCGCGGTCGGGAACAGGTCGTAGATGCCGCGCACCCAGTCCCGGTCCAGCCGGCCGTGCAGCGTGCTCAGGAACGGCGTCGCCTGGCGCGCGAAAAGCGACAGCGGCCAGAAGTCGATGTGGAAGTGCAGCACATCGAACTCGTGCGCCTCGCGCAACACCAGCTCCAGCAGGCGCATGTAGGGCGCGCCGTTCTCCTCGAAATTCGGCACGAAACGCTGCGCCCGCTCGCGCGTCGCGACCAGCCGTGCCGAGGTCGTCGAATCCCCGGTGGCAAAGAGGGTGACGTCGTGCCCCTGGGCGACCAGTGCCTCGGTCAGCCAGTGCACGACACGCTCGGTGCCGCCGTAGCGGGGCGGCGGAACCGGCTCGAACAGGGGGGCGATCTGGGCAATGCGCATGACACCGCAAACTGGGCGGCCTTCATGGCGAAAGCGCGGCGCATTTTTCCGGAGCGGCCAAATTTGCGCCGCAATGCGGTCGTTGAGTCCCCTGTCTCGGGTGGCCTCCCGCCGCCCGTGTGGAATAGAGAGCGCCGCAGTGGATTTCTCTTCTTCCTCCGCCTCCCTGATCCGTCTCCGCAAGCGCCCGCTTCGGTTCCTGCTGCACTATGTCGGCCGGCACGCGGCCGGCCATGCCGTGGTGCTGGGCTCGGTGTTCTGCGCGGTGGTGTTCGCGGTCTCGACCCAGTACGGGGTCAAGCACCTGATCGACGTCGTCTCGCACGGCCCGGCCGGCGGCGGCGCGGCGGTGTGGGGCGCGTTCGCCATTCTCTGCGGGCTGATCGCCGCCG
>JAFKFJ010000107.1 GCA_017307335.1 Alphaproteobacteria bacterium | reverse complement strand
GGCCTGCTCGATGCGGTCGACGCATTTGCGGCCGGGCTGCTCGCGCCCGGCCTGACAAGGGGCGACCGGGTCGGCATCTGGTCGCCCAACAACGCCGAATGGGTGATCGCCCAGCTTGCCACCGCGCGCGCGGGGATGATCCTGGTGACGATCAACCCCGCCTATCGGCTGCACGAACTGGAATACGCGCTGACCAAGGTCGGCTGCCGCGCGCTGATCAGCGCGACTGCGTTCAAGAGCAGTGACTACGCAGCGATGCTCGCTGCGCTCCTGCCGGAGCTTGCGCAATGCGCTCCGGGCCGGCTGCGCGCGGCGCGGGTGCCGAGCCTCGAGATCGTGATCCAGATCGGCGCGCACAGCATCCCCGGCAGCTTCGCCTTCGCCGAAGTGGCCGCCGCGGGCGACGCCGCGGCGCGCGAGCGGCTGGCGGCGCTGGGCGCGCAGTTGCAATTCGATGACCCGATCAACATCCAGTTCACCTCGGGCACCACCGGCGCGCCGAAGGGTGCGACGCTCACGCACCACAACATCCTCAACAACGGGTTCTTCACCGCCGAGGGCATGCAGCTCACGGAGGATGACCGGCTGTGCATCCCGGTGCCGCTCTATCACTGCTTCGGCATGGTGATGGGCGTGCTCGGCTGCGTCACGCATGGCGCGGCGATGGTGTTCCCCGGCGAGGGGTTCGACGCGCTGGCGGTGCTGCAGACGGTGGCGGAGGAACGCTGCACCGCGCTGTATGGCGTGCCGACCATGTTCATTGCCGAGATGGGGCATCCCGACTTCAACACATTCGACCTCGGCAGCCTGCGGACCGGCATCATGGCCGGCTCCCCCTGCCCGATCGAGGTGATGCGACGGGCGATGTCGCTCATGCACCTGCGCGACATCACGATTGCCTATGGCATGACCGAGACGAGCCCGGTGAGTTTCCAGACCGGCCTCGATGCGCCGGTCGAACGCCGCGTTTCCACGGTGGGAAAAATTCATCCGCATCTGGAGGCGAAGGTCGTCGACGCCGAAGGCCGCATCGTGCCGGCAGGCCAGCCGGGCGAACTGTGCACGCGCGGCTATTCGGTCATGCTCGGCTATTGGGACGATGATGAACGGACGGCGCAGGCGATCGACCGCGCCGGCTGGATGCACACCGGCGACCTGGCCACGATCGACGCCGAGGGCTACTGCGCGATCGTCGGCCGGATCAAGGACATGGTCATCCGTGGCGGCGAGAACGTCTATCCGCGCGAGATCGAGGAGTTCCTCTATCGCCACCCGAAGATCGTCGACGTGCAGGTGTTCGGCGTGCCCGACGAGAAGTTCGGCGAGGAGATCTGCGCCTGGATCAAGCTGCGCGCGGGCGAGACGATGGATGCGGACGAGGTCCGCGCCTTCTGCCGTGACCAGATCGCCTACTACAAGGTGCCGCGCCACGTTCGTTTCGTGCAGGAGTTTCCGATGACGGTGACCGGCAAGATGCAGAAATTCCTGATGCGCGAGGCGATGCTGCGGGAGCTTGGCGCGCCGGACCGGGCCGCGGAGTAGGTGACCGACGGGCGCCCCACCGGCCGGGGTGGGGCGCCGGCAGCATGCTATCACCGGGCCGCGAGCTTCTCGGATTTGAGCCGGCCACGCTCGTCGTCGGGATTGACCGGATCGGGCGGCAGGCCGCCGTGCGGCTTCGGGTTCGCGTCGAAGCGGAAGCGAGGTTCCTGATTCCACGGACCGCGCTGGTCCATGCCGTTCTTGGAGAGGTCGAAATAGACGTCGACCGTCTCGTCCGGCGCGATGTTGCCGAAGATCGGATCGGTCAGCTTGTTCATCCGATCCAGCGCCTGCATGAACATGGCCGTGTGCGACACCTCCCGCGTCAGCAAGTGCGTCAGCGCCTTCTTGCTGCCCTCGTCGGTGGTCGCCTTGATCAGCGCCTCATAGGTCTGCCGCGCGCCGGCCTCGGCGGCAATGTCGGCCCGCAGGTCGCGCACCACGTTGCCGCCCTCGTTGATATAGGCGGCGGTCCAGGCCTGGCCCTGGCTGTCGAGGAAATGCGGGCCGATGCCGCGGATGCGGAACAGCGGCGAGGCGAACACATCCGCCTCGCTCAGCCCGCGCGTGTGCTGCTCGATCAGCTTGCCCACCATCTCCAGGTGGCCGAACTCTTCAATGGCAATGTCCTGCAGCATGTCGCGAATGCCGGCGTCCTCCACGTGAAAGGACTGCACCCAATATTGTAGTGCTGCCGTCAACTCGCCGGTGGCACCACCGAACTGCTCCAGGCAGAGTTGGGCGAATCTCGGGTCTGGCTGACCGACCTTGACTTGGCCAATCAGCTCCTTGCGGTGATAGAACATGGCATTATTCCCGGATGTATTGCCGCTGGGCAAACGCCTTGCGGCCTGCACGAGTTGCGGCTTCCATGTGGCCAAAGGGATCGAGGAACGACCATGAGCAGCGCACGGCACGACTATCCCAGGCTGCACAACGCCATGTGGCCCGGCCTTGTCGGCAAGGGGCCCGACAGCGAGCCGCCGATCGACCTCGACACGATGCTGGCGCTCACCGCCGCGGCCGAGGTGGACGGGCAGAAGTTCGAGGGCGTGGACATCTTCGCCGCCGATCCGCACACCAGCATCGACGCCGATGACGACGCGCTGAAGCGGCTCGCCGACAAGGTATCCGGCTACCAGCTCCGGATCGGCTCCATCGTCGCGCCGGTCTGGCCACCCGTGGGCGGCGGCTCGGCCATGGGGAGCGCGGAGGAGCGGGCGCGGTTCGTGGAGATGGTGCGCAAGGCGTGCCGGATCGGCCGCCGGCTGCGCGAGCTTGGCGTGCGCTCGTACGGCGTGATCCGCATCGACTCCGCGACCGGCGTCGATGCCTGGGCGAAGGACCCGGTGGGCAACACGAAGCTGATCGCCGAGACGTTCCGCGCCGCCTGCGACGTCGCCGACGATTTCGGCGAGCGGCTGGCGGCGGAGGGGGAGATCTGCTGGGGCGGGATGCACGGCTGGAAGCACATGGTGGCACTGCTGGAGGCGACCGGGCGGCCGAAGACGATGGGCTTCCAGGCCGACATGGCGCACACGCTGCTCTACACGCTCGGCTACAACGCGCCGGAAGACCGCATCCTGCCCGAGAACTTCGCGTGGCAGCGCGAGACGCTGGAAGCCGCGCTGAAGACGATGACCGACGCGCTGCGGCCCTGGACGATCGACTTCCACGTCGCGCAGAACGACGCCACCGTGAAGGGCATGGGCTCCCACGACAAGACCGGCCGGCACTGCCTGGCCACCGACGCGAACGGCAAGCTCGACATCGTGCGCGATGCCGGCTGGTGGCTGCGCGGGCCGGATGGCGCCCCGACCCGCGCCTTCCAGCACATCTGTTGGGACGGCTGCATGTTTCCGAACGCGGTGATGATGCAGCCCGAGACCTGGAACGACATCCTGCGCGTGATGATCCGTGTCCGCGACGCGCATGGCTGGGAGGCCAACCCGTGAGCGCGCAGAAGACGCTGAATGTCGGCCTGATCGGCTGCGGCTTCATGGGCCGCACGCATTCGAACGCCTTCCGGCAGGTGAACCAGTTCTTCGATGTCGGCCATCGCCCGGTGCTTGCCGCCGTGTGCGCGCGCAGCGCCGACGCGGTGCGCGGCTTCGCCGACCGGTGGGGCTATGCGAGCACCGAGACCGACTGGCGCCGGCTTATCGCACGCAGGGACATCGACCTCATCGACATCGCCAGCCCCAACGACACGCACGCGGAGATCGCGGTCGCGGCGGCGGAGGCGGGCAAGATGGTGATGTGCGAGAAGCCGCTCGGCCGCAGCGCGGCGGAGTCGGCGCGCATGGTGGCGGCGGTCGAGAAGGCCGGCGTGCCCAACATGGTCTGGTACAACTACCGCCGCGTGCCGGCGGTGACGCTCGCCAAGCATCTCGTGGACGAGGGGCGGCTCGGCCGTATCTTTCACTATCGGGCGAAGTTCCTGCAGGACTGGACGATCTCCAAGGATCTGCCGCAGGGCGGTGCCGGGTTGTGGCGGCTCGATGCCGCGGTGGCCGGCAGCGGCGTCACCGGGGACCTGCTGGCGCACTGCATCGACACCGCGCTCTGGCTGAACGGCGGCATCGCCGAAGTCACCGCGATGACCGAGACCTTCATCAAGGAGCGGATGCATACACTCACGGGGAAGATCACGCCGGTCGGCATCGACGACGCGAGCGCGTTCCTGGCGCGCTTCGCCAACGGCTCGCTCGCGACGTTCGAGGCGACGCGCTACGCACGCGGCCACAAGGCGCTCTACACGCTGGAGATCAACGGCGAGCACGCCTCGATCTTCTGGGACCTGCATGACCTGCACCGTCTGCAGTATTTCGACCATCGCGACGAGGGGCAGGTGCGCGGCTGGCGCGCGCTGCATATCACCGACGGCGACCATCCGTACATGAAGCACTGGTGGGTGCCGGGCCTGCAGATCGGCTACGAGCACACGTTCATCCACCAGGTCGCCGACTTCCTCGAAGGGCTCGCGAAGGGCGCGCCGGCGGCGCCGACTTTCCGCGACGCACTCGCGACCGACGAGGTTACGGATGCAGTGCTCGCCTCGGCGCGCTCCAGGCAGTGGGAGCGGGTGCCGGCCTCAGTGTAGCGCGCGCAGCAGCGCCGCGCGCCGCGCGGGGTCGAGCTTGGCGTGCGGGACGAACGCTCGCATGCGGCAGATGCCCTCGGTGGGGGGCAGCTTCACTTCGGTGAAGGCGCCGCTCGCCGTCACCGCGGCCAGGATCTGCGGCGTGATCCGGTTCGGGTCCGGCAGCGCCGGATGGTGCCAGCGCGGCGGGTCCGGCGGCTCAAGCACCAGCAGCACGTCGTCGTCCGGCGTCAGGGCGATCATCTTCGCGAGATCCGGCGCCGTGACGGCGGGGAGCGCGTTGAGTGGCAAGTTCTGCTGATACGCCTGCATCTCCACCTGAATGTGTGTGAAGGCGTCGGAGTCGCCGATCAGCCGCACGATCGGCGCGGCCTCTCCGCTCTGGCGCGCGAGCGCGATCACCGGGCCGAAATCGCACCGCGGGTTCGGCCGCTGCGACAGCGCCGCAAGCGCCTGCAACGGCGCCCAGGGGGGCGCCCAATCGGGCGCGGGCCGCCAGACGAAGGCGAGCATCACGGCGGCTTGAACGACCGCCAGCAACCCGGCCAAGGCCGCCAGCGGCCGGTGAACCACGAAGCCGGCCGCGAGCAGCAGTGCGAGCGGCGGCAGCACCCCCACGAGATAGCGCGGGTTCTGATTGCTGCCGATGGCCGTGCTGACGAACGTCGGCACCGTCAGCAGCAGCGCGACGACGAACGCGAGCGTCGCCGCATCCGGCCGCCGCCAGGTGCGCACGAGCCTCGGCAGCAGCGACCAAAGCGCCGCGCCGACGCCGAGGACCACCACCGGCGCGGCAAAGACGCCGAACACCTCGCGCAGCAGCACGCCCGACCAGCGCCATGCGAAGTCGAGCGTGCCGTTCGACGGCAGCAGGTCGAGCGGGAAGGACAGGGCGAAGCGCGCATAGCTCGCGTAGCGCACACCGTTGTAGGCGTAGAACGGCCACGCGATCAGCGTCGCGACGAACAGCGCAAGCATGATGCGCAGCAGGGAACGCTGCGGCTCGTCCGAAACCGCCGCGCGCCAAAGCAGGAACAGCAGCGCGCCGGCGGACACCGGCACGAAGCTGAAGCGCGCGAGCAGGCCGATGCCGATGGCGGCGCCCAGCAGCACCATGTTCGCGAGGCCCGCGGGTCCCACCGCAATCTCTCGCACCAGGCACCAGATCAGCACCGCGAGCGCCGGCATCGCCAGCGCCTCCGACATGTAGTTCTCGGCGACCATCGTCATCTGCGGACTGACCGCGATGATCGCCGTCGCCGCAGCCGCGGCGCCCTGCGGCGCGATCCGCCGCAGCGCGTCGAACAGCACGCCGAGCGAAATCAGCAGCAAACCCGCGGAGAGCAGGCGCATCGGCGTGGGCGCCAGCGCGTGCAGCAGCGACATCGGCAGAGCCAGCAGCCGCGGCCCCGGCGTTGCCCAGCGATACTCGTTGAACAGCGTGTCGCGGTAGGCGCCCCAGCCTTCAGTGCGCCGCACGAACGCATCCTTGACGCCGAGCAGGATGTACTGAAGCTCGTCCCACCCTGCGATGTGCGGCTGTGCACGGATCCAATGCAGTGCCACCACCGCGATCGCGGCCATGCAGAACAGGAGGGCAAGAATCCCAAGGGTGTTGC
>JAFKFJ010000106.1 GCA_017307335.1 Alphaproteobacteria bacterium | reverse complement strand
TGCGGCAGCCGGGGCAACCTTCAGTGTCGCGAGCAGCACAGGTCGCTGCGCGCTCTGGCCGTCGCCCGCCCCGCACGGCTATCGTCGCCGCCACCAAGCATCGCCGGGACCGTGACCATGCGCCACCGCGCCGCCTGCCTTGCCCTCGCCCTCGCCCTCGCCGCCCCGACGCCCGGCCCCGCGCAGGCCGCGGCGCCCCCGCATGCGTGGCTGTTCGGCACCTGGACCGGCGGGCTGTTCCCGGTCCCGTCGAACATCAGCGCCCAGGCCTGCCTCGCGCAGCCGACCGTGATCTTCACCCGCGACGTGGTCATGCGCGCCACGCTCACGGACGTGACCTACATCGAGCGGGTGATCGCGACGGCGCGCACCGCGTCCGGCCGCACCGAATTCCGCTTCGCCCCGGTGGCTGCGCCGCCAACGGCGGCGAACCCCCTCCTCGGCCTGCAGGCGCCGCCGCTCGCCGTCGGCTTCGGCTGCGGCGACCGGGACGGGCTGGTCGTGCAGCGGCGGACGAACAACGAAATCACCTTCCCCGGCTGCAAGGACTTCCCGAACCCGCTGGTCCGCTGCCCCTCTGGCTGAACGCCGATGCGTGTCGCGCTGGTCCACGCGCCTGGCGGCTGTGACGTGATCGCGCTCGCCCAGTTCAGCCTCGCCCGCGCCGCCCCGGCGGTCGCCGCCTTGACCGGACGACCCGTGCTCACCACCCCTGATTTGGCGGTGACGAAGCTGCGCCGCCTGCTGGAGGGTTGAGCGATGGACCTGGACGCATTCCGCAGTTCCCTGGCGGCACCGGCGCCGCCGCCGGGCCTCGGCTTCGCTCTGGAGGGCCTCTGGTGGGACGCCAAGGGCGACTGGGGCCGCGCCCACACCTGCGCGCAGGACCAGGACGACGACGCCGGCGCCGCCGTGCATGCCTATCTGCACCGCAAGGAAGGCGACGCCGACAACGCCCGGTACTGGTATGCGCGCGCCGGCCGTGCACCCGCTGCCGATGCGCTCACCGCGGAGTGGGAGCGGTTGGCGAAGGAGCTGCTCGCCGCTGCCGCGGCCTGAGGGCTCAGGCGGTCGCGGTGAGGCCCCCCGGCACCGGTTGCCGCATCGGCAGCGCGTCCGGCGGCATCGGGCGGCCCAGCAGGAAGCCTTGCACCTCGTCGCAATGCTCGGCCCGTAGCCGGGCAAGCTGATCTTCGGTCTCAACCCCCTCGGCAGTCACGCAGAGACCGAGGCTGCGGCCGAGCGCCATGATCGCACGCACGATCGCCTCCGCCTCGCCCCCTTCGCTCAGCGCGCGCACGAAGGAGGCGTCGATCTTCAGCTTGTCGAACGGGAAGCGGCGCAGATAGCTCAGGCTGGAATAGCCGGTGCCGAAATCGTCGAGCGCGATGCGCACGCCGAGTGCCTTCAGCTCGCCCAGGATCACCAGCGCGCGCGCCGAATCGTCGATCAGGATCCCCTCCGTGATCTCCAGTTCGAGCCGCCGCGCGGCAAGGCCCGTCTCCCTCAGGATCTGGCCGACCATCTGCGCAAGGTCGCGCTGCTTGAACTGTGCGGGCGAAAGGTTCACCGCGACCCGCCACGGCATCGGCCAGGACGCCGCCTCGGCACACGCGCTGTGCAGCACCCACCGCCCGAGCGGGACGATCAGTCCGCACTCCTCCGCCACCGGCACGAATTCGCCCGGCGAGATGCGCCCCCCTGCGGGGTGCTGCCAGCGCAGCAGCGCCTCGAACCCTTCGATCGCGAGCGAGGCGCCGTCGAACAGCGGCTGATAGTCCAGGCTGAACTCCTCGCGCAGCATGGCGAGGCGCAGCTCCTGCTCCATCATGCGCCGCTGCTGCAGCCGCTCGTCCATCGCCTGCTCGAAGAAGCGGAACGTGCCCTTGCCGTCGTGCTTGGCGCGATAGAGGGCGAGGTCGGCGTTGCGCAGCAGCGTCTCCGGCGCGGCGGCATCGGAGGGGTACATCGCCACGCCGATGCTGGTGCCGATGCAGACGCGCTGGCCCGCAACCTCGAACGGTTCGGCGAGCAGCTCCACCACCCGCGCCGCGAGCCCCGCCGCCGCGCGCGGCTGGTCGACGAAGGAGAGCACGATCGCGAACTCGTCGCCGCCGAGCCGCGCGATGGTGTCGGACTCGCGCAGGCACGCGACCAGCCGGTTGCCCACCTCGACCAGCACCGCATCGCCGACCGGGTGGCCCATCAGGTCGTTCACGGCCTTGAACCCGTCGAGATCAAGGCAGAGGAGTGCGATGCCGCGCGCGGAACGCTCCGCGAGCGCCATGGCCTGCGCCAGCCGGTCGCGGAACAGCGTGCGGTTGGCAAGCCCCGTCAGGCTGTCGTGATGTGCGAGATGCTGGATGCGCTGCTCCGCCTTCCGCCAGTCGGTGAGGTCGCGCACCGCCATCACCGCCTCGCCGCTGCTTTCGTCAACTTTGCGGATCAGGACTTCGATCGGTCGGGTGTCTCCGGCAGCATCGACGAGCTCCGCCTCCGCGGTGCTCGCCGCGTTCGGCGGCGCATTGCGCGGGCGGAGCACGAATTCCTCCAGCCGGAGGCCCACGATCTCCGCGGGCGGCCGGCCGAGCATCCGGCAGAGCGGGGCGTTGACGTCCGTGACAACGCCGTCGCGCATAAACAAAATGCCCTCAAACGTGGAGTCCGCGAAGCGCCGCAGGCGCTCCGCCTCCGCCCGGCCGCGCCGTTCGAGATAGCCGTCCGTCACCGCGGCGATCAGGCTCGCCACCAGAATGCACAGCACGACCGCGGCAACCATGCCTGCGAGGGGCGCGCCGCCGAGTACATTGGTGGCCCCGATGCCGCTGCCGAGCACGAGCATCGTGGTTCCGGTCATGGCGGTGAAATGCAGCCCGACGACCGCGAGCGCGGCGAGCGCCGCGGCGGCGACGAACCGGCGACGCACCGCGAGGCAGAGCGCGGGCAGCCCGAACGCGACACCCGCGAGCCACGCCGCCACGCAATAGCCTGCGGCATACTGGACGACCACCATGGACTGCAACGCCGCCACGCCGAGGAAATGCATGCAGCCGATGCCGAGGCCGAGTATTGCCCCGCCGGCCGCCGCCCACACCATGCCGCCGCGCAGCGCCACCAAGAACGCCGCCGTGATGCCGGCAAGAGCGACCGCGAGCGAGAGCGCCACGAGCGGCACGTCATAGCCAAGCCCGAACCCGAGTCCGACCGTCGGCAGATATCCAAGCATCGCGATGAAATGCGTCGCCCAAACGCCGGCACCGAAGGCGATCCCGGCGCCGCACGTCCAGCCGATCCGAACCCGCCCCGTCGTGCCGAGAGCGCGCGCAAGCAGGCTGACCGCGGTGGTGGCCGCCAGCAGGCACACGAGCACAGCCAGACCGACGAGACGCAGATCGTGCTGTTCGGTGACGCAGGCGGCAAGTTTCAGCATGCCAACTTCCCGGAGATGGGCGCCCCAATGGTCCGCCGGCGTCCTTCAACGAAACGTTACTCCGCCGCCGCGCAACTCAGCAAGCGCGACCCGGGCCGCCCGTACTCGCGTACGCCGGCCGGGGCGAGGTCCGCCCCGGCCGGTCGTGGCGCACGATCAGTGCTGGGCCGGCAGGCGGTCGCCGCCGGGGCCGATCAGGCCTGGATAGGGCGCCTTGAAGCGGTACACCGTGCCGCTCACTGCACCTTCCATGTAGATGTACTGGTTGTTCGGGCCACCGAACGCGAAGTTCGTGCCCGCCGGATCGCCGTTCGGCAGCGGCACGTAGCCGATGATCACGCCGCGCGGGTCATATTCCATGATCCCGCCGATGCCCATCATCGCCCAGAGGTTGCCCTTCACGTCGTAGTGGATGCCGTCCGGACCGCCGGCGCCGGGGTTGTAGCTGCCGGCACGCGCGAAGAAGAACGTCGTGTGCGACGGGTCCTTGGCACAGTTGGCGCAAGCCGGCCCCGGACCGTTCAGGAACGAGTAGTAGAGCATCCGGTTGGACGCATAGTCGGCGACGGCCAGCGTGCCGTTGTCCGGCGACACCGCGACGCCGTTCGGGAAGCTGCCGGTGGAGATCAGGCGCCGCAGGATGCCGTCCTTCGAATACTGGTAGACGGCGCCTTGCTGGTCGGGCTGGTCGGGCCCGGCCCCGGTTCCCCACGGGTCGGTGAAGTAGAGGTTGCCGTCGGCGTCGAAGTCGAGGTCGTTCGGCCCCTTGAACATCTGGTTGCGGAACGTCGACACCACCGAGCTGAACTTCTTCGTCTCCGGGTCATAGACCAGGATGCCGACATGGCGGGTGGTCAGATACAGCTTCCCGTCATGCCAGCGCGTGCCCTGCGGCTCGCACTTGAAGCCGAACTCAGGCGGCGGGTCGCAGTTGAACACCGGCACCAGCTTCGCGTCCGGCGTCAGGTACGACACCCAGCCGGTGTCGATGGCGACGAACCAGAAATTCCCGTCCTTGTCGAACGCCCCGCCTTCAAGGAACTTCCCCTGCGGCTTGTCGTGGATGTCGGCGAACAGCTCCACCGGCCCGATCCCGGGCGGCGGCGGCGGCAGGCCCCAGGGCTGCACGGCCTCACCCTGGGGAATGCCTGCCATGGGCGCGTCCGCCGCCGAGGCGGCGCTGAGCGGAACAAAGCTTGCACAAACGCCAAACGCGACGGCCCCGATGGCCGTCATCCATAACGATTTCATGGCGATTCCTCCGGCGCCAGCGCGCCATTTTTGGTTGCGCGCCAGTTAGCAGACGCGCAGCGGAACGTGTCAATCGCTGGTGGCATCCCCGGCCGCTGCCGAGTCGAGAGACTATCCTGCCGTCACCTGCAATTCCCCGAGATATGCTTCGCGGATCGCAGGATTGTCCCGCAATTCGCCAGCACTGCCGGATAGGACTACCTGCCCTGTTTGCAGCACATAGGCACGATGCGCGATGGCCAGCGCCATCGCCGCGTTCTGCTCGACCATGAAGATGGTCGTGCCCTGCGCGTTGATCGCCTGGATGATGTCGAACACCTGCTCCACGAACAGCGGCGACAGGCCCATCGACGGTTCATCCATGCAGATCAGCCGCGGTCGGGCCATCAGCGCGCGGCCGATCGCGACCATCTGCTGCTCGCCGCCCGAAAGCGTGCCGGCAAGCTGCGCACGCCGCTCCTTGACGCGCGGAAACAGTGCGTAGACGCGCTCCAGGTCCGCTGCAAAGTCCGGCCCGCGCGGGCGCGTGTAAGCGCCCATCTCGAGGTTCTCGAACACGGTCATGCGCGGGAACAGCCGCCGCGCCTCCAGCACGGGCGCGATGCCGCGCCGCACCCGCTCGGCCGTCGGCAGGCGCTCGATGGCAGCACCCTCGAACAGCACCGTGCCGCGCGCGGGGCGCACCACGCCCATGATCGTCTTCATCGTGGTCGACTTGCCGCACGCATTCCCGCCGAGCAGAGCGACAATTTCCCCCCGCGCGATGGAATAGTTCACGTCCTTCAGCACATGCAGGTCGCCATAGTATGTGTGCACGCCGCGGAACTCGAGCAGCGGGGCGGCGCTCTCACGCGGCACGCGCCGCCTCCCGCGCCGCCCGGCCGAGATAGGCGGTCAGCACCGCGTCGTTGCGCCGCACCTCCTCCGGCCGCCCTTCCGCGAGCTTCTCGCCGTGATCGAGAACGATCACGGTGTCGGCAAGCTGCGTGACCACATCCAGCTTGTGCTCGATCAGCAGGATGGTCAGGCCCTGCGCATGCAGGCTCTTGATCTGCTCGGCCAGTTCCAGCGTCTCGGCAGGGTTCATGCCCGCGGTCGGCTCGTCCAGCATCAGCAGCCGCGGGCCGCTGGCGAGCGCGCGGGCGATCTCCACGCGCCGGCGGTTCGCGTAGGACAGCGTGGAGACCGGCTGCGTCGCGCGCGGCAGCAGGCGGTTGCCGAACAGGGTCAGAATGTCGAGCGCGAACTGATAGGCGCCGCGCTCCTCCGCGCGGGTGCGCGGCGGGCGCAGGATCGCGCCGATCGTGCCGGTGCCGAGCCGCGCGTGGCGGCCGATCATGACGTTGTCGAGCACCGAAAGATTGTTGAACAGCCGGATATTCTGGAACGTGCGCGCGAGCCCGCACGCCAGCACCCGGTGCGGCGGCAGGCCGCCGATCGCCGCACCTGCGAAGCGGATGCTGCCGGCGCTCGCCGGCACCAGGCCGGTGATGACGTTGAACAGCGTGGACTTGCCCGAGCCGTTCGGCCCGATCACCGCGACCACGCCGCCCTGCGGCACGACGACGCTGACGTTGTTCAGCGCGGTC
>JAFKFJ010000105.1 GCA_017307335.1 Alphaproteobacteria bacterium | reverse complement strand
GGCGGCCGCGCCGCACCAGCAGCGCCGCCCCCGGCCGCAGCACCGCGACGCCGATGCCGACCAGCGGGCGCGCGGGGTATTCGCGGCCTACTTCGGCGCGGCCGGGGCCGGCGGGGGCGCCGGCATCGGAACCGGCATCTGCGTCGGCATCGGCACGTGGCCCGGCATTTGGATCGGCGCGCTGCTCGCGGCCGGCACGGCCGCCTTCAGGTCGTCCAGCGTCGGCACCAGGGCCTTTTCTTTCCATGAGCCGATCTCATAGGCCCAGCCCTTGAGCTTGCCCAGCGCGTCGGCATGCTTGCCCTGGGCGGCGAAGGTGGCCCACACGGCGGGGCCGGCCTTGCTCACGTCCACCGTGACGCTGGTGCCGTCACGGGTCGTGAACACTGCCTTGCCGAGCGCGTTGCCGGGCGCGGGGGCGGGGCGGACATCCTCCAGCGACAGGTTCTCCAGCCCGCGCCCGATGTCCTCCAGCTTGTATTCATCGAGCTTGGGATGCTCGGCAGGGTCGGTGAGCGTGAGCGTCTTGTCCTTGCGCGCGAAGACGAGCTTCTGGCCGCCGCGATCGACGGTCACGCCCTCGATCTCGTCCGCCGGGATGTTGACGAGGTCGCGGTTCAGCCATTCCATCACATCGGCGCTCACCGGCAGCGCGCCGTCGGCCAGCCAGGCCTGCACCTCGTTCGGGCGGCGGACGTAGAGCGTCTGGCCATTGCCGGTCGCCGACGTGCGCTGATGGCCGACGATGAGCTGCGCGATCGGGCCGCTGGCGTCGAGCACGCGCACCAGCGTCGAATCGCTGCCCTTGGCGCTCGGGTCCTCCACGCCCAGCCGCGGGTATTCCGCCGCCTCGGAGGTCCGCGGCTCGTCGTAGCGGAGTTCGGTGAGCCCGGTCAGCAGCTCGCGCACCTTGGATGCCTGCGCGGGATAGGCGTTGTGATCGACGATGCCCCAGACGGCGCTCGGGTCGGTGGTCTTGCGCGCGATCTTGAGCGTGCGGCCGGCATGCACGATGTCGATCTCGACCGCGGTCGCGAGCCTGCCGGTGAGGTCGGGGAAGACCAGCGTGCCGCCTGACGTGTCGTACGACTTCTCGCGCGGGCCCATGCCGAATTCGAGCCCGAGCGCCAGCACGACGACGGCGGTGGCGGCCAGGACAAGCGCGGATTTGGTGCGCATCGCCGCTCTCCCTCAGGCCCGTGCGCGGGTGCGCCGGCGCCGGCGGGCGATGCCGAGCCCGATCGCCAGGACGGCGAGCACCACAGGCACGAATGCGATGTTGAACAGCCGGAGCCACGTCTCCAGCCGGTCGATGTCGCGCCGCAGCTCGAACTGCACCGCGCGCAGCTTGCCGCGGGTGGTGAGCAGCTCGTGCTGCAGGTCGTCGATCGCCGCGCGCTGCTCGGCGGTGATGACGACCTTCGCCTGGTCGCCCTTGCCGCTGCGCAGGTCGGCCAGCTTCTTCTGCGTCTCCTCCAGATGTGCCTGGAGCACCTTTTCGGTCTGCTGGTACTGCGCCTGTGCCTGCCGCTGCATGTCGTCGACGAGCGTGAAGGGGCGGGCGGTGACACCGCGGCCGCGCAGCCCGATCAGGTCGTCGCCGCCGGTAAGGGTGCCGATGGCGTTGGCGACGAAGGCGCCGTTGTCGCTGAACGGGACGACCTGCTTCTGCCCGAAGAAGTCCTGCACCCGCACCCAGAACCGGTCGGCGAGGATGTCGCTGTCGCCGACGACGACGAGGTTGGCCGGCCCGTCGGTCTGCGCCTTGTAGGCCGGGAAGTCCGGCGGCCGTTCCTGCCCCCGCGGCAGCGCAGGGGGGGCGGAGAACGCGGATTTCAGGACGCCGTGCACGCGCGCGGCGATCACGCGCGGGCCGCCCTGCGGCTTGAAGTCGGCGAGGATCTTCCCGGGATCGGGGAAGTCGCGCACCTTCTCGACCGGGATCAGACCCGAATCCTTGCCGCTGGAGAGCAGCGGCGTGAGCGTGATCGTCGCACCCGCCTTCTTGCCGATGACGCCGGCCGCCGCGACGCTGACCTGGGTGATGTCGGCCATCGCCGGGTCGTCATGCGCGATGCCGTCGCCGCGGATGTTGAACCAGGGCACGTAGTCCACGGCGCTGACCCGGTCGCCCTCGTTCGCGCGCACCCGCCACGCATTGGCGGGGTCGCCCACGACTTCGTTGGGCGCGAAGGCGATGCCCCAGGCGTCGAACAGCTTGGGCAGGTTGCTCGACGTGTTCTTGTTCGGCATGCCCGACGGGTCGGGCTCGCTCGCCTCCGCCTCGCTCTGCGGATCGACCATCACCATCAGCTTGCCGCCGCGCATCACGAACTGGTCGATCGCGTACAGCGTCGGCTCCCGCAGCCCCTGCGCCTGCGCCACCAGCAGCACCTTGATGGACGGGTCGATCACGGTGGCATCGAGACCCACCGGCTTCACGTCGAAGTTCTGCCGCAGCTCCATCAGCGACACCCAGGGCGCGCCGCCGCGCCCGGTCATCATCAGCCGCGGATTGCCGTCCAGCGGCAGCGACGACATTACGCCCACCACCGGGCGCTTGGCGTTCGCGAGATCGTAGACGAGCTTCGTCAGGTCATATTCCAGGAATCGCTCGCGGTCGGGATTGAGGAACGGCAGGCTGCGCTGGTCGTCGAGCAGATTGGTCCCGGCGATGCCGAAGAATACCTGATCGCCGTTGCCGGTCAGCGGCACCGCCTGCAGCCCATAGGCGACGGCGCGGTCCTCGGTGTCGCTGAACGGCTCCGGATCGAAGAACTGGAGCCGGATCCTGCCGTGCGACAGGCTTGCGTATTCGCGCAGCATCTCGCGCACGCGGTCGGCATACGCGCCATAGCTGGGCGCCGCAGCGCCGAGGGCGGGCGAGTAGAACAGGCGCAGCGTCACCGGCTCCTTCAGGCTCGCGATGATGCGCTTGGTGCCGGGGCTCAGCGTGTAGAGATGCTGCTGCGTGAGGTCGAGCCGCGCGTTGGCGAGGAAGCGGTCCGCGAGCAGGTTCACGCCGATCAGGATCGCGGCGACGGCGACGACGCCGATGACGGAAGACCAGAGTCGGTGCATGGGCGCTTCAGTCCGCCTTGCGATGGTCGACGACGACGGTGTTCAGGAACAGCCAGAAGCCGATGAACGTGACGAAGTAGATGAGGTCGCGCGCCTCGATCACGCCGCGGGTGAAGCTCTGGAACCGCTCGATCACGCTCAGCCGCCGCGCGAAGGTGGCGAGGGCGGGGGAGCCGCGGGAGATGAAGTCGGTGACGAGCGGGTAGGATGCGGCGGCGAAGATGAAGCAGATGACGAGGGCGAGCACGAACGCGATCACCTGGTTCTTGCTCGCCGCCGACGCCGCCGCGCCGATGGCGAGAAACGCTCCGGCTACCAGCAGCCCGCCGACATAGCCGCAGGCGATGGTCGCGTTGTCCGGATGGCCGAGCAGGTTGACCGTGATCCAGAACGGGAACGTCAGTGCCAGCGCGATCGCGCAGAACGCCCAGGCGGCGAGGAACTTGCCCACCACCGCCTCCGACTGGCGCAGCGGCAGGGTCAGCAGCAGCTCGATCGTGCCGAGCCGCCGCTCCTCCGCCCACAGGCGCATCGTGAGCGCGGGCACCAGCAGCACGAACACCCAGGGCAGGAAACCGAAGAACGGCACCAGGTCGGCCTGGTCGCGATCGAAGAAGCCGCCGAGGTTGAAGGTCAGCACGCCCTGCAGCACGAGGAAGATGACGATGAAGACGGCGGCAACGGGCGTTGCGAAATAGCCGGCCAGCTCGCGGCGGGTGATCGCGAACGTGCGGCGCACCGAGAACCCGTCGCTCATGCCGCCAGCGCCTTCGGCTCGGTCATCGCGCGGAACACGTCATCGAGCTTGCCGGAGGGATGCCGCTGCGCCAGCTCGGCCGGCGTCGCATCCGCGATGACGCGGCCACGCGCGATGATGATGGCGCGCGAGCAGACCGCGTCCACTTCCTCCAGAATATGCGTGCTGATCACGATGGCTTTCTCCTTGGCCATGCGCGTGATCAGGCCGCGCACCTCGTGCTTCTGGTTCGGATCGAGCCCGTCGGTCGGCTCGTCGAGCACCAGCACCGGCGGGTCGTGCAGCAGCGCCTGGGCCAATCCGACGCGGCGCTTGAAACCCTTCGACAGCGTCTCGATCGGCTGCAGGCGCGCCTCGGCGAGCGTGGTGAGCCCGATGGCGCGCTCGACGCGCTCGGACCGCTCGCGGCCGGCATAGCCGCGGATGCCGGCGACGAAGCGCAGGAAGCCCTGCACCGTCATCTCGGGATAGGTCGGCGCGCCTTCAGGCAGGAAGCCGAGGTTCTGCCGCGCGGCGACGGCATCGGTCTGCACGTCGTGGCCGCACACGCGCGCGCCGCCGGCGGTGGGCGTCACGAAGCCCGCGAGCATGCGCATGGTGGTGGATTTGCCCGCGCCGTTCGGGCCGAGAAACCCCAGCACCTCGCCGCGCGCCACGGTGAAGGAGACATGATCGACGGCGGTGAACGCGCCGAAACGCTTCGTCAGACCCTCGATCTCGATCAGGGCCGCCATCGCCGCTCCCCCGCCGCGTTTCCCCAGCGCGGCCGGAATAGCGCAATTCTCCGCGGATGCAAGCCGTGGGGCCGCGGTGAAATGGGTTTAACCTGCGCGCAACGTTCGCATCGCCGCGGCCCGTTCGAACACTTCGAGCAGCAGGCGCACCGCCTGGCCCCGCTCACCGCGCAGTGTCGGGTCACGCTGCAACAGCACTTCGGCGTCGCGCGCGGCCATGTGCAGCAGCCCCTCGTGCTCCACCGGATCGGCGAGCCGCCAGCCGGGCGCGCCGGATTGTCGCGTGCCCAGCAGATCGCCCCCGCCGCGCAGACGGAAATCCTCATCGGCGATGCGGAACCCGTCATCGGTGTCGCGCAGCAGCTTCAGCCGGCGCCGCGCGGTCTCGGTCAGCGCGTCATCGTGCAGCAGCAGGCAGAAGCTCGCCTCGCTCCCGCGTCCCACGCGGCCGCGGAGCTGATGCAGTTGCGCAAGTCCGAAGCGCTCGGCGTGTTCGATCACCATCACGCTCGCTTCGGGAACGTCGACGCCGACTTCGATCACGGTGGTGGCGACCAGCACGCGGATGCGCCCGCCGGCGAAGTCCCGCAGCACGGCCTCGCGCGCCGACGTTTCCTGCCGCCCGTGCGCGAGCCCGACGCGCGCGCCGAAGCGGGCGGCGAGGTCGGCGTAGCGCGCCTCGGCGGCGGCGAGGTCGGCGGTCTCGCTCTCGGCCACCAGCGGGCACACCCAGTAGACCCGGGCGCCGCCGTCGAGCGCGCGAGCCACCGCCTCGACCATCTCGGGCAGGGTTGCGAGGGAGTGCAAGGTGGTGCGCACCGGGGTCCGGCCGGCGGGCTTCTCCGTCAGCCGGCTCACCTCCATCTCGCCCCATTGCGTCAGCAGCAGGGTGCGCGGGATCGGGGTCGCCGTCATCACCAGCACGTCGGTGAGCGCCCCCTTGGCGCCCATCAGCAGCCGCTGGTCGACGCCGAAGCGGTGCTGCTCGTCGATCACCGCGAGGCCGAGGTCGGCGTAGGCCACGTGTTCCTGGAACAGCGCGTGGGTGCCGACCACCAGCGGCAGCGAGCCATCGGCAAGGGCCGCGAGGATGCGTTCGCGCGCGGCGCCCTTCACGGCCCCTGTCAGCAGCGCCGCCGGCACCGGGGCAAGCGCGCCGAGCGTGCGGGCGTGCTGCTGGGCCAGGACCTCGGTCGGGGCGAGCAGGGCGGCCTGGGCGCCGGCCTCGACCACGCGGAGCATGGCGAGCAGGGCGACCAGCGTCTTGCCGGACCCGACATCGCCCTGCAGCAGGCGCAGCATGCGGTGCGGCGCGGCGAGGTCGGCGTCGATCTCGGCCAGCGCGGTCGCCTGCGAGGGCGTCAGGGGGCGGCCGAAGCGTTGCAGGGCCTGGGCGCGGAGCTGCCCATCGCCGAGCAGGGCCTTTCCGGGCCGCCGCCGGTCGCGCCGCCGCACCAGCGCCAGCGCCACCTGACCTGCCAGCAGCTCGTCATAGGCGAGGCGGCGGCGGCACGCGGGCGCGGGCGGCTCGGCCGGGGCGTGCAGTGCCCGCAGCGCCTCGGCGAAGCCCGGCCAGCCCTCGCGCCGCAGCAGGGCGGCGTCATGCCATTCCGGCAGGGCAGGCACGCATGCCAGCGCCTCGGTGAAGGCGCGGCGCAGATGCGAAGGGAACAGGCCGGCGGTGAGCGGCCAGACCGGCTCGAT
>JAFKFJ010000104.1 GCA_017307335.1 Alphaproteobacteria bacterium | reverse complement strand
GCCGCCTCGATCCTGGCGATGTCGATGCGGCGCATGGTCATCATGGCCTGCATCGCCCGCTTCGCGGCGGCGCGGTCGGGGTCCTTCAGCGCGGCGATCAGGGCACGCGGCACGATCTGCCATGAAAACCCCCACCGGTCCCGGCACCAACTGCATTCGCTCTCGGCGCCGCCGTTGCCGACGATCGCATTCCAGTAGCGGTCGGTCTCCGCCTGATCGTCGGTCATCACCTGGAAGCTCACCCCCTCGTTCGGCTTGATCGCGGGGCCGCCGTTCAGGCCGACGAAGGGCTGGCCGAGCAGGGTGAACTCCACCGTCAGCTCGCTGCCCTGCGCCCCGCCAGGATAGTCCGACGGCGACAAAAGCGCGTGGCCCAGATGGCTGTCGGGGAACGTGGCCGCGTAGAACTCGGCGGCCTTGCGCGCCTCGCCATGGTCGAACCACAGACAGGTGACGATCTTTGCGGACATCGGGCTCCCCCTCATGCGCTGCGCGGACGCCGCGGGCGGCGCCGGGCAGGATCCGTCCGGGATAACCGCCCGCCGTCGTCGTGGTTCCGCGGCCAAGGTTCTGCCGCCGTCCGCGCCGCCGCGTTCAGGCGGCCGCGTCGAGATAGAGTGCATCCGCGCGATCGTCGACGTCATGCTCGTTGCGCACCATCTGCGGCCGGACCTTCATCGGATCGTGATCGACCTCGCGCCGCGCACCGGCGTCGCCGAGAAGACCGAGCGGATGAGCCGGAAGATGGCGGAGGCGGTGGAAGCCGTGCCGGGCATGCACGCGGCCGAGATCGCGCCGGACGTCGACCTCGCCACCGCCGCCGCGGTCATCGAGACGCTGCTGGTGGCGCTCGCGCAGGAGGCGACGCGGATGATCACCCGCTATCTCGCCGCCGCCGGCTGAGGGTTCGTCCGCGCCGCCACGCCCGGCCGCCGGTTGCCGCAGTGTCACGCACTCGCTAGCGTCCGTCCAACCGGCCCGGTCGCGGCCAGAGACAAGGGGGGATGCGATGCGGGCGCTCGTCCTGCTCACGCTGCTGGCGTTCGCGGCCATGCCGGCCCGCGCCGAGGCGTCGCGGCCGGACGGCAGATGGTTCCTGATCACCGCCGGCTACGCGCTCGGCGCGCAGCTCGAGGCCGACGCGAAGACGCAGGTGACGGCGCATGGCGGCATCCATCCGGGGTCGGTGCACCACCCGTTCCCAAGCCACGACCTGTCGTCGCAGGTACTGGCGGCGATGAGTTCCGGCGCCGACATGATCGCGCTCGCCAATGCCGGCGACGACACCCGGAACGCGATCAAGACCGCCGCCAAGCTGGGGCTGCCCAACGCGAAGCAGGCGCCGGCGGCGCTCTTCCTCACCGCCACCGACATCCACAGCCTCGGGCTGGCGGCGGCGCAGGGAACCACGACGCCCGAGGGCTGTTGCCGGGATCGCGATGACGGCACGCGCAACTTCGCCCGCCGCTTCATGGCGGTGCACGGCGGCATGCCATCGGTGATCCAGGCCGGGCCCTGTTCGGCCACGCTGCATTACCTGAAGACGGTGGTGGCGAGCGGGTCGCGCGAGCCCAACGTGGCGATCGCGAAGATGCGCGAGCTGCGCCCCGACCTTTACCCTCGGATCACGAAGTAGCAGGCAGGAGGCGCGCAATGGCCCGGCAGGCGACGCAGCGCACCGCAGAGCTGCTCGCGGCCGTGGACGCGCTGGCGCCGGTGGTGGAGGCGGAACGCGCGGCGTTGGCGCGCGGGCCGGACCTGCCGCCGCCGGTGGTCGACGCGCTGCGGCGGAGCGGGGTGCTCAAGCTCTGGCTGCCCGCGGATCTCGGCGGCGCGGAATTGCCGCCCGCCGACTACATCCGCGTGATCGAGGCGGTCGCGCGCATCGACGGCGCGGTCGGCTGGTGCGCCGCGATTGCGTCGAGCGGCGGGCGGATCGCCGGCGCGCTGGACGAGGACGCGGCGCGGGAGATTTTTTCGGATGGCAACGCGGTCGCGGGCAGCGTCAACCCGCTCGGCACGGCGGTGCCGGATGCGGGCGGCTATCGCGTGCGCGGCCGCTGGCCGTACGGCAGTTTCGTGCGGCACAGCAGCTACACGCTGGGCATGTGCCTGGTGCGCGACGGCGACGCGCCGCGGCGGAGTGCCGACGGCGCGCCGGTGGTGTGCGCCGCGCTGGTGCCGACGGCGTCGGTGCGCATTCACGGGACGTGGGACGCGGGCGGACTGCGCGCCACCGGCAGCCACGATTTCGAGATTGCGGATGCGTTCGTGCCGGAACGGCACACGATCCTGCTTCAGGGCTTCTCGATGCCGCCGCGGCGCACGGGCCCGCTCTTTGCGCTGCCACTGGTCACGGCCTTCACGCTCGCCATCACGCCGGTGCCGCTCGGCATCGCGCGCGCCGCCATCGACGCCTTCGTGGAGCTGGCGGGTGCCAAGACCGCGATGGGCGCCGGTGCGCCGCTGCGCGAGCACCCCGGCGTGCAGGGCGATGTCGCGCGCGCCGAGGCGGCGCTGCGGTCCGCGCGGGCATTGCTGTTCGAGGCGGTGGAGGACACGTGGGCAACCGCATCCGCCGGCGCGCCGCTCTCGCTGCAACAGCGCGCGCTCGTGCGCCTCGCCTGCGGCAATGCCGCGACGGCGGCGCGGCACGCGGTGGAGCTGATGTACGCGGCGGCGGGCGGCACCGCCGCCTATGAACGGGCCCCCTTCGCCCGCTGCCTGCGCGACGTGCACGCCGCCTGCCAGCACATGGCGTTCTCGCCGCGCACCATGGAAGCGGCGGGCCGGGTGTTCCTCGGCCTCGACCCCGGCACGCCGCGGTTCTGAGGAGTGTCGCTTGCGTTCGCGAAGCCTGCTGTTGCCGACACGAAGAAGTTGAATGCCGCGAATCAGCGGCGTGATCGCGATGTGGCCGCGAATTCATCGCCGCGACTCTGCGCCGACATGCCGGCGGGCAAAGGGTCACCGGCACGGCGATCCTGAATCGCCGGATGGTTCCGAGGAGGATTTCGATGAAACGCCGTACTGCGCTGCCGGCATCGCTGGTGGCGGCGTTGGCGCTTGCGGTCGGGCCGGCGATGGCCGCCACGACCGCGGCGATGGAAAAGGCCGAGATGGCCGACTTCCAGCATGCGAAGATCACGCTCGGCGAAGCGATCGCGGCAGCCGCGAAGGAGAGTGCCGGCGAGGTGACGAACGTCGCCTTCAACGTGATGCACGGCAAGAGCGGCTACGCCGTCACCGTGCTGGCGGACGGCAAGATGCAGTCGATCTGGGTCGACGGGCAGTCGGGCAAGGCGATGCCGACGGCGAAGCTCACCACCGCCGACGTCAATGAGCAGTCGCTCGACAAGATCGAGGCGTCGTCGCTGAAGGGCGCGAAGACGAGCTTGTCGCAGGCGGTCGCAATGGCCGAGCAGCATGCCGGCGGCAAGGCGATCGAAGCCGGGGTCGGCAAGCGCGACAAGACGGTCGGCTACGACATCTCACTTCTGCGCGACGGCAAGCGAAGCAGCGTCTGGGTCGATCCCGCGACCGGCAAGATCACGGCGCCGAACGAAAGCGCGAGCCTGAGCAAGAAGGGGATGAAGGGCGGCTGACGTCGGGCGGGCGGGGAGCGGCGGGGGCGGACTTTTTGGCGACGATCGCTGGCAAGCCTGCCGTGTTCCTGTTATGTTCGCTCCGTGCTCCCCGCCTGCGCTATGCCCATCGCCGAGCCTGTCGCCGCCACCGCCTTCTCCTTCCTGCGTGCCGCCAGCCGGCCGGAGGAGATGGTGGCGCAGGCGGCTGCCATCGGCCTCGGCGCCCTCGGCATCGCGGACTGCAACACCGTCGCCGGCGTGGTGCGCGCGCATGAGGCGGCGAAGCAGACCGGCCTGCGGCTGCTGGTCGGCAGCCGGCTGGTGTTCCGCGACGGCACGCCGGACCTGGCCGCCTACCCCGAGGACCGCGCCGCCTGGGGTCGCCTCACCCGCCTGCTGACGCTGGGCAAGGGCCGGGCGCCGAAGGGGGAATGCTTCCTCGATCGCGCCGACCTGCTCGACCATGCCGAGGGGCTGGTGCTGATCGCGGTGCCGCCCGCGCGCCCTGACGCCGCCTTCGCCGCCGCCCTGGCACCGCTGCGCGCGGCCTGCGGTGCGAACCTCTATGTCGCGGCCTATCGCCGGTTCGATGCGTTCGACACCGCGCGGCTGCGCGCGCTCGCGGCCCTCGACCTCAAATGCGTCGCGACCAACGATGCGCTCTATCACGTCCCCGAACGCCGCCCGCTGCACGACGTGATGACGGCGATCCGCCTCGGCACGACCGTCGCCGCGGCCGGGCTCGACCTGCCGGCCAACGCCGAGCGGCACCTGAAATCGCCGCAGGAGATGGCACGGCTGTTCTGCGACCATCCGGACGCGCTGGCGCACCAGCAGGAGATCGTGCGGCGCTGCCGCTTCACGCTCGACGAGCTCGCCTATGAATACCCTGACGAGCCGATCCCGCCCGGCCGCACGGCGGACGAATATCTCGCAGAGCTGGCCTGGGCCGGCGCGGAATGGCGCTTCCCGCAGGGCGTACCGGCAAAGGTGCGGGCCGCGATTGCGCGCGAACTCGCGTTGATCGAACGGCTCAACTATGCGCCCTACTTCCTCACCGTGTACGACATCGTCCGCTTTGCCCGCAGCAGGGACATCCTCTGCCAGGGCCGCGGCTCGGCGGCGAACTCGGCGGTGTGCCACGCGCTCGGCGTCACCGCCGTCGATCCGACCGAGATCGACCTGCTGTTCGAGCGTTTCATCTCCGCCGAACGGCGCGAGCCGCCCGACATCGACGTCGATTTCGAGCATGAGCGGCGCGAGGAGGTGATCCAGTACATCTACGACCGCTACGGCCGCGACCGCGCCGCGATCGCCGCGACCGTGATCCACTATCGCCCGAAAATGGCGGTGCGCGAGGTCGGCAAGGCGATGGGCCTGTCGGAGGACATGACGGCCACCCTCGCTGCGCAAAGCTGGGCCGCCGGCGACGAACTCTGGCCGGAGGACCGGGTGCGGGAGATCGGGCTCGACCCGGCAAGCCTGCCGCTGCAACGCACGCTGGCGCTGGCGCGCGAGCTGGTGGGGTTTCCGCGCCACCTCTCGCAGCACGTCGGCGGCTTCGTGCTGACCCGCGGCAAGCTGATCGAGACGGTGCCGGTGGGGCCGGCGGCGATGGCGGATCGCAGCTTCATCGAGTGGGACAAGGACGACATCGACACCCTCGGCATCATGAAAGTCGATGTCCTGGCGCTGGGAATGCTGACCTGCATCCGCAAGTGCCTGACCCATCTCGCGGCGCGCGGACTCGCGATCGCCGACCTCGCCGCGGTTCCGCGCGATGACCCGGCGGTGTGGCGCATGCTGCAGCGGGGCGACAGCCTCGGCGTGTTCCAGGTCGAAAGCCGGGCGCAGATGAACATGCTGCCGCGCCTGAAGCCCGCCTCCTTCTACGACCTCGTGATCGAGGTCGCGATCGTGCGGCCGGGCCCGATCCAGGGCGACATGGTGCACCCCTATCTGCGCCGCCGGCAGGGGATCGAGCCGGTGCACTTCCCCTCCCCCGCGCCCGAACACGGCCCACCCGACGAGCTTGCGCGCGTGCTCGGCCGCACGCTCGGCGTGCCGCTGTTCCAGGAGCAGGCGATGCGGATCGCGATCGAGGCGGCGGGCTTCACGCCGGAGGAAGCCAACGCGCTGCGCCGCTCGATGGCGACGTTCCGCAATCTCGGCACGATCCGAAGGTTTTCCGAGAAGATGGTGGAGGGCATGGTGCGGCGCGGCTATGCGCGCGCGTTCGCCGAACGCTGCTTCCGCCAGATCGAAGGCTTCGGCACCTACGGCTTCCCCGAGAGCCACGCGGCGAGTTTCGCGCATCTCGTGTATGTCTCGGCGTGGCTGAAATGCCACCACCCGGCGGCCTTCGCGGCCGCCCTGCTCAATTCGCAGCCGATGGGCTTTTACGCGCCGGCGCAGATCGTCCGCGACGCGCGCGAGCACGGCGTGGAGGTGCGCGAGGCGGACGTGAACGCGAGCGAATGGGACTGCACGCTGCAGGGTGGCGCCACGCTGCGGCTCGGCCTGCGCCTGATCGGCGGCTTCCGGGAGGATTGGGCGACCTCGCTGGTGGCGGCGCGGGCCGGCGGCGCCCTCACGTTCGGCGCCCTGGTTCGCGCCCTGCCCCGCGCCGCCTTGCTGCAGCTCGCCGAGGCCGATGCGATGCGCAGCCTGGGCCTCGACCGCCGCGCGGCCCTTTGGCGCGTGCGCGGGCTGGCGGAGGAAGCGGCGCCGCCGCTGCTGGCACTCT
>JAFKFJ010000103.1 GCA_017307335.1 Alphaproteobacteria bacterium | reverse complement strand
GGCAGCAGGGCCGGGTCGATGCCGACCGCGGCGATGGCGCGCGCGCTCCAGGCGCGCTGCGCTTCGTCGAGCAGCCAGGTGCCGGCGGCATCGGAGGGGTCGGTCGCGCGCTCGCCGGTGAGATGCAGGCGGATCACGTCCTTCGGCAGCAGCAGCGCGCGGGCGCGGGCGAGCGTCGCCGGCTCGTGCCGCGCCAGCCACAGCAGCTTGGGCGCGGTGAAGCCGGCGAGCGCCGGCACGCCGAGCGTGGCGGCCAGCTCCGCGCCGAGGCGCTTCAGCGCATCGGCCTCGGCATGCGCGCGGCCGTCGTTCCACAGCATCGCCGCGCGCACCGGCCGGTCCGCCGCATCGAGCAGCACCGCCGCGTGCATCTGCCCGGCGAGGCCGATCGCCGCGACCTCCGCGACCGCCGCCGGCGCCTCGGCCTGCAGGCACGCGAGCGCCGTCTCCACCGCCGCCCACCACGCATCGGGGTCCTGCTCCGACGCGAGCGGCGCGGGGTGGGTGGTAGCGAGCGGAACCTCCGCGCTGGCCCGTACCGTCTCCCGCGTATCGACGATCAGCGCCTTGACGGCCGAGGTGCCGAGATCGACGCCGAGGAAGCAGGTCACGTCAGGGGATCAGCCGATGGTTGCGCGCAAGCCGGCGCAGGTACGACACGCCCTGGTCGAGCACCTCGTAGCGGTCGCGCGCCACGGGGCGCCAGACGCACAGCGCGGCCGCGATCTCCGGCGGCAGGGTGACGAAGCTTTCGACCACGAGGTCGCCGGCGAAGCCGGTTGCCGCCAGGGTGGCGAACACGTCCTCCCAGTCGATCGTGCCGCTGCCCGGCACGCCGCGGTCGCTCTCGGAGAGGTGGATGTAGGGAGCGCGGCCGGCCGCGAGGCGCAGACCGGTGCCGATGCCCTTCTCCTCGATGTTCATGTGGTAGGTGTCGAGATGCACCGCCGTGTTCGCGGCGCCGATGCGGTCGAGCAGCGCAAGCGTCTGCGCCGCGGTGTTCAGCAGATGCGTCTCGTAGCGGTTGCACGGTTCCAGCCCGAGCGTCATGCCGAGTTCGGCGGCCCGCGCCGCCGCCGGCCGCAGCGCCTCCGCAATCGCCGCGTATTCCGCCTCGGTCGGCGCCGCGCCCGTCTTGTAGCCGAGCGCCGAATAGGTGACACCACCGAGGAAGGTGCAGCCGAGCGCATGCGCCACCTCCAGCGCCTCAAGCAGGAAGTCGCGCGCTGCCGCCGGATGCTCCGAGGCGCGCCTGTCGGGCGGCAGGCAGAGCGAGGCGCTGGGCGCGATTCCGTTGGCCGCGAGCAGGTCGCGCGCATGGCCGACGTCGATGGAGCCGGGCACCAGCAGCGGAATCTCGATCACCTCCAGCCCGTAGCGCGCGGCCTCCGGCACCGCCTGCTCGGCGGCCTCGCGCGTCCAGCCGGCGCCCCACAGGCTGAAATGCATGCCGATGCGGGTCATGGTCCCCTCCGTTTCATGCGCTGCGCCAGGGTCTGCGCGGCCATGACGCCGATCAGCACCAGGCCCCAGATGGCGAGTTTCAGGTAGTCGCTCATGCCGAGCAGGTTGGAGCCCGAGGCCAGCACCTGAAGGATGGCGAGGGCCAGCATCAGCCCCCACACCGTGCCGAAACCGCCGAACGGATCGACGCCGCCGAGCACCGCCGCGAGGATCGTGATCAGCAGGTAGGATTGCGCGTATTCGGCGCTCGCCGAGTTGAAGCGGGCCAGCATCAGGCAGGCGGCGACGAAGCAGAGCACGGAGGACGCGAGATAGACGCCCACCAGCACGCGGCGGACGTCGATGGCCGAGTAGCGCGTCGCCTCGATGTTCGAGCCGACCATGAACACCGCGACGCCGAACGCCGTGCGGCGCAGCAGCAGGCCGCAGGCGAGAGCGGCGGCGATGAGCACCAGGAACGGCACCGGCACGCCGAGCACCACCGCGTTGCCGACGGCGGCGTATTGATGCGGCAGCCCCGAGATGATCGTGCCGCGGGTGAGAAAGATGCTGACGCCGTCGAGCAGCGAGCGCGTGCCCAGCGTGACCAGGATCGGGTGCACGCCGGTGTAGGCGACCAGTGCGCCGGTGAGCAGCCCGATGACGACGCAGAGCAGCAGCCCCGCCAGCATCGCCGCCACGATCACGAGCGCCACGGTGCCCCCCGAGGCGCCGGCGGGTGTCCAGGACCGCATCAGCCACGCCATCAGCAGCGCCGCCTGGTTGGCGGTGGCGATGATCGCGAGGTTCAGGCCGCCGGAGATCAGCGGCAGCAGCATGGCGAGCGAGAGCAGGCCAAGCTCCGGCATCTGGAACATCACCGATTGCAGCGTGCCGCCGCTCGCGAAATCGGGAACCGCCGCGCCGAACACGACGACCAGCGCCGCCAGCAACCCTGCCAGCCCGGCGAGGCCGCCCGGCATGCGCAGGCGCGCCAGCAGCGGCGCGAGGCCGGCGTCGATGCCCCGCACGGGCGCGCGCTCAGTCACCGGCGGCCGGCGCCGCGACGCGGCGGCGTGCATGCCGGCCGCGGGTCGCGAGCATCGTGAACGATGTGGAGATGAGGATCACGAGCCCGATCACGATCTGGAAGAAGTAGGGCGACACGCCGAGCAGGTTGAGCCCGTTCTGCAGGATGGCGAGCAGCACGATGCCAAGCAGCACGCCGGGCACGCTGCCGACACCGCCACTCAGGCTGGCGCCCCCGAGCACGGCGGCCGAGAGCACCGTGAGCTCGCTGCCGTACATCGCGTTCGGCACGCTTTCACCGACCCGGTGCGCCTGGATGATCCCGCCGAGCGCCGCCATGAAGCCGAGGAAGCCGTAGGCGAGGTAGTGCAGCCGCCCGATCGCGACGCCGACGCGACGCGCGGATTCCGGGTTGCCGCCCATGGCATAGAGCTGCCGTCCGGCGGTGCTGCGCGTCATCATCAGCCAGGTGAACAGGGCTGCAACGACCAGCATCACGATGGGCAGCGTGATGCGCACCAGATCGCCCTCCGCGTTCTGCCACTGAACGAAGACGATCCGGTCCGTCCACCAGTCCGGCAGGTCGGAGATCAGCTTGCCGCCCGTGAAATACATCAGCAGCGCGAAATAGACGCTCATCGTCGCGATGGTGGCGATGATCGAGGTCACGCGCACGAAGTGGATCAGCGTGGCGTTGATGGCGCCCAGCGCCACTCCCGCGAGCAGACCGGCGGGGATGCAGACGATGCCGGGCATGTGCAGGCGCGCGGCGAGCCAGGCGGCGAGGTATTGCGCGACCGAGGCGGTGGCGGCGAAGGAGATGTCGATGCCGCCGGAGACCAGGACCACGAACAGCCCGAGTGCCAGAATGCCCTGCACCGAGTAGGTCTCGATCAGGTCGACGAAGTTGCCGGGCGTGAGAAACCCGGGTGCGATTGCGGCCAGCACCGCGCCGAGCACGAGGATGACGGCGAGCAGCCACGCTTCATGGCTCCGGCGCAGGCGCTCAGGCATAGACCTGCGCCCGCAACGCGGCTTCGCTGACGCGGCCGGGGATCGCCTCGCCGGCGATGCGCCCGCCGCGCATGTGCAGCACCCGGTCGCAGGTCGCGAACACCTCCTCGATCTCGTCGGAGATCAGCAGGATACCCACACCCTCGGCGGCGAGCCCGCGCACGATCTCGTAGATTCCCTGCTTGTTGCGGATGTCCACACCCACGGTCGGGCTGTCGAGAATGAGGATCTTCGGGCTGGTGGCGAGCCACTTCGCCAGCACCACGCGCTGCTGGTTGCCGCCGGAGAGCGTGTGCACGGGGTGATCGAGGCCGGGGATGCGGATGTTCAGCCGGTCCACCCAGCGCGCCGCCGTCGCCCGCCGCTGCGCGCCGCTGAGCAGGCCGAGCGCGCCGCGCAGCCGGTCGAGCACGGCGAGCACGATGTTGTCGCCGATCGACTGGCGCAGGTTGAGCCCGAGATTCAGCCGGTCCTCGGAGAGATAGGCGATGCCGGCGCAAATCGCGTCGTGGTTCGAGCGCAGGGTGACGGTGCGGCCATCCACGGCGATCGTGCCCGCATCGGGGCGGGTCATGCCGAACAGCGACAGCGCCAGTTCGGTGCGGCCCGCGCCGAGCAGGCCGGTGAGGCCGAGCACCTCGCCGGCACGGAGCGTGAAGCTCACGTCGCTGTATTCGCCGTCCCGGCTCAGGCCGCGCACCTCCAGCAGCGGCGCGGCACCGGCGAGGTCGCGCGCGACGATGCCGCTGTTCAGCTCGAGGCCCGTCATCAGGCTGGCGATCCGGCGCTCATCCACCTCGGCCGCCGCATAGGTGCCGACCTTGCGACCGTCGCGGAGCACCGTGACCCGCTCGGCGATCTCCACAACCTCATCGAGCCGGTGGGAGACGAACACGACGGCGATGCCCTCGGCCTTCAGCCGCGCCACGATCGCGAGCAGGCGGTTGACCTCGGCGCGGGTGAGGGAGGCAGTCGGCTCGTCCATGAACAGCAGCCGCGCACGCGCCGCCAGCCCGCGGCAGATGGCGACGATCTGCCGCTCGGCGACCGGAAGGTCACTCACGCGCGCGTCCAGCGGCAGGTCGAAGGCGAGGCGTTGCAGCGTCGCGCGGGCAACTTCGCGCATCGCCGCGAAGCGCGCCGGGCGGGCGAGCCCGGTCAGCACCTGTGCGATGCCGACATTCTCCGCGACCGAGAGGTTGGGAAACAGCGACAGGTCCTGGAAGATCACCTGCACGCCCAGCGCATGTGCGCGCGCAGGCGTGAGGGGGAGGACATCGTGTTCCTCGATCGCGACGACGCTGCCGGGATCGGGCGGGTGCACGCCCGCCACGATCTTGATCAGCGTCGACTTGCCGCACCCGTTTTCGCCGACGAGGCAATGCACCTCGCCGGGCATCACGTCCCAGTCGATGCGGTCGAGGGCCAGCACGCCGCCGAAGCGTTTCGAGACGCCGGACAGACGCAGGAACGGCGCGTTCATCTTGCCCCGGCGGCGCGTGGCCGGCCTTTCAGAGACCCATTGCCACCAGGCGGCCGATATTCGCCTTGTCCAGCGGCTCCAGCTTCTGCGCGAGGATCAGGCGCTTCCCGGTGTCCACGTGCACCTTGCCGATCTCCGGCAGCGTCATGCCGTCGGTGATCGCCTCGCCCTTCACCAGCATGTTGCTGACGCGGATGATGGTCTCGCCCGCCACCATCGGGTTCCAGATGAAGCCGCCGCGGATCGTGCCGTCCTTGACGTATTTGGCGCCCTGGCCGGGCGAGAAGCCGCCGACCAGCACGATGGACTTCTCCTTGCCGCGCTCTTCCAGCGCGCGTGCGGCGCCGATCGGGCCCTGGCTGCCGAAGGTGAGGATGCCCTTCAGGTCAGGATGCGCGCGCATCTGGTTCAGCGTCGTGCGATAGCTGTCGTCCATGCTCTCGGCCACGCCGAAGCGGTCGGCCACGAGCTGCATCTTCGGGTATTTCTGCTTCTGCAGGGCGATCGCGTAGTCGGCCCACTTGTTGTGCAGCGGCACGGTGAGCGAGCCGACATAGACGATATACTTGCCCTGCTCGCCCATGTCCTTCGCGAGCAGTTCCATGTGCGCGTCGCCGTAGCCCTGCGCGGTGGTCAGCTCGATGTCCCAGTCGTTGTATTTCTGATCGGGGCTCTCGTGTGTCACCACCTTGATGCCGGCGGCCTTCGCGCGCTGGAACACGGGCTCGAGCGCCACGGCGTCGTTGGGCACCACGCCGATCACGTCCACCTTTCGCGCGATCAGGTCCTCCACCGCGCGCACCTGCTGCGCGGCGTCGGCCTGCGTCGGCCCGACCATCCAGGCGTCGACATGCTGCTCGGCGGCCGCCTTCTTGATGCCGACCTCCATCGCGTTGAACCAGGGAATGCCGCCGATCTTCACCACGACGGCGATCTGCGGCGGCTTCTGCGCGCGCACGATGCGCGGCGCGGCGAGGCTGCCGACCAGGGCGGTGCCGGCGAGCGTGGCGAGCGTCCGTCTGCGCGTGATGGTCATGTTTCCTCCAAGGTTTTTTGCGTTGTCCGCGCTGGTATCCTGGCGTGTGGCGCGCGGCGGGCCGGCAGGCTCGAGTCGCGGATCTCCAGCGTGCAGGTCAGCCGCACTTCGTTGGGTGGCGAGGTATCGCCGCCGATGCGGGCCATCAGCCGTGCCCAGGCGGCGAGGCCAAGCTGGGCCACCGGCTGGCGCACTGCCGTGATCGGCGGCGAGACGACGTGCATCCATGCCTCGTCGTCGAAACCAACCAGCGCCATGTCCGCCGGCACGACCAGTCCCGCTGCGTTCAGTGCGCCGAGCGCGCCCAGGGTGGCGACGTTGTTGAGCGTGAACACCGCGTCC
>JAFKFJ010000102.1 GCA_017307335.1 Alphaproteobacteria bacterium | reverse complement strand
CCCTGCCGCCAGAAATGCAGCGGTCATTCCTGACCCCCGGGCATCGGGGGTGCGACGGTAGCGTCCGAGAGAAAAAGTGAGCGCCGATGGCGGCGATCGCGGAGGCCGCGCCGAACAAGTCGGCGGGGAGGCTGGCTGTGTGTGCATAGATCGCGCAGCCGACATCGCTCTGGAGGCGGTGGACGCTGAGCCATCGCGCTCCGGTCGGGGGTTGACACCCCCGCAGGCCGAGCGCGAGGTGCCGCGTCCTGACATCCGGAGCGGGACGCATCTGGCCATGACGGCATCATCCGCTAGCGTGCGGCCGACACCGTTCGAAGTCGTCTGGGGCCCGGAGTCCCTCCGCCGCCTGCGTGACCGGGTGCGCGCCTACCGCTTCCCGCGCGCCCCGGCGGGCGACGGATGGCGCTACGGCTGCGACCCGGCGTTCCTGAGGGCCCTGTGCGCGCACTGGCTCGAGGGGTTCGACGCCGCCGCGGCGGTGGCAACGCTGAACCGCTACCCGCAGGTGATCGCGCGCGTCGAGGACATCGACATCCATGCGGTGCATGTCGTGGGCGAGGCGCAGGGCCGGCGGCCGCTGCTGCTGACGCATGGCTGGCCCGGATCGGTCTACGAGTTCTGGCAGGTGATCGAGCCGCTCGCCTTCCCCTCGCGCCACGGCGGCGACGCGCGGGACGCCTTCGACCTCGTCATCCCCTCGCTGCCCGGCTTCGGGTCTTCCGGCAAGCCGGCGGCACCGGTCGGCGCGCGCACCACCGCGCGGCTGTTCGACACGCTGATGCGCGAGGGGTTCGGCTATGCCCGCTATCGCGCCCAGGGCGGCGACTGGGGGGCCGCGGTGTCGGCCTGGCTCGCGCTCGACCACGCCGCCGCGGTCGAGGCGATCCACCTCAACTACCTGCTGGTGCAGCCCGCCGCCATGCCCGCGACCGAGGCCGAGCACGCCTGGCAGGCGGCGTTCGACGCGCACCAGCGGTCGCTGGGCGCCTACGTGATGCTGCAGGCGACCAAGCCGCAGTCGCTCGCCTACGCCATCGCCGACAACCCGGTGGCGCAGCTTGCCTGGATCGTGGAGCGGTTCCACGACTGGTCCGACCTGAGCACGCGCCCGTTCGAGGCGGTGTTCTCCAACGACCAGCTTCTGACCAATGCGATGATCTACGTGATGAACGATGCGTTCGTGACCTCCACCTGGTACTACGCGGCCGCCCTCGCGGAGGGCGTGCGCCGCATGCCGGACGGGCGGCGGGTGGAGGTGCCCACGGCCTTCGCCGCCTACCCCGACCGCCGCGCCCCACCCCCGCCGCGCGCCTGGGCCGAGCGCGGGTACGCGATCTCGCGCTGGGTCGAGCCGGCGCGCGGCGGGCATTTCGCGGCGATGGAGGAACCGGCGTATTTCGTGGACGATCTGCGCGCGTGGGGACGCGCGGGCGGCTGAGCGCCGCCGCATGGCGCCGCAGGCCATCCACACGCGGGAGCTGCAGTGGTCCTGGCAGGGCCGCGCGCTGACGCTGGGCGTGGACGAGGCCGGCGACGGGCCGCCGGTGCTGCTGCTGCCGGCGCTGAGCTCGATCTCCACCCGGCGCGAGATGCACCCGCTGATGGCGGCCCTTGCGCCCGGGTTTCGCCTCATCGCGCCGGACTGGCCCGGCTTCGGCGATCGGCCGCGCCCGGCGATCAACTGGACCCCGGAGGCGCTGTCCGCGTTCCTCGAACATCTCGTCGTGCAGGACTTGCCGGCGCTGCATGCCACGGTCGCGGCCGGCCATGCCGCCGCCTATGCGCTGCACCTCGCGGCACAGAGGCCCGGCGTGCTGGGCGGGCGGCTCGCGCTGCTCGCGCCCACCTGGCGCGGTCCCCTGCCCACCATGGCGGGCGGCGACCGGCGCCTGTTCCATGCGATCCGCCGCGCGGTCGCGCTGCCGGTGGCGGGACCGCTGCTCTATCGCCTCAACGTCAACCGCTTCGTGGTCCGCATGATGGTTGCAGGCCACGTCTATAGCGAGGCGGATACGCTCGCGGGCGAGCGGCTGCGGCAGAAGCAGGACGTGATCCGCGCAGCGGGTGCCCGCTTCGGCTCGGCGGGGTTCGTCACCGGCGGGCTCGACCGGCTCGGCAGCCGCCGCGCGTTCGTCGACCTCGCGCGCCGCGTCGCGCAGCCGGTGCTGGTCGCGTACGGCGCCGGAACGCCGCCGAAATCGCGCGCCGAGATGGCGGCGCTGGCGGAGCTGCCCAATGTCCGCGCCTGGATCGCGCCGCGCGGCAAGCTCGGATTCTACGAGGAGTTCGGCGCGGAGCTTGCCCCCACGCTCTCGGCCTTCCTGTCCGACGCAGCGCCCGCATCGGCGGCGACAGTGAAGCTTCCATGAGCTTCACGCCGCCGGGCCCGGGCGCGGGGCCGGATCACTCGTCGGGCTTGGTGTCCAGTGCCGGCACGTAGGAGGGTACGTAGGAGGTGGACGGGAACTTGCCGTAAAACACCGGACATTTGCAGCGTGCCGTCGAGCCGGCCGGCCGCTCCACCGTGTCGCGATAGGCGGGACCGTAGTTCGTGGTCGCGTTTTTCGGGTTGTCCCAGAACGACTGGGCGTTTGGCACTGACTGCTGATGGGTCCGCGGCTTGCCGGGCTTTCCAGCGCGCAAACGGCGTATGGTCGCGGCGCGACCCAAGCACCTCAGGCCCTCGCGCCCGGCATGACCGGTCGGATGCGCCGGGACTGCGATTCGGTCTGCGGCGCGCGGGGGCGCAGCGCCCACGAGCGGCCCGACCGCACCCCTTGGACTCGGCACGGTGCCACGGCGATGGCCCTGCCCTTGCGTCCCGCCCCCGCCCGGCGTAGGAGGGCGCGCCAAGGTTTCGGAAAGGTCCGAGCATGGCATCCCCCGCCGCCATCGAGTCCAACGCCATCGCCGAGGCGCTGGCGTTCGACGACGTGTTGCTGCTTCCCGCCTACTCCCAGGTCCTGCCCGGCGAGACCGATACCTCCACCCGTCTGACCCGCCGCATCCGCCTCAACATTCCGATCGCCTCGTCCGCCATGGACACGGTGACCGAAGGAGCGATGGCCATCGCGCTCGCCCAGCACGGCGGCATCGGCGTCATCCACAAGAACCTCTCGCCCGCCGAGCAGGCGGCGCAGGTGCGCACGGTCAAGAAGTTCGAGTCCGGCATGGTGGTGAACCCCGTCACCATCCATCCCGACCAGTCCCTCGCCGACGCCCGCGCGCTGATGGCCGCCCATCGCATCAGCGGCATTCCGGTGGTCGAGCGGCTGAACGGCCGTCTCGCCGGCATTCTCACCAACCGCGACGTGCGGTTCGCGACCGACCCCGAGCAGCGGGTGAGCGAGCTGATGACGCACGAAGGGCTCGTCACCGTCACGCAAGGCGTCGGACCAACGGAGGCCCGGCAACTGCTGCACCGCCACCGGATCGAAAAGCTTCTCGTCGTGGACGAGGCTTTTCGCTGCGTGGGCCTGATCACCGTCAAGGACATGGACAAGGCGGAGAGCCATCCGCTCGCCAACAAGGACGAACTCGGCCGCCTGCGCGTGGCCGCGGCGACCGGCGTGGGCGAGGATGGGCTGGCGCGTGCGCAGGCGCTGATCGAGGCCGAGGCGGACGTGGTCGTGGTCGACACGGCGCATGGCCATTCCGCAGGCGTGCTGGCGGTGGTCGAGCGGATCAAGCGGTTTTCCAACGCGGTGCAGGTGATCGCGGGCAACGTCGCGACCCCCGAGGGCGCGGCAGCACTGGTCGCGGCCGGCGCCGACGCGGTGAAGATCGGCATCGGGCCGGGCAGCATCTGCACGACGCGCGTCGTCGCCGGCGTCGGCGTGCCGCAATTCTCGGCGGTGCTGGAGACGGCCGCGGCGTGCCGCGAAGCGGGCGTGCCCGCGATCGCCGATGGCGGCATCCGCACCTCTGGCGATGTCGTCAAGGCAATCGGCGCCGGCGCCGACTGCGTGATGGTCGGCAGCCTGTTTGCCGGCACCGACGAGGCGCCGGGCGAGGTGTTTCTCTATCAGGGCCGCAGCTACAAATCGTATCGCGGCATGGGCAGCATCGGCGCCATGGCACGCGGTTCGGCGGATCGCTACTTCCAGCAGGAGATTCGCGATACGCTGAAGCTGGTGCCGGAGGGCATCGAGGGACGTGTCGCCTATCGCGGGCCGGTCGCCGCGGTGCTTCACCAGCTTGTGGGCGGATTGCGGGCGGGAATGGGCTATACCGGCAGCGCGACCATCGCGGCCTTGCAGCGCGGCGCGCGGTTTCGCCGCATTACCGGCGCGGGATTGCGCGAAAGTCACGTGCACGATGTTGCCATCACGCGGGAAGCGCCAAATTATCGGCAGGAAGGATGATGTCGCGCCCGATCGCTACGATCTTCGACGCCTATGGCACGTTGCTGAACGTGCATTCCGCCATGGAGCGCCACGCCGCGCGGCTTGGCCCGGCATGGCAGGCGTTGTCGCAGGAATGGCGCGTCAAGCAGCTTGAATACAGCTTCGTGCGCAGCCTTGCCGGCCCCGCGCACCACCGCGACTTCGCGCAGCTCACTGACGACGCGCTGGCCTTCGTGGCCGCACGCCACGGGATTGAGGATGCCCGGCTGCTCGCCGACCTGCGCGCCGCCTACCGCTCGCTCAATGCCTATCCGGAGGTGCCGGCAACGCTCGCGGCCCTGCGCAAGTCCGGCATCGCTTGCGCCATCCTGTCGAACGGCTCGCCGCCGATGCTCGCCGAGGGGGTTGCCGCCGCCGGATTGACCGACGTCCTCGACGACGTGCTGAGCGTGGAATCGGTGGGCGTCTTCAAGCCCGACCGGCGCGTCTATCAGCTCGCGGTTGATCGGTTCGGGGCGTCGTCGCCGGCGCAGCTCGCCTTCGTCTCCTCCAATGCATGGGATGCGTTCGGCGCGGCGGGCTTCGGTTTCCGCGTGTTCTGGATCAATCGCGTGCGCCAGCCCGAGGAATACGGGTTGCGCGCGCGCGTGACCGAGCTTGCCGACCTCGCGGCCCTGCCGGTGCACCTCGGCGCGTGACGCCCTCCGCGCGTCTCGCGTCCGCCATCGAGCTGCTCGCCGCGATCGACCTCGATCCACGCAAGCCGGCCGACGCCGTCGCCAACGACTTCTTCCGCTCCCGCCGCTTCATCGGCGGCGCCGACCGCCGGGCGGTGGCGGAGCGCGTGTGGTCGGCGCTGCGGGCCCGCCGCCGCCTCGCCTGGTGGCTCGCGCGGGTGGAGGCGCCGGTCACGCCGCGCCTGCTGCTCGCCGCCTCGCTGGTGCTGGACGAGGTGGCCGTGGAGACGGTCGCGAAGTCCTTCTCAGGCGGCAAGTTCGGCCCCGCGCCGCTGGTCCCCGCCGAGCAGCGGGCGCTGCGCCTGCTGGAGGGCCACACGCTCGCGCACCCCGAAATGCCGGAGGCGGTGGCGCTGGAGGTGCCGGACTGGCTCCTGATCCCCCTCGCCGCCCGCTTCGGGGGCGCGCTGGCGACGGAGCTGGCGGCGCTGGCCGAGCCGGCGCCGCTCGACCTGCGCGTGAACCTGCTGAAGGCGACCCGGGAGGAGGCGCAGGCCTCGCTCGCGGCCGAAGGAGTGGCGGCGGAGCCGACACCGTTCTCGCCCTGGGGCCTGCGCGTGTCCGGCCGCCGCCCGATCACCGCCGGGCGGACGTTCCTGGAAGGGTTGATCGAGATCCAGGACGAGGGCAGCCAGCTCGTTGTCGGGCTGATGGACGCGCGGCCGGGCGAGCGGGTTGCCGACTGGTGCGCCGGCGCCGGGGGCAAGACGCTGGCGCTCGCGATGATGATGGGCAACGCCGGCCACATCGCCGCCTGCGACACCTCGGCCCCGCGGCTGGAGGGGGCGGTGCGGCGGCTGCGGCGGGCGGGGGTGCACAATGTCGAGCGCCACGCGCTGCTGCCCGGCGACCGCTGGGTGAAGCGCCGCGCGGGCGGGTTCGACCGGGTGCTGGTGGACGCGCCCTGCACCGGCACCGGCACCTGGCGGCGCAACCCGGACGCCCGGCTGCGGCTCTCCGCGCGGGATCTCGCCGAGCTGCTGGAGAAGCAGGCGCGCATCCTGGCCGAAGCGGCACGGCTGGTTCGCAGCGGCGGCCGCCTGGTCTACGCTACCTGCTCCCTGCTCACCGAGGAGAACGAGGCACAGGTGCAAGGCTTTCTGGCCGCCCACCCGGAGTTCGCGGTGCTGCCGCTGGAGCGCGCCTGGACGCTCCCCGGCGCGCCGCCCTGCCCCGGCCCGCATCTGGCGCTGACACCCCACCGGCACGGCACCGACGGGTTCTTTGCGGCGGTGCTGGAGCGCCGGGCGTGATCGCGCCGCCGGCGAGACCCGTGCCGTGATAAC
>JAFKFJ010000101.1 GCA_017307335.1 Alphaproteobacteria bacterium | reverse complement strand
GGCCGGCGCCCGTTGAGGAAGAAGTTCGCCGCCTGCGGATGCAGCAGCGCCATGCCGCAGTCGTGCAGCGTCATGTCGAGGAATTGTCCGCGCCCGGAGCTCCCGCGCTCGTAGAGCGCCATGAGAATGGCGATCGCGGAATAGAGGCCGGTGGCGAGATCGACCACCGGGCAGCCGATGCGCAGCGGACCGGTGCTCGGGTCGCCGTTGATGCTCATGAGCCCGGTCATCGCCTGCAACGCGGCGTCATAGCCCGGCAGCCCGCCGAGCGGCCCCTCGGCGCCGAAGCCGGAGACGCGGCAATGCACGAGGCCGGGGAAGCGCGGCGCCAGCGTCTCCGCATGGCCCAGGCCCCATTTCTCCATGCTGCCGGGCTTGAAGTTCTCGACCAGCACGTCGGCACCTTCGAGCAGGCGCAGCAGCACCGCGCGGCCCTCCGGCTTGCCGATGTCGAGCGCCAGCGCGCGCTTGCTGCGATTGACGCCGAGGAAGTAGCTCGCATCCTCGCCGTCGAACGGCGGGCCCCAGTCGCGCACTTCGTCGCCCTGTGGCGGCTCGATCTTGATCACGTCGGCGCCGTGATCGGCGAGGATCATGGTGCAGTAGGGACCGCCGAGCACGCGCGTGAGGTCGATCACCTTCACGCCGGCGAGGGCGCCGGCGGAGGCTGCGAGCCCGTTCGGAGCCATCAGCCGAGCGCCGCCACAAGTGCCTCTGCGCTCCGGCCATTGGCGATGGTGGCGGAGCGTGCGTCCCCGTGCATGCCGCCGATGCGGGCGAAGGCGTGATCGGCGCCGGGATAGACATAGGTGCTGATCAGCTTGTGGCCCTTGGTGGCGGCGACGACTTTCGCGCGGCCCTCGGCCGGAAAGAACTTGTCCTCATCGGCGATGTGCACGACCAGCGGCTTCGCTACCCGGCCGAGGTCACCCAGCAGCGAGTCGAGCCCCACCCCGTAGTAGGAGACGTTCACGTCGGCGTCCGAGCGTTCCGCCATCATGAAGGCGAGCCGGCCGCCGAGGCAGTAGCCGACGGTGCCGGCGCGGCCGTTGCAGCCGGGCAATGCCCGCGCCGTCGCGAGTGCGGTCTTCAGATCCTCGATGCCGACGTTCTGGTCGAACCTGTTCATCAGCGCGAGCGCCTTGTCCCACTCGGCCTTGGTCCTGTCGGTGAGATTGACGTTGCGCTCCTGCCGCCAGAACAGATCGGGGCAGAGGGCGATGAAGCCCATGTCGGCGAGCCAGGCGCAGGTCGCGCGCATGGCGTCGTTGATGCCGAAGATCTCCTGGATCGCCACCACGGCGCCGGCCGGCTTGCGCTTGGGCTCAACCAGCAGGGCGTCGAACGTCCCGGCGCCATCGCTGGCGGTGATCTGGATCATTGTCATGCGCCGCCTCCCTCGGTTCCGCCGCGCCTCCACCCCGATCCCTCTCCTCGCGCGCGCGGGGAGAGGGAGGGGCCCATCGCGCAACGATGGGAGGGTGAGAGCCGGGCAGTCCTAGATATAATGCTCCGCCAGCGGCGCGAAGCCGTTAAAGCGCTGGCTCGCGTACGTAGAAACGTACGCGCCGGTCGCCTGCAGCTCCACCCGGTCGCCGCAGGCCAGCGCCGTCGGCAGGCGGTAGTTGCTGCGCTGGTACATGACGTCCGCGCCGTCGCAGGTCGGCCCCGCCACCGCCACCGGCCCGGTCGGGCCGCCGTCGTGCGGGGTGGTGATGCGATAGCGGATCGCCTCGCCCTCGGTCTCGGCGAGCCCGCCGAAGCGGCCGATGTCGAGGTAGACCCAGCGCACCGGGTCGGCCGGGTCGCGCCGGCTGACCAGCACCACCTCGGCGCTGACCACGCCGGCATCGCCCACCACGTAGCGCCCGGGCTCGACGATCATCTCGGGCAGCGCATTGCCGAAATGCCGCGTCATCGCCGCCATGATCGCGTGGCCGAAAGTATCGATGCCGGGAACTTCCTCACGATAGCGCACGGGAAAGCCGCCGCCGAGATTGACCATGCGCAGGTTCACGCCGGCCTCGCGCAGGTCGGTGAACAGCATCGCCACGCGGCCGATCGCCGCCTCGTAGCTTGCAGGCTCGGTCTGCTGGCTGCCGACATGGAACGAGAGGCCGTACGGATCCAGGCCAAGCGCACCCGCCTGCAGCATCAGCGCATGCGCGCGCTCCACGGTGGTGCCGAACTTGCCGGAAAGCGGCCAGTCCGCGCCTGCGTTCTCGACCACGATGCGGCAATAGACCTTCGCACCCGGCGCATGGCGCGCGAGCTTCTCCAGCTCCTCCGCGGAATCGAAGGCGAACAGCGTCACGCCCGCGCGATGCGCGCGCGCGATCGCGGTCGCCTTCTTGATCGTGTTGCCGAAGCTGATCGCCTCCGGCGCGGCGCCGGCGGCGAGACATGCTTCGACTTCCTCGATGCCGGCGGCATCGAAGCGGCTGCCGAGTCCCACGAGACGCGCAAGGATCGGCGGCGCCGGATTCGCTTTCACCGCATAGTAGATGCGGGCAAGCGGCAGCGCCGCGCGCAGCGCGCGAAAGTTCTCGGCGACACGGTCAACGTCGAGCACAAGGCACGGCGTTGCCGGCCGCTGCTCAGCAAGGAAACGGGCGATTTTCGGAGTCATCGCGCACGCTCTCCCCCGATGGGTCGCCCGCCTGTTCAGGCGGCGGGCGCAGTTGCGAAACGGTCGAACGAACCAGCGACCAAACGAATTGTCCCGACGGAAAGCCGGCGGGACCCGGATTGCCAGAACGCTTGACGTCGTTGCGTAACCCAGCGGGCCAGAGGCACGTGCGTTGCTGCGTGGGTTGCGCACATAGGCCCCCCACCCCCCCTATGCAAGCGGTTTTTTCCCCCGCGCCGCACCGCGGCACTGCTTGCTTCGCGCGGCTTGCGTCGCAACTCTCTCGCCCATGAGAGAGGCGCCGGGCATGCCGTCCGCAGCCGATCGCCGGCGGGCGCGCCCCGCGGCGCCGAGCGCGCGGCCAGGCCGCGGCGCCACCCGTCTGGTGCAGATTCCTTGGCGCGGCTGGATGCAGGTGCTGCGCCGCGCGGGGCGCGAGATGGCGTCCGACCAGATCGGGCTGATCGCCGGCGGCTGCGCGTTCTGGGCGACGCTGTCGCTGTTTCCCGCGCTCTCTATGTTGATCTCGCTCTACGGCCTCGTGTTCGACCCGGTGACGGTCGAGCCGCAGCTTGAAACCGTGCGCCGCCTGTTGCCGGCGCCCGCGTTCGAGCTGATCGCGGCGCGCGTGCAGGCGCTGGTCAGCCGCGGCAGTGCGACGCTCGGCATCTCGCTGTTCCTGAGCACGGCTTTTGCACTCTGGACCGCATCGACCGGCACGAAGTCGCTGCTCTCCGCGCTCAACATCGTCTTCCGGCAGGAGGAGCAGCGCGGTTTCCTCCGCTTCCAGGCGGGCGGCCTCGCGATGACGCTGGGGGCGATTCTGAGCGCGATCCTCGGGCTCGCGATTCTCGTGGTGCTGCCGGCAGTGATCAGCTTCGTCGGCCTCTCCGCGCACGCGAGCGGGCTGCTCCGCCTCGGTTCGCTCGCGGTCATGCTGGTCTATGTCCTCGTCGCGCTGTCGCTGCTCTACCGCTACGGCCCGTCGGGGCCGCCGCGAAAGGTGCAGTGGGTGACGGCGGGTTCGCTGGTCGCGACGATCCTCTGGCTGCTCGCCTCCGCGCTGTTCTCGTTCTATGTGCAGCATCTCGCCCGCTACGACGCGACCTATGGCCCGCTGGGCACGGTCGCCGGCATCATGATGTGGCTGTGGGTCAGCGCCTATGTCGTGCTGCTGGGCGCATCGCTGAATGCCGAGCTGGAGGCGCAGACGAGACCCGCGCCGCCGCCGGGCGGCTAGTGCGCCTCACGCCGCCAGGATGCGCGCGAGCCGCACTGCGGTGTGGCCGCGGCTCGGCCGCAGGCTCGGCATCACCAGCAGGCAGTTGTCGTGCGGCGTGCGGATCTCCGTGCCGCCGTCGATCGCGATCAGCGTGCCGCGCTCGCGCACCACTTCGCCGCCGCGAAACGGCCGCGTGAACGCGAAGCCCGAGGTTGCCGCCGTCACCACCTGCGTTACCTCGGCGAAGCGGGTCGCGGGTGGATCGGCGGGCGGCGGGGGCAGCGCCGGATGCTCGCGCGCCATGTCGAGGTGGCGGACCAGCCCGGCCACCGCGGCCAGCGTCACGTCGACCGTCGCGTGTTCCCAATGCTGGCCCGCCTCCACCAGCACGGCGGCGGGCATCGCCGCGGCGTTGGCGAAGCGGCCGAAATCGAGCAGCCGCCGTCCGCTCACATGTCCGTGATCCGCGATCACCAGTTCAGGCACGCCGATCGCGTGCGCCAGCGCGCGCCCCTTCGGCGTGCCGCCGCAGAGCATCAGCGCCTCCGACGGCCAGAGCATCGAGTGGAGGTCGAGCAGGATGTCGGCGCTTTCGATCACCGGCCGGATCGCCCGCGCGCGGTCGAGTTCCGCGGAGCGGCGCGCCCCGTCGAGCACCGCCGGGTCCCATAGCCGGTTCATGTCCTCGTCGAGAAAGCGCGAGGCCGTGGGCTGTGCTGCGTCGAACCGGTCGAAGGCGGCGAGGTTGGCGAAGCCGAACGTGATCTGCCCGCGCCGCGGCCAGAAGCCGGCGCGCAGCAGCCGGTCCAGCACGATCGCGCCGGCGATCTCGTTGCCATGAATGAGGGCCACCAGCACCACGTGCGGCCCCGGCTGCGCGGCACCGCGGGTGATGAAGCCGGGCACGCCATGATCGCCGCCCCGCCATGGCGCGAGATCGGGCGGGGTCAGTTGGACGTCGAAAGCCGGCAGGGGGGGTTGCGCCGGCAGGGTGGTGTCGAGCGGCGTTTCGGACATGGGAGGCGCAGTCTATACGCGGCGGCCGGGGCGGCAACCGCCGGCCTTGTTGTCCACCGCGTGCCGAAACCACGGGGCGAACAGGTGCGGAAGCAAACGCGATGCAGCGTCGTCATGGTCCGCCCGCGGGTCCCGCCGCGGCGCTTGGCGATCGGCGTTCCGGCTTGAAGCGCATGGTGCGGCCCACGAACGCCTGGCTGCTGAGCGAGGACTATGCCGGCCTCTGGTCGCAGGCGACCGGGCTCGCGGAGGCGGCGGGGTTGTCGGCCGAGCGCCGGGTGCTCGTGCCGCGCGGCATTTTCCGTGTCCTGTCGCCGAAGCTCTGGCCGCGGCCGCAACGCGCGATCGCGCCGCAGGCGCTGGCGCCGCCGCTGCCGGAGATCGTGATCGGCTGCGGCGGCAAGGCGGCGGCGGTGCTCGCAACCCTGCACGGGGTGACGCGCACCGTCATCATCCAGCATCCGCGCATGGACCCGCGCCGCTTCGACCTGATCGTGGCTGCCCGCCACGACGAGCTGGAGGGGCCGAACGTGTTCGTCACGCGCACGGCCCTGCACCGCGCGACCCCGGCGCGGCTGGCCGCCGCGGCGCCGGCCTGGGCGCCCCGGTTCGCGGACCTGCCGCGCCCGCTGGTGGCGGTGCTGCTCGGCGGCAGCAACGGGCGCTTCCGGCTCGACCGCGCCGCCGCCGCGGCGCTTGCGGAGCGGCTCGCCGGCATGATGGCGGCCGACCGGGTCGGCCTCGCGATCACGCCCTCGCGCCGCACCGACCCGGCGGCGGTCGCCGCCCTCTCGGCCCGGCTGCGCCCGCGCGGCGCCTATCTGTGGGACGGGACCGGGGAGAACCCCTATTTCGGCATGCTCGGCCTCGCCGACGCGATCGTGGTGACGACCGACAGCGTCTCGATGATCTCCGAGGCGGTGGCGACCGCGGCACCGGTGATGGTCGCGGCGCTGCCCGGGCGGTCCCGGCGCATCGCCCTGTTCCTGCGCGGGCTGATCGACGCCGGGCGCGTGCGGCCCTATGAGGGCCGCTTCGCCCACTGGCGGGTGGCCCCGCTCGACGACACCCCGGCGGCGGCGGCGGAGCTCGTCCGCCGGTTCGGCTATTGAGAGAGACGCATGCTCGACATCACCACCTTCGACGCCCGCGCCGGCGGCAACGTGCTCTACAAGGCGCTCGCCCACCCGCTCGCCGCCGAGGCGCTGGAACGGCTCTGCGCGCGTCTCGCGCCACCCGTGGCGCTGGTCGATCCCGACAACATCGCGGCGGCGCTGCTGGCGCTGGCCCCGGCGATGCCCGCGATCGAGGGGCGCTACGTCCAGGACGTGATGGCGATCGGCCAGACGGTGGCCGGGCTGCCCGGCCGGCCCCTGACCGCGCTGCCCCGGGCGGCCGCCGGCAGCGTGCTGATCGCGGCGTTCGACGCCGGGCGGATCGCGGCGCGGCTGCAACCGTTCGCGCCGAAAGGGGCGACGATCGCGACGCTGGACGCGGCGCGGTTGCCGGACGCGATGCTGACTAATCCGCGCCGCT
>JAFKFJ010000100.1 GCA_017307335.1 Alphaproteobacteria bacterium | reverse complement strand
CAGCTACCAGCCGGCGGCCGCGCCGGACCGCACCGTGGTCGGCATCGTGATCGCGATTCAGGACATCACCGCGCTGCGGCGCACCGAGGCCGCGCTGGCGGCCGCGTTGCAGGCGGCGAACGCCGAGCTCGAACGGCGCGTCGCCGAGCGCACCCAGCAGCTCGAAGCCGAGGTGCGTGAGCGCGAGGCGGCGCAGGCGCAGCTGCTGCAGGCGCAGAAGATGGAGGTGATTGGCCAGCTCGCCGGTGGGATTGCGCATGATTTCAACAACCTGCTGGCTGCGATTATCGGCAATCTTGAACTCGCCACCGCGCGCATCCGTGACCGACCGGAGGTGGCGCGGCTGCTGCAGGGGGCACTGCGGTCCGCCGATCGCGGGGCGGCGCTGACCCAGCACATGCTGGCGTTCGGCCGGCGGCAGTTCCTGCGCCCGCGGCCGGTGGCGCTTGCCGCCCTGCTGGACGGCATGGCCGACCTGATCGCCCGCACGATCGGTCCGGCGATCCGGGTGCAGCTCGAGATCCCGGAGTCCCTGCCGCCCGCGCGCGTCGATCCGCACCAGACCGAGCTGCTGGTGCTCAACCTCGTCGTCAACGCGCGGGACGCGATGCCGGGCGGCGGCACCATCCGCATCACCGGCGCCGCCGACGAGGTTGCGATCGGCGAGACGCACCCGGCAGGGCTCGCCCCGGGCCACTACGTGCGGTTTTCGGTCGCGGATACCGGGGAGGGAATGGACCCGGCGACGCAGGCGCGGGCGTTCGAGCCGTTCTACACGACGAAGCCGGTCGGGCGCGGCTCCGGCCTCGGCCTGCCGATGGTGCAGGGGGTGGCGGTGCAGTCGGGCGGCGGGGTGGCGATCACGAGTGCACCCGGCGAGGGCACCACAGTCTCGGTCTGGTTCCCCTGCGCCGATGCGCCCGCGGAGCCGCAGGAACTGCACGCCGAGACCCCGGCGCCGCCGCGGGCCATGGGCCAGGAGCTGATGCTGGTGGAGGACGAGCCGGAAGTCGCCGCCTTCGCCACCACCTGCCTGGAGGAGGCCGGGTACCGCGTTCGCCGGGCCAGCGATGGGGAGACGGCGCTGCGCATGCTGCAATCCGCGCCGCCCCCGGAACTGCTGATCGCCGATCTCGGCATGCCGGGGATGAACGGCATTGAGCTGGCCGCCGCCGCGCGCCGGCTGTTTCCCCATCTGCCGATCCTGATCGCGACCGGCTACGCCGCCGATGAGGCGGTCGCGAGCGCCACGCCCGACGTGCCGGTCCTGACCAAGCCGTTCAAGGCGGCGGACCTTCTCGCCGTGGTCGCGGCGCTGCTGGCACGCGCGCCCGCCGCCGCCGGCCGGGACTGACCGCCGCCAGAGCAGGGGAGGCGGTCAGACCGCTTCGGTGCGGCGGAGTGCCGCGAAATGCTGACGGAACTTCAGTACCTTCGGCGCGATCACCGCCTGGCAATAGCCGCTCCCGGGATTGCGCGCGAAGTAATTCGCGTGCTCCGGCCCTGCGGGATAGAAGGCATCAAGCGGCGCGATCTCGGTGACGATCCGGCCCGGCCAGATGCCGGCGGCGGCAATCTCGTCGCGCACCTGCTCGGCGGCGGCCTTCTGGGCGGCGTCGTGCGTGTAGATCGCGCTGCGATACTGCGTGCCGACATCGTGGCCCTGCCGGTTCAGCGTGGTGGGGTCGTGCACGGTGAAGAACACGCGCAACAGGTCTTCATAGGAGATGACGTGCGGATCGAACGCCACCTGCACAACCTCGGCATGTCCGGTCTCGCCAGTGCAGACCTGTTGATAGGTGGGGTTCGCGACCTGTCCGCCGGCGAAGCCCGAGGTCACGCGCGAGACCCCGCGCAGCTCCAGGAACACCGCCTCCAGGCACCAGAAGCAGCCACCGCCCAACGTTGCCAGTTCGCTCGCCATTCGCCCCTCCTTCACTGGCGCAGAGATGGCGCGGCACGGCGTGAAATCCAGCGCAAGGCCGCGCCATGAGCGATGCACGGCGTCCGGTGGCGGTCGTGCTCGCAGGCGGGCTCGCCCGGCGCATGGGGGGCGGCGACAAGGGGTTGCTCCGGCTCGCCCGGCGGCCGCTGCTGGACCATGTGCTCGACCGCATCCGACCGCAGGTGCGCGCCGTCGCGCTGAGCGCGAACGGGGACCCCGCGCGCTTCGTCGCCTGGGGCCTGCCCGTGCTGCGGGATCCCGTGCTGCGGGATCCCGTGCTTCGGGATCCGGGCCGCGGCGAACCGGTGTCGGTGCCGCTCGGGCCGCTCGGGGGGGTGCTCGCGGGAATGCGGTGGGCGCGGCAGGTGCACCCGCGGGCCACGCTGCTGCTGTCGGTGCCCACCGACACGCCGTTCCTGCCGCCCGACCTCGTTGCGCGTCTGCATGCCGCCCGCGATGCGGCCGGCCTGCCGGTCGCCGGCGCCGCCACGGCGGGGCAGCGCCACCCGGTGATCGCGCTGTGGCCGGTGGCACTGGCGGACGCGCTTGCCGCGGCGCTGGCCGAAGGGGTGCGCGGCGTGGGGAGCTGGGCCGAGAGCCGGGGCCTCGCGGTCGCCGACTTCGGCGACGCCGCGGGCGCCTTTCTCAACGTGAACGAACCCGCCGACCTCGCGCGGGCGGCACGGGAGGCGGGCTGACGCCGCGGTGCTGGATGCGCTGTGCGCGTGTCAGGCTTGCCACTTCAGCATGTCGGTCGCATTGTGCCGCGCGCATCCCGGTGCCACGCCTGCCGCAAAGGGGAGAACCTGCCGCATGTTGACCCGACGCTCCGTGCTTCTCGCCACCTCCGCGCTCGCGCTTCTTGCCTTGCCCGGACGCGGGTTTGCCGCCGAGCAGGTGGTGAAGATCGGCATCGACGCCTCGCTGACCGGCGGCGACGCGCAATCGGCGCTGCTGGTGAAGAACGGCGCCGTGCTTGCGATCGAGGAGGCGAACGCGAACAAGGCTGTGCCGGGCGTGAAGTTCGAGGCGATGGTGCTCGACGACGGCACCGCCACGGCGGGCCAGTACGATCCGGCACAGGGGGCGATCAACGCCCGCAAGATGGTTGCCGACCATGCGGTGGTGGCGGCCGTCGGGCCGCAGATGTCGGGTGTCGGCAAGGCGATGGCGCCGATCCTGAGCTGGGGCGACCTTGCCACCATCACGCCGTCGTCCACCAATCCCGATCTCACCGACCCGAAGTTCGCCCAGCAGTACCGCCCGGCGGGCAAGCCGATCTATTTCCGCACGGTGGCGACCGACGCCTATCAGGGCCCCAACATGGCCAACTACTTCGCCGACACGCTGAAGGTGAAGTCCGTGTTCGTGCTCGACGACACCGGCGCCTATGGCGAGGGGCTCGCCAACGCATTCCAGGCGCAGGCGGCGAAGAAGGGCATCAAGGTGCTCGGGCGCGACAAGCTCGACCCGAAGGCGGCGGACTATTCCGCGGTGCTGACCAAGATCAAGCAGCTCAACCCGCAGGCGCTCTACTATGGCGGGGTGTTGCAGGCCGGCGTGAAGCTGGTGAAGCAGTCGTACGACATCCTGCCCGGCGTCGTGAAGGCGGGCGGCGACGGGCTTTCGGGGCCGGAGATGCTGACCGGCGCCGGCTTCCCGGCCGCCGAGGGCTGGTACACCACCAACGCCTCGCCGCACGTGACCGAGGACCCGGCGATTCAGGATTGGGTCGCGCGCTACAAGGCCAAGTTCAATCTGCTGCCGGACGACTACGCGGTCACGGCCTATGACGCGACGCTTGTCATCATCGACGCGGTGAAGCGTGTCGCGGCGACCGGCAAGCCGGTGACGCGCGCCGCGGTGCGCGATGCGATCCAGACCGCGAAGGTGAAGACGCTGCAGGGCACGGTCTCGTTCGACGCCAACGGCGACATCGAGGACCGGGTGATCGCGATCTTCCAGGTCCACAAGAACGACAAATACCCGCTCGACGACATCATCCACCAGTTCAGATACGTGGGCGTGGCGCCGCAGGCCTGAGCGCGCTGCGGGCGGCGCGGCCATGACGGCGGCCGACGTCTATCTGCAGCAGGCGATCAACGGGTTGAGCCTGGGCGCCATGTATGCGCTGCTGGCGCTGGGCTTCACCCTCGTCTACGGCATTCTCGAACTCATCAACTTCGCCCATTTCAACGTCTTCATGGTCGGCTCGTTCGTCGGCATGTGGGCCCTGGAGGCGTTCGGCGTGATGCCCGGCGGCGCGCAGCAGGCGGGCCTGCCGCTGCTGGGCGTGCTGCTCGCGGCGTTCGGCATCACGATGCTCGCCTCCGGCGTGCTCGGCGTTGCGATCGAGCGGATTGCGCTGCGTCCGCTGCGCAACGTGCGCGGACCGGCAGCGATGATCACCACCATCGGTGTCTCCTATATCCTGTTCAACGTGGTGCTGCTGGCGCTTGGTGCCGACAACAAGAACTATCCGAACCCGCTGCCGGCGATAAGCTTCCCGATCGGCGGCGCCGTGTTGCGGCTGCGCGAGGTGCTGATCTGGGCGGTCTCGCTGTTGCTGATGGGCGTACTGGTGTGGTTCGTGCAGTTCACCCGGCTCGGCAAGGCGATGCGCGCGACCGCGCAGGATGCCGAGGCGGCGCGGATGATGGGCGTCGAGGTCGACCGGGTCATCATCGCCGCGTTCTTTCTCGGCTCGGCGCTGGCCGGGGCGGGCGGGCTGATGTTCGGCCTCTACTACAACTTCACCAGCTATATCATCGGCTTCACAGCCGGGCTGCGCGCCTTCACGGCGGCCGTGCTGGGCGGCATCGGCAACGTGCCGGGAGCAATGATCGGCGGGCTCATCATCGGGCTGGTCGAGGCGTGGGGCGGGCAGCTCATCTCCGCCTCCTGGGCCGATGTGATCATCTTCTCGATCCTCGTGCTGGTGCTGGTCTTCCGCCCCGCCGGTCTGCTGGGGCGGCTTACGCCGAACCGCGCATGAGCGGGCCCGCCGCGCCGGCGGCGCGCGCGGTGCTCCGCGGCTGGCGCGCACGGCTGGCCGAGCCCGGCGTGCGGCACGCGGCACTGGCGGCGCTGACCCTCGGGCTCTGCCTGTTCCCGCTGTTCGACGGCAACGACGCCGACATCGACAGCATGGCCAACGCGGCGGCGTTCGCGGCACTCGCGCTCGGGCTCAACATCGTGGTGGGGTTTGCCGGGCTGCTCGACCTCGGCTATGCCGCGTTCTTCGCGATCGGCGCGTATTTCTACGGCATCCTGACGTCGTTCCAGGTGATGCCGGCGTGGTCGCCGTTCTGGCAGCCGCTCGCGCTCGTGCATCTGGTGGAGCGGATCAACCAGGGCAGCGGCGATGTCGTGCACTTCACGCTGTCGTTCTGGCTCGCGCTGCCGCTGGCGGCGCTCGTCGCGGCGTTCTGCGGCGTGCTGTTCGGCGCGCCCACGCTGCGGCTGCGCGGCGACTATCTGGCGATCGTGACGCTGGGCTTCGGCGAGATCGTGCCGATCGTCGCGCGCAACACGCCGAGCCTGACCAACGGTGCAGCGGGCCTGAACGGGGTGCAGGCGCCGCATCTGTTCGGCTACAACTTCACCGTGCAGGCGACGCCGTACTACTATGTCGGCCTCGGCCTCGTCGCCGTCCTGCTGTTCGCGAGCGTGCGGCTGCGGGATTCGCGCATCGGCCGCGCCTGGATGGCGATCCGCGAGGATGAGACGGCGGCCGGCGCCATGGGCGTGGACCCGACGCGCACCAAGTTGCTCGCGTTCGCGATCGGCGCCGCGTTCGCCGGCGCCACCGGCGTGTTCTTCGTGGCCAAGCTGCAAACCGCGACGCCGGACATGTTCGGCTTCCCGGTCTCGGTGATGATTCTCGTCATGGTCGTCCTCGGCGGCATGGGCAGCGTCTGGGGCGTCGTTCTGGCCGCGGTGCTGCTGCAACTCCTGCAATCGTGGTTCCTGCCGGACATGACGGACTGGCTGCACGCGCTCGGCGCCGCCGTGAACAGTGCGTGGCTGCAGCAGGTGGATCTGGCGCGCTCGATCGAGCTCATCTTCGGCATCATCCTCGTGCTGATGATGCTGTTCCGCCGCCAGGGCCTGATCCCGGCGACGCGCCGCACCGCGGCGCTCAGTTTCGCCGATCAGCACGTGACGAGCGTGCAGCGGGGCGGGTTCGATGCGGCGCTCGCGGCCCATGTGCTGGGCGAACAGCCGCAGGGCGGCGGCAAAGACGTGTTCGTTCACATTTCGGCGGTTGAGAGGGCGGGCCTGAACACCCTCAATGAGGGCCAGACTGTGGAATATCAAGAAACCTCGAGTAAGGGCAAAACATCCGCCGAGAATCTCAAGGTTCAGCGTTGATCGTGTTTCTGCCCGTGCAGCGGGTTTCCACATTCTGCCTAGCGAGATACTTTCGCCCTTAAGGATGCGTGATCCGACGACAAGTGAGGCAGGC
>JAFKFJ010000099.1 GCA_017307335.1 Alphaproteobacteria bacterium | reverse complement strand
CTGCGCGGGCAGGTCGCCGAGGCGCGCTGGCGGCTCGATGACGCTGCCCGGCACTACCGCGCAGCGATCGCGGAGGACCGGACGCTGGCCTGGCCGCACACGGAACTCGCGCGCGTGTGCCTGATGCAGTTCGATCTGGAGGGCTTCCGGCGCCATCAGGACGCGGCGCTGCAGCTTGACACCACGCCGCAGCTCCGCCGCCGCCAGCGGCTGCGCGTGACAGGCACCCATCTTGGCCAGATCTGGGACGAGTTCCGCGCCGACACGGCCCTCGGCGCGCGCGTTGCCGCCTGCATGGCGCTCGATCCGGCGATGCGCGTCAGCGCGCTGCGGGGCGTGCTGCGCGAGGAGCCGGACACGCTTGCCCCCTCGCTGCTGCTGCTGATCGCACTGCGCCAGAGCGGCCAGCTCGACCGCGCCCGTCCCGCCGCGGGTACCGCCATCCCGCGCCGCATCGTGCAGTTCTGGGCCGGCGACTTGCCCGACGACGTCGCGGCGCTGATGGACTCCTGGCGCCAGCTACATCCCGGCTGGGAGTACTGCCACTTCGACCTCGCCGGCGCCGGCGAGTGGCTCAGCGCGCACGCGCCGGCGGACGTGCTCCGCGCCTATGTGCGCGCGGGGCTCGCAGCCCAGAAGGCAGACATCTTCCGCCTCGCCTATCTGCAGACCGCGGGCGGCGTGTGGGCCGATGCCGATGATCGTTGCATCGCCCCGCTCGACGGGCTGCTGGCGCCGGGCGTGCGGCTCCTGGGCTGGCAGGAGCATTTCGGCTCCCTCGGCAACAATTTTCTCGCTGCCGCCGCCGGCCATCCGGCATTGGCCCGCGCGCTCGCGCTCGCGACCGGGGCGGTGAACCGCGGCGATGCCGACATGCCCTGGCTCGCGACCGGCCCCGGCGCGCTCAGCCGGGCGCTGGCACAGGAGATCGCCGCGGACGCGGCCACGCTGGATGGGCTGCGGGTGCTGGAGCGGGGGGAGGCGGCGCGGCTTGCCGTGTTCCACTGCTTCGCCGCCTACAAGCGCACCGCCCGCCACTGGCTGCGTGCCGCTTCCACCCGCAGCGACACGGCATAGGAGTTTGCGGATGCCGCCCGCACCGGCATGATGCGCGCGTGCCCGCGACACATGGGGCCAGGGAGGGACGCAATGGACGAACACATGAAAACGACGTTCGGCACGGCGGTTGGCGGGCGGCGGGTCGCGCTCGCGCTCGGGCTTGCCGGCGCAGCGGGCATCGTGTTGGCGGGCAGCGGGCGCGCGATGGCCGCCGCCGGGGCGGTGAAGGCAACCGTGCTCTACGGCGCGCCGAAAGACCCGGCGGCGTTCGATCACTACTACCTGACCAGCCACATGCCGAAGGTCTACGCCATCAAGGGGATCGACCGCGTCGAACTCGCGAAGCTGCTGCCCGGCCCGAACGGCGAGGCGCCGCCGTACTATCGGATCACGGAACTCTGGTTCGCGAGCCCGAAGGCGCTGGAGGCGGTGGCGGCGACGCCGGAGTGGAAGGCGATCATCGCCGACGTCCCGAACTTTGCCACCGGCGGGGCGACGGTGTTCCTCTCGACGGTGGAATAGGCAGGAGCGCGGAGGCTGCGGCAATCGGGCCGGATCGTCCCGATTGCCCCTCCGGCAGGCCGGCAATGCGGCCGTTTGCGCGTTTGGTGCGCGCTGCGCTCACACCTCTCCCGGCCGGCGTCCTTCCTCGTACCCGTGCCGGACGAAGTGATCGAGCGCAGAGATCACGGCGCCCTCGCTCACGCTCGTCCCGACATCCGGGTAGGTCTTCAGATACCAGGCCTCGTCCACCTCCAGCGGGAACGGCAGCCGGCCTTCGAAATATCCGTGCTCGACGAAGTGCTGTTGCGCGCTCCGGTACGCCCCGCGCGCGACGGCGTCGGCGACGTCGGGATAGGTCGAGCAGTACCACGGCTCGTCGAACGGGATTGCGCGAAGAAGCGTTTTCACCAGATCCAATAGCTCCTCATAAGTCATGTCGACCTTGAGCTGACCTCTCAGCGAAACGAGGCGGACGCCGTGCTTCAGGACGCTGAAAGGCGGAAGATATCGCATTCGCAATACTCCTCTTGGTCCTCCCAGCAGGTTGGCCGCCAGCAGGCGATGTGCGCTTCGCGCCCCTGCCGCGCCATCGCGCGACCGCCCCTCATGCCCGCTTGCGGCCCGCGCGCGGCGCCGCCCGCCGCGGCCGCGCCGGGGCGGCGCCCTCGGCCGCATGCGGAAGCGGAACCGCCAAGCTCGCGGGTCGCCGAAGGGCAAGCAGGCGGCGGGCGAGCGGCCAGACATCGGCGATACGGATGCCGCGCAGGCACGCCAGCGCGCGGTGGCAGTCGGCGGCGTGGGCGAGGTAGCAGGGGCTGCACGTCATCGCCCGCCGCACCGCCACCGCCGCCGGGCCGAGCGGCCCCCACTCCACCGGATCGACGGTGCCGGAGTGAACCGCCAGCGTGGGCACGCCGAGCGCGGCCGCGATGTGCTTCGGCCCGCTGTCGTTGCCCACGTAGAGGTCGCAGGCCGCCAGCAGCGTGGGCAGATCGCGCAGCGCCACCGCGCCGACCACCGAGGCCACCGCCTCCGGCCGGCGCACCGCGTCGAGAACGCCGGCCGCCAGCGGGGCTTCGTCCGGGCCGCCGATGACCACGCAGAACGCACCGGCCTCGCCGGCCAGCAGGTCGATCAGCGCGGCGAAGTTTTCCGCCGGCCATTGCTTGTTCTCGGCGCCCGCCCCGGCATGGATCGCCACCAGCGGCCGGCCTTCCGCGACCGCGCCGGCGGGCAGCCCCGCGACCGCCAGCGCGGCGGCGCGCGAGGCGGCGGGCGGTGCCGCGATCACCTGCCGCTCGGGCGCGCAGGCGGCCGCGACCGCATCGACGAAGGCCACCAGCGCCTCGCTGATATGCGCCCGCTTGAACGTGCGCGCGATGTCGCCTTCCCATGCCACCGCGATGTCCAGCCAGGGGAACGCCGCCTCGCGGTCGAAGCCACCGAGGAAGCGCGCGCCGCTTGCCTGCAGCAGTGCCCGCGTATCCGGCTGGCGGCGGAAGTCGAGTGCCAGATCGAAACGGTACGGCGCCAGCGTCGCGGCGAGCGCGCCGAGATCGTCCGCCGATAGCTCCTTCCGCCCGGTCTCGGAGCGGGCGTGGAAGAAGTCGAAGCGCAGGATGCGGTCGATCGCGGGCTCCAGATGCGCGAGCTGCAACGAGGCGCCGGCGGCGAGCACGGTCAGCTCGGCGTCGGGGAATGCCGCCTTCAGGCGGCGGAAGGCCGGGAAGGCGCCGATGAAGTCGCCGATGTGATCGACCTTGATCGCCAGGATGCGCCGCACCCGCTCTCGCGCGATCAGCGGGTGGCCGACATGCAGCTCCGTGTACGGCTCCTGCTCGGGCGTGAAGTCGTCCGCGTCGGGCGCGTAGTGGCGGCTGAAATACGGGTCGCCGCGCGCGAACAGGTCGGCCCAGCGGGCGCGGAACTGCGCGGAGTCGAACACGTCGGGCAGGTCGGCGCGGCTCGCCATCTCGTGGTGGATCAGCCGCGCGTGCGGCGTGTACACCACGCGCCGGCCCGCCTCACGCACGCGCAGGCAGAAATCGAGGTCGTTGTTGATGATCGCGTGGCTTTCGTCGAACCCGCCGAGCGCGTCGAACACCTCGCGCCGGGTGAGCAGGCAGGCGCCGGTGACCGAAATCACGGTGCGCGGCGTAAGCGCGAGGCCGAACGGGCCCGGCGCCTCGGCCGGGAAGAAGCGGAAGGCGTGGCGCCCGACGCTGCCGGAGAGAAACTGCCCGGCATGCTGCACCCGCCGGTCGCCGTAGAGCAGCAGCGGCCCGACCGCGCCCACCTCGGGCTCGACCGCGTACTCCAGCAGCGCGTCGAGCCAGCCGGGCTCGGTCACCTCGATGTCATCGTTCAGGAACAGCAGGAACGCGCCGGTGGCGGCACGCGCAGCGGCATTGTTGAAGCGCGACCAGTTGAACGGCTCCGCGATCTCCACGATCCGGTCGGCGGCGCCCGCGTGCAGCCAGTCCTTCAGCGCGGCCAGTTCCGGCGTGCTGGGGTCGATGTTGTCGAGCACCACGATCTCGACCGGCCGCGCCGTGTGCGCGCGAATGGTCTCGATCGCGATGCGCACCAGGCCGCGCGCGCCGGCGGTGGGCATGATGATGGAGACGAGGCCGGCGTGATCGACCCCGCGGCGGGTGCGATAGGTGCCGGGCAGGCAGCCGGGCAGCACTGTCCCGGCGGTCTTTGCGCGCGCCAGTGCCCGGTTCAGCGCCCGCCGCTCGGCCGCCGGCCGGTCGAGCGTCGCCGCACCGCGCTCGGCCAGCACCAGCGGCACGTGCGCAATGCCTGCCCCCGCCTCGGCCGCCGCCTCGGTCAGGCGCAGCACGGCGTCGTATTCGCCGTCGCGGGCGAGGCCGCCGAGCGTGAGCCCGGCCTGCGCCAGCGCCGCCCGCCCGGCGGCCCAGGGGCGGCCGACATAGTTCGTGGCACGCAGCAGGTCGGGGGAGAAATCCGGCTTGAAGAGCGCGCGCATCGCGTTGTCGGCGGGGTCGACGCGGCGCTCGTCGGCGTAGAGAAACGCCGGCCGCCCGTCCACCGCGAAGCCGAGCGCGAGTTCGAGCAGAGCGTCCACGCCCAGCATGTCGCCGGGTGCCAGCGGCAGCAGCAGGGCGTCTGGGTCAGGTTCCAGCAGGTCGGCGAGCGGCGTCTCCGCCCCGGCAACGGGCGCGAGCCGCCATTCGCCGTAGGCCTGCGCCTCGAGGCTGGCAAGCGTGGCGGCCCGCGCCGCCGTGGTGCCCCCGTCCCGCAGCAGGACGGTGAACGCCGGGCGGCAGCCGGCGGCGGTGAGCATCGCGTGCTTCAGGTCGCTCTCCGCCTGGGTGAGCCGCGCGCGCAACGACCAGGGACCGGGGCCGGTCAGCGCCGGCTCGGCCTCGATCGTGAACGCGATCTCCTCCTCCTGGCCGGCCGCATCGCTGATCCTGAGGCGGATGTCGTGCGCGCCACGCCGCAGCGCCTGCGGCGGGATCAGGCTCGCGAAGCCCGCCCGCAGCGCCTGCGGCTCGCCGAGCGCCTGGTGCAGGTCCTCACGCCGGATGCCGTAGTGCGCGCGCCCGTGCGAGCGGCCGTCCACGAACACGTCGATGCCGGTCACCCCGGCCTGCGAGAAGGCCCAGCCGTGCAGCGAGAGGAAGCCGCGCACCGGCTCCGGGCAGTGGCCGTCCTTGATCGCGGGCGTGTCGAGATAGCAACGGATCGCGGTCCCGATCGCCGCCTCCGCCACCGCCTCCACCGCGACCGCCCGCACCGGCAGCAGCACGCGTCGCGTCTCGCCGCGCGCCCCGCGCAGCGTGAGGCTGACGACGTGCTCGCCTTCGATCGGCCCGCCCGCACTGGCATCGAAGCGGAACCCGGCCTTCCGTGCCGCCGGCAGGTGGGGGAAGGCGTTGCCGACATCGCCGCGTTCGTCGCCGGTATGCGCCTGGCCCAGCGCCTGCTCGCCGAGCGCGACGTCGATCGCGGCGATCCCGCTCGCGCACACCGCCCAGCCCTTGATCGCGAGCGCGCCCGCCTCGCTCAGGGTGATCGCGTCGCAGTGGAAATGGATCGCCTCGCTCCCCGGCGCCGCTCGCCGCACCTGCGGCGCGACGGTGAGCGCCATGGTCAGCTCGCGGCGGATGCCGCCGAATGCCGCCGCCAGCACACGCACCGTAAACCCGTCGGCGATTCCCTCCGGCGCTTCCTGCTGCAGCAGGAACCCGCCATCGGCGGCGCCCGGATAGTCCGGATGGGCGAGGCCCACATCCTCGCGCGGGAGGTTGCGCTGCGCCTCGCCGAGCAGCGTGTCGCCGAGGAAGACCCGCACATGCTCGATCGCCGCGAGGCTGACCGCCCAGCCGCGCACGCGCAGCACGCCTTGCTCGTTGACCCGCGCCTCCTCCAGCATCGCCTGCATCGGCGCGGGCGGTGCCGCGCGGCGCTCGGGGGTGGTGAGCGCGCGGCGCGCTTCGGTGCTGGCACCGGCGGCATCCGTCACGACGGCGCACACCTCGCCTTCGGCCGCGAGCCCATTCGGCAGCATGGCCCGCAGCGCGAAGCCCGCGGTGGCGGCATTCGGAAAGTCGCGATGGGCGGCGGCGACATCCTCGCGCGACAGCCCGGTCTCGGCGAAGCCGAGCGCATGCGAACCCAGCCACAGCTCGACCTGGCGCAGCGGCCGCCGCCCCACCGCCCAGCCGCGCACCGCCAGCATCCCCTGCGCGTCGTGCTGCACGTCCTCAAGCTCGATGCGCAGCGACTCGCCCGCGTCGGCCGGCGGGTCGGCCTGTCCCGGATCGGCGACCAGCCGCAATGGCGTGCGAAAGCCGCGCTCCCCGCGCTCGGTCTGCGCGACGAGGCACAGATCG
>JAFKFJ010000098.1:1334-7811 GCA_017307335.1 Alphaproteobacteria bacterium | reverse complement strand
CGGCACCCCGGCCGGCGTCGGGTGGCGTGGCGCCACCCCGGCGCCACCTGGCGGCGGTGGCGGCGGCTGGCGCCGCTGAACGCCTGCGCGCCGGTGCTGGTGAACGAGGCGGCCGGCGGCGCCGACGCGCGCCCCATCGACCACGATGTTGGACTGCGGATGCCACGTGGTCATCCGCACCCGTCCGCACCGGCCGGCCTCGGCAGCGAGGGCGGCTTGGCTCGCGACGGCCGCGAGCCCGAACCGCTCGCTCGCCGAGATTGCGGGCGGATGCTGGTCGAGCGCAATCTTGCCCAGGCCGATGACGGCGATGCGGCACCGGCGCATCGGCGGCGATCCTGCGCGGGGGCGGCTACATCGCCAGCTTCACGGCCAGCAGCGCGATGTTCTGCGTGTAGGATGGTCCGAAACTCTGCGTGCCGGTCAGCGACACGACGTCGTCGGTAACTTCGACCCGCACGTTGCGGTTCACCAGATAGGTGATGCCCGCACCGCCGCCGTAGAAGGTCTGCGTCGCGTCGGCGCCGATATAGTTCACGTGCTGCAGGCCGACGTAGCCGGTGAGCAGGATGTTCCGCCGCAGCTCATGGTCCACCTGCAGCCGCGCCGAGTTGAAGTCGTAGCCGGCAACGTTCTCGTCCGCCGCATCCTCGATCGTGCGCAGCGCCCGCAGCGTGACCGTTGTCAGGCCGGTCGGCTGCCAGATCACGTCGACCTCCGCGATCGGCGCCGTGTGGTTCGGATAGACGCTGTTCTGGAACTGCCGCGTCTCGACGCCGACCAGCACGCGGTAGCGCCAGACCGCGCTCGCCGTGTAGTCCAGCCCGACCAGCGCCTGGAACGCGTTGGAATCGCGGTTCGGCCCGAACAGGTTGGCATTGGGCGAGATGTAGCTCGCCACCACGTCGCGCAGCACCACGACCAGATCGCGCTCCGGCGCGAACTCGTAGCGGCCGGTGATGCTGGCGTCATAGAGATTGCGGTTGCGGTAGTCCTGCTGGACCGGGATCCCGAGCACGAACCCGCCGACAGGCGGTGGCGGCACGAACCCGTTCACGCCGAAAAGCTGCAGGTTGGAGAAGCGGAGCTGCGAATAGTCGAACGCCGGGGTCAGCGAGATGCGCCCGAAATTCGCCGTATAGGCCGCACGCATGTCGGCCATCGTGAACGGCACGGGCGCCGTGTAAAGGAAGCCGGGGACGTTGAACTGCGTGGATTGCAGCGCCGTCGTCGGCTGCGAGAGCGACAGGTAGCTGCCCGCGAGCGTCAGTACGTCGTTGCTGATCTGGTAGGTGCCGCCCAGCGCCACCGACCAGTTGGTGAAGTTCTGCCCCTCGACGCCGGGCACCTGCGAGTTGCTCACCGCCACGGCGCCCCCGAGGCTGTTGCGCGCCCAGTCGGAGGCGAAGCCGATCTTCGCCGTGGTCTCGGCGGTGAAGCTTCCTTGCGCCGGGCTGAGGCCGGTGACGTTGTTGTTGTAGCCGATCGCCTCGCCCACCTCGGGGCGGATGATGAAGTCGCCGACCCGCACGCCCAGCGGCTCATAGAAGGGGCGCGCGCGGGAAAGCACCGTCGTTCCAGGCTCGGTCCCATAGCCAGGAATGCCGGTCGGGAAATAGAGGTCGAGCATGTAACGGTCGGCCAATTGTGCTTTGGCCGCCGGAATCAGCGCGGCAACCGCCAGTCCCGCCCCCCAGAAAAGGGCGCGCGAGCGAACCGAGCGAAGCTGCTGCAACAGCCTGAGATACGCCATTAAACCACTCCGCCAGTGCGCGGGAAGGGAAGGCGAGGGCATCGCGCGCAGCATAGGGACGTTGCGGCCCGCGCCGCTACCCCAGGCTGTCTCGCGTTTGCGTGAGCAGTCCTGGAAGCAACGTTCGCAGGCCGCGCGGCCCGTTACTTGCCGTCGGTCAGTCTCAGCACCCGGTGCGCGGCCCGCTCAGAAGGAGCGTTCGTAGACAGTAATGACGTCGCCCGGCCGCAGCGTGGTCTCCCGGCCGGCGCGTCCTTCGACGCTTTTGCCGCCGGTGTTGCGCACAATCGACACCTGATCCTCAACTGCGCGATAGGTGAATCCGCCCGCAATCGCGACTGCGGAGACGACGGTCATCCCGGGCTGGTACGGATACTGCCCGGGGCGGTTCACTTCACCGAGGATGAAGATCGGCCGGTAGTTCACGACCTCGACCGAAACCGAAGGATCCTTGAACAGATTACGCTTTTCCAGTTCCTGCGTGACGGCGCTGGCGAGCTCGCTCGTCGTCAGTCCGGCCGCCTGCACCGATCCCAGCAGCGGCAATGCGAGCGTACCATTGTCGTTGACGCGGAATTCCCCGGTCAGCTGCTCGTCCTGAAACGTGATCAGGCGCACCTGATCGCCGGGGCCGAGGCGATAGGTCGCAGCATCGGCCGTGGGCAGCTTGGGCAGGCTCGACGACGGGCCGCTGCAGGCTGCGAGCGCCAGCGTGCCCAGCAACAAGGAGATCGCGAGCAGACCACGTATAAATGAGCGCACGGATGATTTACTCCCATTCTGCCCCCAGACCCAGTTTGATGATACCGCAACGGCATCGACCGCACATGCCCAACATTTCTTACTCGACGGATTGTGAAGCTGCGCCGCCCAGGGTGCAGCGACTGCTCGATCCGGCTGGTGCGATTGCCGCTGCGGCGCTTCTGCTTTTGTGGCCAGCGGCGATTAATCACTATCCTCTCGTCTTCGCCGACACCGGCACCTACGTGAGCCAGGCGGTCGAGCGCTATCTCGGCTGGGACCGGCCGGTGTTCTACAGCTTCTTCCTGCTGCTGCTGCACTGGCAGTTGACGCTGTGGCCGGCAATCGTCGTGCAGGCGCTGCTGGCCGCTCACACGCTGTATCTCGCCCTGCGTGCCTTCGCCAGCAACCGGCGGCTGTGGGTGGTGCCGGCGGTGGCGGGGGTGCTGAGTGCCACGACCGCGCTGCCCTGGGTCGCTGCCCAGATTACGCCCGACCTGGCAACGGCGTTGCTGCCGCTCGTTCTCGCGCTGCTCGTGATCGTGCCGGAGCGGCTGGGCGCGGGGGAGCGGTGGTGGCTCGCGGCGTTCGCAACCGGCCTGATCGTCGTGCACCTCTCAAACGTCATCCTCGCACCGCTGCTGCTGGTGGGGCTGTTGCCGCTGCGCCGCATCCTCGGCGCCACCGCGCGGCTCGGCGCGGCCGGGCTGCTGCGGGCCGGCGGCCCGTGGCTGCTGGCGCTGCTCGCATTGTCGACGGTGAACCTGATCGGCCATGGGCGTTTCGTGCCCGCGCCGTATGGCAACATCTTCTACCTCGCGCGCTCGATCTACGACGGTCCGGCGCGGATGGTGCTCGAGCGCGACTGCGCTGCCGCCGGCTGGCACGTGTGCGCCGTGCTCCGGGCGCCGTTGCCGGCGAACGCCGACGATCTTCTGTGGGATTTCGACGGCCCGCTGTGGCGCGACGAGGGCACGCCGGCGGCGCTCTCGGCGGAGGCGGGACAGATCATCCGTCGCGCGATCGCGGAGGATCCGCGGGAAATCGTCGGCGCGGCGCTGGCGAACATGGTGATGCAGCTGCGGCAGTTCACGGCCGGTGACGGGCTGAGCGCGTGGCCGCATACCGTCACGCCGGTGATCCGTCGCGACTTTCCCCCGGCGGAAGCCGCGCGCTACGAAGCGGCCCTGCAGACCCTGGACCGGCTGCACATCCCCCGCTGGCTCGAGCACGTACACTTCGCTGTGTTTGTCGCCGGGCTCGCGGCGCTGCTGATCACGCTGACATTCTGCCTGCGCAACCGCGATCCGCTCGCGGGCCTGTGTGTTGCCGCACTCATATGCCTTCTCGGCAACGCCGCGATCACCGGCGCGCTGTCCGGACCGCACGACCGCTATCAGGCGCGCGTGGTCTGGCTGGCGCCGTTCGCGGCGCTGGCCGCGGTCGCCGCGCTCGGGCGTTCCCGCAGCGGGATCAGTCCGTTGCCCGGTCGAGCATCGGTATCCGTGCCAGCAGCGTCCGCTTGAGCAGAATCGGCCCCAGCGTGCCGGCGACCATCAGCGTCGCGGCAAAGGACAGGAAGTTCGTCCCATTCCACGGCACCGCCTTCAGCAGCAACGCCTTCGTCAGGCCGATCAGGATCGTGTTGAACAGATAGATCACGAACACGTAGCGCCCGAGGATCGCGAGCGTCGTGGAGCGCGCGAACGCGCCGTGCCGCACGAGCCCGTGAACACCGGGAAGCGCCAGCGATCCCGCCAGCAGCAACGCCCATTTGTAGGGAAATCCCTGCGCGCCTTCGCGCCATTCGAACGTCACCCAGCCTGCTGCGATCGGCAGCACCACCAGCAGCATCGCCGCCAGTGCGGTCCCATGCCACTCATCTATGAATCGCCGCCAGCGCTTGCCGTTCTCTGCGGCAATCAGGCCCGCGACGAAAAAGACGTAGTAGGAGCCGATGCGATCGAGGTAGAGGATCGGTGGGAGCGGCGCAACGTAGAGGAGCGCCGCAACCGCGACCATGACGCCGTAGCTGCGGTCGAGTGCCAGCAACGGCGGCGTGATCGCGCAGTAGCTGAACAACGCCACGAGATACCACGCGGAGGTTGCGGGACTGTGCTGCGTGTCCCAGAGCAGCGACGCGAGCCCGGAGAGGAAACCGCTGGGCGCGTTGTCGACTGCGAGCGCAGTGGAGGCGATGAGTTTTCCGCAGAGTACTGCTAAGCCAAAGGCGAGGAATGGCAACAGAAGTCGGATCGCGCGTCGTCGCAGCAGCGTCGGCCATGCAATCGGAGGTGCTGTGGCAGCGCCACAAAGGAACGTGACGTAACCTGAAAGATACATGAAGAGAGGCATGTGGAAGAGATAGACTGCGACTCGCAGGGGCTCATACCATAGGACGCTTTGTGGCGGATCCCTTGCAACCAGATGACCGAACACGACGAGGAGAATCGCTAGACCCTTGGCCCGGTCGAGGTCTGCCAAGCGATCTGCGGGGCCCGTGCGCGCCGAAGCGCGCGGCACAATCCGGAGCGATGCGGAGGACATGCTCCTTTCCCATGCGGTCCTGTTGCGGGCGCGTGTCGCGTGCATGTTGCGGCATCGCGCCGCGGGCTGGCACGTTGCCCAGCACCAAACCTCGGCAGCCTAGTTATCCTGCACTGTCGTCGCGCGCGGACACGCTCGCATTCGCGCGAGCTTGCAACAACACGAGTGGACGTGATGCGGTTGCCGCAATCGAACGTGTTCTGGTCTGGCCTTGAAGCCGGTACATCAGCCTTTCTGTCCTTCCTCTCTGCCTTCATCGTCGCGCGCATCGTGGGTCCGGCCGAAGTGGGCGTCGGGGCCGCAGTGGTGGCGACCCATGTGTTGCTGTGGGTCGTGGTCAATGCGCTGTTCGCCGATGCCCTCGTGCAACGGCTGACGGTCGACGAGAACACCGCGTCGAGCGCGATCTGGGCATCCACACTCGTCGGCGTGGCCGCCGCCCTGCTGCAGGCAGGCGTGGGCGTTCCGGTGGCGCATGGGATCGGCGACGGGCGAATCATGGTGATGAGCCTCGTCCTCGCGCTGCCGCTGCCGCTGGTCGGCGCGGCCGGCGCGATGCAGGGGATGTTGACGCGGCGTCGCGACTATCGTGCCCTCGCGGGACGGGCGGTGATCGGTCAGGGTGTGGGAACGCTGATCGGCGTCTCGCTCGCGTTCAGCGGCGCCGGCGCGTGGGCGATCGTGGCACAGCAGCTCGGCACGTCCGCGCTCGGCGCGCTCACCTTGTTGCTGCGTGCCCCGGTACGCCCGCGTCTCGTGCTGCACTGGCAACCGGTGCGCGAATTGCTGCATGTCGGGTTGCCGCTGGTGCTGAGTACCCTGGTCCAGCACAGCCGCTACCGCCTGTTCGCGTTGCTGATCGGCGGCACCGCCGGCGCCGCGGCGCTCGGGCAGGTGCACATGGCGTTCCGCCTCGTCGAGACGGTCAAGGAGATCGTGTCGACCGCATTCTGGCGGCTCTCGCTGCCGGCGATGTCGGAGCAGCAGCGGAGCCTGCCGGCGCTGCATACGGCGATCAGCCGCTTCCTGGGGCTCACCAGCCTCGTGTTGTTCCCCCTGTTCGGCGGCATGCTGGTGGTGATTCATCCATTGGTGCGGTTGCTGCTCGGCCCGCTCTGGGCGCCCTCGGCCGATGCCGCGGTGGTGCTGATCGTGGTCACGATGTACAACTTCCTGTACCTGCCGGCGGGCGTCGCGCTGGTGGCGCGCGGCATCACGCGCTTCTCGCTGTTCACCTTCCTGACGATGACGGTGCTGACGCTGGCCGGCGTGCTGCTGCTGCGCCCGGCCACGCCGGTTGCCGCCGTGTGGGTGTGGGCGATCGCACAACTTATCGTGTTCCCGCCGATGCAGTATTTCACCGCACGGTTGCTCGGTTCGTCGCTGCTGGTGCAGGTGCGCGCCGGACTGCCCGCGCTCGCGTTGACGATTGTCGC
>JAFKFJ010000098.1:0-1312 GCA_017307335.1 Alphaproteobacteria bacterium | reverse complement strand
GCGCGCTGCTGATTCCGCGCGCGTTCGGCGAACCTGAGCGCGCGCTGCTGTTGATGCTCGAGCGCCTCGCGGCGGGCGGCGTGGTCTATGCGGCGGGCGCCGCGGTGCTGCTGCGCGCGACCGTGCTCGCCGCGCTGCAGACGATCGGCATGCGAGGGCGGCCGGCATGAGGGAGCGTGTCGTCCAGGTCACAAGTGGGAAAATGTCCCACGTCTGCGCGAGCGCGGGAGCCCACGGTTGCGGGCGGCGTTGATCGACCGCTTGCGCGCGCCGGAGCCCTAATCGCGATCCCGATACCAGGGCGTCGGCGGGGCGAACGCGGGCGGGGACGACCGCGCTGAATAAATCCGCGCGGGATGGGCACCAGATGTCGCGTAACGAATGTGAGGGATTTGTGAAGCTGAAGCGGCGTGTCGCATCCAACTGGACGGTGAACGGAAGTATGTTTCCTCGTTTCGGAAAATTGTGGCGTTCAAGGCGCGCAGAGACACAGGGACGCGCTCGCGCACGGCAACCGAACGTTGAGCGACATGGAGACGAGGTCAACAATTTGGCAATTGTTAACGACAAAGTTATTTTCTCGCATTGCACCGCAAGATGATAAACCTCTCCAGTGATGACCGAGTCTTAAACGGCTTAGTTGGCCTGTACTCAAGTTTTCGTCAGAGAACCAACGGTTGAACTTCATGGACGACGCCATGAGCCGGATCGGCACGACGCTGCGCCCGGCGGTCCTGCGATCTTCTCAGGCTTCGACTACGGTGCCCGATTTCGCGCCGCCCCCGCTGTCCGCCGCGACGGCGGTCGGCGCCGCACTGGCGATGGACGCTGCGGTCTGCCTCGCCGCCCCGTTCCTGGCGGCGCTGATCGTGGCGCCGGCGCATGGTCCGGGTTTCGTCGCGCGCGTCGCGACCCTCGCCGTGGTGTTCGTGTTCGCGATCGGTGCAGTGCGCGGCACCTACCGCCCGGCGCTGCTGTTTCGCCGCAGCGAGCAGATCGTTGCGGTGCTGCGGGTGGCCATGGTGGCGCTCGCGCTGCTCGCCGTCGCCGTGGTGCTGGTCGGCAACAGCACCCCGCAGATCGCCGGCTGGCCGCTCGCGGCGGCGGCGCTGCTGCTGGGCGGGCTCGCCCTCGGACGCTTCATCATCGGGGTTCTCATGACCGCGGGGCCCGGCCGCCGCTGCGCGCCCCGGGCGGTGATCGTGGGCAGCGGCATCGGCTTATCCCTTCTGACGCAACAGCCGGCCGCGCTCACGGTCCCACGAGCGCTTCTTCTCGGTGTCGCGCTTGTCGAAGAGCTTCTTGCCGCGCG
>JAFKFJ010000097.1 GCA_017307335.1 Alphaproteobacteria bacterium | reverse complement strand
CGCCCGCACCGGCCCCCGCACCGGCCCCCGCACCGGCCCCCGTCCCGCCCCCGGGGCCGGGGCCGTTGCCGGCGGCGGCGAAGATCATGGCGGAGCAGGACCTGTCGGCCGAGGCGGTCGGCGCCGGGAGCGGCAAGGACGGGCGCATCACCAAGGGCGACGTGCTCGCCTTCCTCAACCGCCCCGCCCCCACGCCGCCGCCGCCCGCGCCGAAGCCGCCGCGCGTCGGCGAGGCGGGCGAGGAGCGGGTGCGCATGACGCGCCTGCGCCGCACCATCGCCGCTCGCCTGAAGGAAGCGCAGAACACCGCCGCGATGCTCACCACCTTCAACGAGGTGGACATGAGCGCGGTCGGCGCGCTGCGCCGCGACTACCGTGATGCGTTCGAGAAGAAGCACGGCGTGCGCCTCGGCCTCATGGGCTTCTTCGTGCGCGCCTGCGTCGCCGCCCTGCAGGCGTTTCCCGCCGTCAACGCCGAGATCGACGGCGAGGACATCGTGTACAAGCACTTCGTGCACATGGGCATCGCGGTGGGCGGCGGCACGACCGGCCTCGTCGTGCCGGTGCTGCGCCATGCCGAACGGATGAGCTTCGCCAAGATCGAGCGCGCGATCGCCGATTTCGGCACGCGCGCACGCGACGGCGCGCTGAAGCTGGAGGAACTGGCTGGCGGTACCTTCTCGATCACCAACGGCGGGACCTACGGCAGCCTGAACTCCACGCCGATCCTCAATCCGCCGCAGTCCGGCATCCTGGGCATGCACAAGATCCAGGACCGGCCGGTCGCCATCGCCGGAAAGGTCGAGATCCGGCCGATGATGTATCTGGCACTCTCCTACGACCACCGCGTCGTGGACGGGCGGGACGCGGTTTCTTTCCTGGTGCGGGTGAAGGAGTCGCTGGAAGACCCGCGCCGGCTGCTGCTGGATATCTGACGCGATGGCAAACGCATTCGACGTCCTGGTGATCGGTTCGGGCCCCGGCGGCTATGTCTGCGCGCTGCGGGCGGCGCAGCTCGGCATGACCGTCGCCTGCGCGGAGAAGCGCGAAACGCTCGGCGGCACCTGCCTCAACATCGGCTGCATCCCCTCGAAGGCCCTGCTGCAGTCGAGCGAGAACTTCGCCGAGGCGGCACACGCCTTCGCCGATCATGGCGTGATGGTCGAGGGCGTGCGGCTCGATCTCGCGCGCATGCAGGCGCGCAAGGCCGAGGTGGTGGCGGCCAACGTCAAGGGCGTGGAATACCTGTTCAACAAGAACAAGGTCACGTGGCTGAAGGGGGCTGCGCGCATCGTCGCCCCCGGGCGGATCGAGGTCGGCGGCACCGAGTACGCAGCGAAGCACATCGTGCTCGCCACCGGCAGCGAGAGCACGCCGCTGCCCGGCGTCGCGGTCGACGAGAAGCGGATCGTGACCTCCACCGGCGCGCTCGAACTTTCGGCGGTACCGGCACATCTCGTCGTCATCGGCGCTGGCTATATCGGGCTCGAGCTCGGCAGCGTCTGGCGCCGGCTGGGCGCGAAAGTCACCGTCGTCGAATTTCTCGACCGCATCCTTCCCGGCATGGACGCCGAGGTCGCGAAGTCGTTCCAGCGCGTGCTGACCAAGCAGGGGTTCGCCTTCCGCCTGTCGACGAAGGTGCTCGCCGCGCAGGCCAGCGACAGCGGCGTTTCGCTCACCGTGCAGCGCACCAGCGGCGGGGCGGAAGAATCCGTCACCGCCGACGCGGTGCTGGTGGCCGTCGGCCGCCGCGCCTACACCGCGGGCGTCGGCCTCGCCGAGGCCGGCGTCGCGCTGGACGAGCGCGGGCGGATCGTGATCGACGCGCACTACGCGACCAACGTTGCGGGCATCTACGCGATCGGCGATGCGGTGAGCGGCCCGATGCTCGCGCACAAGGCCGAGGACGAAGGCGTCGCGCTGGCGGAGCTGCTCGCCGGTCAGGCGGGCCACGTGAACTACGGCGTGATCCCGGGCGTGGTGTACACGTGGCCGGAGGTCGCCTCGGTCGGCGAGACCGAGGAGGCGCTGAAGGCGGCGGGCACCGAGTACACGGTCGGAAAGTTCCCGTTCACCGCCAACGGCCGGGCGCGCGCGATGGGCGCCACCGAGGGGTTCGTGAAGATCCTCGCCGACAAGGCGACCGACCGCATTCTCGGCGCCCATATCCTGGGCCCCGATGCCGGCACGCTGATCGCCGAGCTGGCGCTGGCGATGGAGTTCGGCGCCTCGCCCGACGACGTGGCCCGCACCTGCCACGCGCACCCGACCTTGAGCGAGGCGGTGAAGGAAGCGGCGCTTGCGGCGGAAGGGCGGGCGCTGCACATCTGATGGCGGGAGGATCTCGCCATGTCAGAAATCACGCCCCGCACCCGCCCGCCGTTCCGCGCCGACCATGTCGGCAGCCTGCTGCGCCCGATGGAGCTGCGCGAGGCGCGCGCGGCCCGCGAGGCCGGGCGCCGCTCCGCCGCCGACCTGCGCGCCGTGGAAGACCGCTGCATCGCGCACGCGATTGCGCAGCAGGAGGGGCTGGGGCTGCGCGCCGCGACCGATGGCGAGTATCGCCGCCGCTACTGGCATTTCGACTTCCTTGCCGGCCTCGGCGGCGTGGAGATGTACGAGCCGGAGCAGAAGGTGCAGTTCCACGGCGCCACGCTGCAGCACGCGCTGCGCGTGACCGGGCGCATCGCCTGGACCCGCCCGGTGTTCGTGGACGATTTCCGCTTCACCGCCAGCCACGTGCACGGCACGATCGCCAAGCAGACCATCCCGTCGCCCAGCGTGCTGCATTTCCGCGGCGGCCGGCGCGCGATCGACACGCATATCTATCCCGACATGGCTGGCTTCTTCGCCGATCTCGGCACCGCGTATCGCGACGCCGTGCGCAGCTTGGCCGATGCCGGCTGCCGGTACCTGCAGCTCGACGAGGTGAACATCGCCTATCTCTGCGATCCCGAGCAGATCGAGGGGCTGAAGGCGCGCGGCGAGCATGTCGAGGGATTGCTGGAGATCTATGCTGACCTGATCAACACGGCGATCCGTGGCCGGCCGGCCGACATGACCGTTTCCATCCATCTCTGCCGCGGCAATTTCCGCTCCACCTGGATCGCGAGCGGCGGATACGAGCCAGTGGCCGAGGTGCTGTTCAACACGATCGACGCCGATGCCTACTTCATGGAGTACGACAGCGACCGCGCCGGCGGGTTTGAGCCGCTGCGCTTCGTGCCGCGCGGGAGCAAGCTGGTCGTACTCGGCCTCGTCACCAGCAAGACGGGCGAACTCGAAAGCAAGGACGAGCTGAAGCGCCGCATCGACCAGGCGGCGAAGTTCCTGCCGCTCGATCAGCTCGCCCTGTCGCCGCAATGCGGCTTCGCCAGCACCGAGGAGGGCAACCTCCTGTCCGAGGCGGAGCAATGGGCGAAGCTGCGGCTGTGCACGGAGGTCGCGCGCGAGGTCTGGGGCGACGTGTAGCCGCGCCGCGACCTCACCGATCCGTGATCGCACCGGCCGCAGCGGCGCGGAATATGCCTGCTGCGCTCGCGTCTGCTCCCGTGTTCGCCGACTCGTCAGGGAGTAACGGGATGATCCGCGTTGTCGCGCTGATGCTGCTCGCCGCGAGCGTCACGCTCGGGCTCGCCGCCTGCGAGGGCATGGGGGACCCGAACCGGGCCCCGCCGCCGAACTCGTCGCACTACTGAGGCTGCGCCGGAACGCGCCGCCCGCGCTGCCGCGCTTGCCTCAGCCGACCACGTCCACCAGCACGACTTCCGAATCCTCGGTGGCCGTGATGGTAAGTTCGGTCTCCCCCGTGATCGTCGCCCCGTCGCGGGTGTTGACGGCAACCCCGTTGACGGAAACCGCGCCGGTCGCCGGCACCAGATAGGCGGCGCGGCCGGGGCGCAGCGTCTCGCGCACCGTCTCGCCCTTGCGCAGCGTGCCGGCCAGCACCGCCGCGTCGGCATGGAGCGGCAGGGCGCCGCCGTTGGCCCCAGGCCGCCCGTCGGCCAGCGGCGTCAGGGTGCCGGCGCTGTCCTTCGGGAACGCCCGCGTGCCCCAACCCGGCTCCACGCCCTGCCGGCCAGGCAGGATCCAGATCTGAAACAGCCGCGTCGGCGTCTTTTCCCGGTTGTACTCGGCGTGCACGATCCCGGTGCCGGCGTGCATCACCTGCACATCGCCGGCCTCGGTGCGGCCGCGGTTGCCGAGCGAGTCCTCGTGCGTGATCGCGCCTTCGCGGACGTAGGTCACGATCTCCATGTTGCTGTGCGGGTGCGGGTCGAAGCCGGTGTCGGGCGCAATCTCGTCGTCGTTCCACACCAGCAGTCCGCCGATGCCACGCCGCTGCGGGTCGTGGTAGTGGCCGAAGCTGAAGTGATGCCGCGCGTTCAGCCACTCGTTGCGGAAGCGGCCGAGGCGTTCGAAGGGTTGGACCGAGATCATCGCTCTGTCTCCTATCGTTCGATACCGAACGGTCAGGAGCCTAACTAGGCAGCCGACTCGGCCTTTGCAAGGGCCGGCGCCTCCGCCGGCGGCGCCGCCGCGCCGCCGGCCGCCGCCATGCCCAGGCGGCGCAGCAGGTCGCCCAGGGCCTGCAGCTCCGGCCCCGCGAGCCCCTCCATCGCGCGGGCGATGTCGGCGGCGTGGCGTGGGAACAGCCGCTCGATCAGGGCGCGGCCCGGCGGGGTCAGTTCGACCCGTACCTGTCGCCGGTCCACCTCATCCCGCACCCGCCGCACCAGGCCGCGCGACTCCAGCTTGTCCACCACGTCGGTCATGTTGCCGGCGCTGGTCAGCACCTTGCGGCCGAGCTCGCGGTGGGTCAGCGCCCCCTTGTGCAGGATCGCCTCGAGCACGCCGAGCTGCGTCAGCGTGAGCCCCTCGGCGGTCAGCGCCGGCTCGACCCGTGCGAGCACGGCCCGCGTCGCACGCATCAGCTTTGCGTAGGCGCGCACCGCCTTCTCGACCGCCGGGTCGTCCACGCCGTGCATCGTCACCGGCCCATCGTCACCGGCACATCGTCACCGGCACATCATGACCGGCAGGCGGGCATGCTCCAGCACGTGCCGGGTGACGCCGCCGAGAATGAGTTGGCGCAGCCGGCTGTGCGAATAGGCGCCCATGGTCAGCAGATCGGCGGAAAACTCGTCCGCCGCGCGCAGCATGCCGGCGCCCACCTCGCGATCGACCGGGCGGAAGGTCGCGACCTCGGCGGCGATGTCGTGCAGCGCGAGATAGTCGGCGAGGTCGGGGGCGGCGGGGCCGCGGCGCTGGTATTCGTCGGCGGTCAGGATGCGCACCGCCTCCGCGCGCTGCAGCCAGGGGATCGCGGCCATCACCGCGGCGGCCGATTCGGCGGTGCCGTTCCAGCCGATGCAGATGCGCTTGCCGACCGTCTCCGGCGCGGCCTTCGGCGCGATCAGCACCGGGCGGCCGGAGTCGAACAGCACGGCGTGCAGCGCGTCGGAAGACGAGACGTCCTCGGCCGCCTCGGGGTGCGGCACCACGGTCAGGTCGGCGACGCGGGACTGCTGCGCCACCAGGTCCTCCTCGCGCCCGGTGACGGCGGCGAAACTGGCGGTTGCGACATGCTCGCCGGGCGCCGGCTCGCCCACCCGCACCTGGTGTGCCGCGACGAAGTTCTCGAACAGGGTGCGCACGGCCTGGGCGCGGCTGAGGCTCTCGCGCTCGGTGGCGGTCATCATCTCCTCGATCATCGCGCCCGACAGGCCCTCGCCGGCCAGCGGGGCAACGTCGCGGCTGTCGACGCGCACGTGCAGCGCGAGCACATGCGCACTCCACAGCCGCGCGATGGACAGCGCGGTGGCAAGAGCGGCCTCCCCCGCGGCGGTGCCGGTCAGGGGCAGGAGCAGCTTGCGGATGGCCATGATCGTTGCTCCGGAACGATTGATCTAACCTTAGCATGCATCGCGGCGGAGAGCAGCGCGCGCCGCCGCCAGCGCCGCGGCCGCGTCACCGGCGTCGATCCGGGTCCAGGCGATCGGCCCCGAATCGGCCCCCGCGGCGCGGCGCAGCACGGCCTCGTCGGCATCGGACGCATCGCCCCGCCGGGCGCGCAGCCGCGACACGAGCGCCGCCAGCGGCGCCTCCAGCCACAGGCCGCAGAACCGCGCCGACCCGGCCGCCGCCGCGACGGCACGCCGGTCGGCGGGGTTGATGTAGGTCGCGTCGGCCACCGCCGCGTGGCCGGCGGCGGCCACGGTTGCCACGGCCGCATGCAGGTCGGCGAACACGCCGCGGCTCTCGGCCTCGGCATAGGCGTCCTCGGGCAGCCGCTGCTCCGGCGGCACGCCGCGGCGGCGCTTGCGAATTTCGTCGCTGCGCAGCACCAGCGCCCCCGGCGCCGGACCAAGATCGGGCGCCAGCGCGCGAGCGAGCGTGGTCTTGCCGCTGCCGGGCAGCCCGCCCACCGCGACCACGACCGGTGGCGGCGGGCGCAGGTAGCCGAGGCTCATGGCGAGATAGGCGCCGCTTTCCCGCGCCCGGCCACGC
>JAFKFJ010000096.1 GCA_017307335.1 Alphaproteobacteria bacterium | reverse complement strand
GCGCGCGCACGCCGCGTCTCGCGCTCGGGCATCAGCACGGTGATGGCGCAGACCATCCGCACCGCGATCCGTTCGCGCATGACCGTCGGCCTCGAGAAGTACCGCGTCACGCATCCGGGTTCGGACGTGGTGCTGTTCGAGCCGCGCCGCGACGACTCCGACATCTTCTTCACCAACATCTTCAGCCTGTCGAGCCGGCGGCGGCTGTGCGAGCACGCCTACCACCGCACCCGCGAGGACCTGCTGGCGCGCCACGCAGCGCTCGAGCCGGTGCTGGCGCGCCACGGGCTGTCGATCGACCTGCGGGTGCTGCGCCATCCGGTACCGCGGCTGGTGCGCGAGGCCATGCCGTCGGTCGCCGCGCGCGCGACGCGCATCGGCGCGACCCTGGCAAGGCTGGGGCGCGCGCTCGACGACCTCGATCGCTCGCTCGACATCATCGGCCCGCGGCTGGCCGCCGGGCGCCCGAGCGCACAAGGGGCCGGCGCACGGTAAGATCCGCCCAACGCGAGACCGGAAACGACGGAGCAGGCATGCAGCGAAAGCCGCCGCGGCGCACCCGTGAGCGCATCCTCGAGCGTTCGCTGCGCCTGTTCAACGATCTCGGCGAGCCGAACGTCACGACGAGCGCCATCGCCGTCGAGATGAACATCAGCCCCGGCAACCTGTACTACCACTTCCGCAACAAGGACGACATCGTCGACGCGCTGTTCGAGCAGTTCGAGCGCGAGATCGATCCGCTGCTGCAGGCGCCGCTGCGCCGCGACAGCCACTTCGAGGACGCCTGGCTGTTCCTGCATCTGCTGTTCGAGACGATCTGGCGCTATCGCTTCGTCTACCGCGACCTCAACGACCTGCTCTCGCGCAACCGGCGCCTCGAGACGCATTTCCGCGCCATCGTCGATCGCAAGACCGCCGCGGCGCGCGCGCTGTGCCGCTCGCTCGCGGCAAGCGGGGCGCTCGAGGCCCGCGACGACGAGATCGAGCCGCTGGTCACCAACATGGTGGTGGTCGCCACCTACTGGCTGTCGTTCGAATACATCCGGCACGCCCGGCGCTTCGCCGAGGCCGGCTACCAGAGCGGAGCCATGGCACGCGGCGCCTTCCAGGTGCTGTCGCTGCTCGTGCCCTGGCTGAGCGAGGACGCGCGCACGCTGTTCGCCCGCCTGTCGCCTGAGGACGTGCGGTACCGCTTCTTCAGCGCCATCCGCGCACTGTCGCCCGAGCAGATCGCGCGCCTGACGCAGGTGGACTACGACCGTGAGATTGCCTTCGTCGCGGTGCGCGAGGCGACCGGCGAGACCGTCGCCGTCGCGCGGCTGGTGCGCGAGAACGACGACGAGGCCGAGTTCGCGGTGCTGGTGCAGGCGGGTGTGCGCGGGCAGGGGCTCGCGAGCCACCTGATGCGGCGGCTCATCGACTGGGGACGCGCCCGCGGCGTGACCTGCATCACCGGCGAGATCCTGGCCGACAACGCGCCGATGCTCGGCCTCGCGCGACACCTCGGCTTCACCCTGCACCACGACCCCGAGGATGCGACGGTGATGGAGGCGCGGCTCACACTCTGAAGACCGCGCCCGCTGCCGCCTTTGCCCCGGCGCCCGCAACCGTTGCGGAACACCAAGAAGCGGGCCCATCCTGCCGCGAACGGCCGGATCGCCGGGCCGTCCAAGGCACGCCCACGGGTTTGTCAGCGCGGTCGGGCCGGACCGAGGCGCGGTGCCGGGCCGGCCGCAACCGCGCGGCGCGCGCGGCCGCTGTTTCCCTCACGCCACCTTCGGCAACGCCGCCAGCGCCGACTGCAACGCGCTTTCGTCGTACGGGCTGTCGGTGAGCCTGCCGGCCTGGAAGTCGATATAGGCCTGCATGTCGAAATTGCCGTGGCCGCAGAGGTTGAACAGGATCGTCCGCGCCTGCCCGTCGCGCTTGCAGGCAAGCGCCTCGTCGATCGCGCCGCGCACCGCATGGTTCGCCTCCGGCGCGGGAATGATGCCTTCGCTGCGCGCGAACTGCAGCCCCGCCTCGAAGCAGGCGATCTGCGGATAGGCGCGGCTTTCGATCAGGCCCAGTTCCTGGACCAGCGACACCAGCGGCGCCATGCCGTGATAGCGCAGCCCGCCCGCATGGAAGCCCGGCGGGATGAAGCCCGAGCCAAGCGTGTGCATCTTCACCAGCGGCGTCAGGTGCCCGGTGTCGCCGAAATCGTAGGCGTAGCGGCCGCGCGTGAGCGAGGGGCAGGCGGCGGGCTCGCAGGCGATCACGCGCGGCTTCGCACCGCCGCGCAATCCGGCGCCGATGAAGGGGAACGCGATGCCGGCGAAGTTGCTGCCGCCGCCGGTGCAGCCGACGACGATGTCGGGGTACGCGTCCGCCATCTCCATCTGCGCCATCGCCTCCAGCCCGATCACGGTCTGGTGCAGCAGCACGTGATTGAGCACGCTGCCGAGCGCGTATTTCGTGTCGTCGTGCTGCGCCGCGACTTCCACCGCCTCGCTGATCGCGATGCCGAGGCTGCCGGTGGTGTCGGGTTGTTCGGCGAGAACCGCGCGTCCGGCATTGGTCTCGCGGCTCGGGCTGGCGACGCAGCGCGCGCCCCACGCCTCCATCGCCGCCTTGCGGTACGGCTTCTGGTCGAAGCTCACGCGCACCATGAACACCTGCACGTCGAGCCCGAACGTGGCGCCGGCATACGCCAGCGCGGAGCCCCACTGCCCGGCGCCGGTCTCCGTCGTCAGCCGCCGGACGCCCGCTTCCTTGTTGTAGAAGGCCTGGGCGACGGCGGTGTTCGGCTTGTGGCTGCCGGCCGGGCTCACGCCCTCGTATTTGTAGAAGATGCGCGCCGGCGTATCGAGCGCGCGCTCCAGCCGCCGCGCGCGATGGAGCGGCGCCGGCCGCCACTGGCGATAGACCGTGCGCACCGGCGCGGGGATCTCGATCTCGCGCTCGGTGCTGACTTCCTGCGCGATCAGCGCCATCGGGAAGAGGGGGGCGAGATCGTCGGGGCCGACCGGCTGCAGCGTACCGGGGTGCAGCACCGGCGCCGGCGGGCGCGGCAGGTCGGCCACCAGATTGTACCACGCCTTCGGGATCCGGCTCTCGTCGAGCACGTATTTCACTGTCTCGGACATCGGCCCCTCCTGCCCCTGGTTTTGCGCCATACTGCCGCAGCCGCGCCTGGCCGCGAAGCGCGTTCAGCGGGGCAGCAGTTCGGTGAACCGGTCGGGATCGACGCGGAAGGGGTTGTGGCTGCGCGGGCGGTCGCGGGCGGTGACCGCGCCGAACAGCTCCGCGTAGGTCGCCCCGGCATGGCAGGCGAGGTCCCAGAAGAACGGGTCCGGAAAATCGCCCGGCGAGAGCACCAGCACCGACGCGCCGGGGGCGCAGAAGGCGATGTTGGCGAGCGCCGCGCCCTTCACGCCGACGACGCAGGACGCGGCGCGGAACAGCGCCCCCTGGCCCAGCAGATCGAGCCGTTCGGGCTGGACCACCTCATACCCGGCTTCGACCGCGATCGCGATCAGCGCGGCCTCGTTGTCCAGCCGGCGCGCCGGATGCCCGCCGCGTGAGACGAACAGCCGGCGGTGCGCGGCTGGCGCCGCGAGGCTCTCGCGCAGCACCAGTGCGCGCAGGGCCGCGAGTCCCTCCGGCTGCTTGAACAGCGGCGGCACGTGCACCGGCGCCGGATAGATCAGGTCGTCGACGCGCCACGCCTCGTCATCGGGGTGTTCGAGCACCGCGACCCCCGGAGCGAGCAGCGCCACCGTCTGCGCGACCAGCGCGCGCACCGGTGCGCTCTCCTGCCGGCCGAGGATGATGCGCCAGTTGGCCGGCAGGCGCATGCGTGCGGCGAGCGCGAGCGTGGCGGCGCTGTCGACCAGCCAGTGGCCGTAGTTGCGCCACCACGGCCGCTTCAGCAGCAGCGCGGTCCCCTCGATCCGCCGGGGCGGCGGCGTGGTGAGCCGGAAGCGCCCGGCCTCCGCCCGCGCGAACCCGTCGGGCGGGCGGTCCTGGGCGAGAAATTCGGTGGCGCTGTCGCGCACCAGATGCGCATCGCGCGTCACCACGCTGCCTTGTCCCGCCACGATCGCGTCCTTCAGCGTCGCGGTGCGCAGCGGACCGTAGCCCTGCCGCGCATTGGCCAGGATGTCGCGCATCGTGTCGCGCAGATCGACGTCGAGGGCGGCGGTGTCCACCGCGCGCGGGGCGGGGCGCGCGTAGCCGCCAGCCGGCAGCAGCGTGTCCACGCCACGCACGCCGGCCGCGTTCCTGGTCGCCACCATCCGCTTGTGCTCGATCAGGTCGGCGAGCGGGGCGACGGAAATCTCTCCGTCCATCTCGGCGCTTTCGCACAGGGGCGCGGACTTGTAGCAGCCGGCGCAGCGCCCTCGCCAGCACGCTTCCGCAACAGCGCCGGCGCTGCTAGAGTTTGCGGATGCGAATCGTGTTACCCACTGGCCTGGACCCGGCGCAGGACTACCATGGCCAGCGCATCGCGCAGGAACTCGCCCCGCCGGGCGATGCGGCCGCGCCGCCGGAGGACATGACCTACGTCTTCATCGTATTCTCGAACCGCTCGGGCTCGACCCTGCTCGGGGAACTGCTGGCGGCGAGCGGCTTCTTCAACCGCACGACCGAGCCGCTGAACGCCGACGCGGTGATCCCGGGCGCGCGGGCCCGCAAGCTGGGCTCCTTCGCTGCCTATTTCGCCGCCGTCGTCCGCGAGAGCGCCCGCAACCGGCATTTCGTCGTGAAGGCATCGGTGGGCCAGCTCGCCGTGCTGGCGGCCCATGGCATTCTCGGCCGCATCCTGCCGCGCGCGCGCTTCATCCAGACCGAGCGGATGGACAAGGTGGCGCAAGTCGTCTCCTGGTCGATCGCGGCGCAGACCGGGCGCTTCACCAGCTATCAGCCGCCGGGCGAGCGCGCGGCGCCGCAGTATGACGGGCCGGCGCTGCGGCGTTCGCTGGAAGGGCTGGTTGGCGTGCACGCGCGCACGTCCATGTTCTTCGCGCTCAACGGTATCGTGCCGTTCCAGGTCACGTATGAGGCGCTTGCGGCACGGCCGGGGGAGACCGCCGAGCAGGTCTGCGCCTGGCTCGGCCACCCCGAACTGCGCTGCGACCCGGCGCTGGTGGGGCTGCAGCGGCAATGGACCGACCGCAACGCCGAGTGGAGCCGCCGCTTCGTCGAGGAACAGCGCGGCGCCGCAGCCCCGCAAACGTGAATTCCGGAGACAGGCGCGGATCGCGTCGAGCTGCGCCGGATCAACGCGCGCTTCAACAGCCTCGGCGCCTCGCTGCCGGGCGCCTGCACCGAGCGGCGGAACCGCCGGCTACTCAAGCGCGGCGCCGCCGCCTGCATGATCAAGAACGACAGCCCGGCCCTGCTGCTGCATGCGATCGAAGGGGTTCTGCACGGCCACGTCTTCGTCAGTCCGCGGCTCGAGCCGCGCCGCGATCGGAATCTTAGCGCGCGAACGCCGCGACGATGATGGTCAGTACGCCCAGCGCGAGGTTGACGCCGACCAGCGCGCGGATGCGCTCGGCCACGGCGGCGCCCGGCGCGGCGCGCATCTCCCGCCACGGGCCGAAGAACACCGCGAGGAAGATCGCGCTCATGATCAGGCCGAGCAGCAGCATCACGTGCACCCAGGGGTTCACGCCGGCAAACCCGCCGAAGGTGACGAACAGCATGATGAAGCCGGTCAGCAGCACCAGCACCATCGCGTGCCACACCAGCAGGAAGAAGCGGCGGAACACCTGCGCATGCAGCGCCAGGCGCTGCGCCGGCTCCAGAATGCCGAGCGAGGGGCGCAGCACCATCAACGCGAACGCCATCCCGCCCACCCAGGCGACCGCGGCGAGCAGGTGCAGCGCCAGGAGAACATGAAAGAGGATCATCCGAGCAGCCCCTCGATTTCATCAAGCAGCGTTAACAATTCGGCGGCGGCGGCCGATTTGGGCGCCGCCTCGGTCACCCCCAGGCCGCGGGCGAAGGCCGTGGCGAAGCCGGTCCGGTTGCCCAGCCGGGCGGCGAGCAGCGGGTAGCCGCGCCGCGCCAGCTCCGCCTCCATCTCCGCCCGCAGCTTGCCGCCGGCGGGCACGCGGTTGAGCACGAGGTGCGCGGGGCGGCGCTCGGCCGCGGCGAGGGCGAGCGTGCCCTCGGCCGCCCACAGGTCGGGCGGGCTGGGTTGCAGCGGCACCAGAACGAGATCGGCGCTGCGCACCGCGACCCGCGCCTCGGTCTCGATCTGCGGCGGGCTGTCGATGATGAGCACGTCATGCGTGCCCTGCATCCGGTCGAGCTCGGCGCCCAGCCGCCAGCCCGCGGCGTCGGAGAGGGCGATGCGCCGCCGGCCGTCCGCGCGCAGCGCATGCCACCGTGCCAGGCTGTGCTGGGGGTCGATGTCGAACACCGCGACGCGCCGCCGCGTCGCGAGGGCCGCGGCCAGATTGGCGGCCAGCGTCGTCTTTCCGGCACCGCCCTTCTGCTGCGCGACCGTGATCACGACTGCCATCGCGGCA
>JAFKFJ010000185.1 GCA_017307335.1 Alphaproteobacteria bacterium | reverse complement strand
AAGAATGCCGCGGTGGGCACCGGCATCGGCCTCGGCGTGACCGCGCTTGCCAATGCCGGCCTGATGTATGCCGAGCGGCGGGTGCACGCCGCGCAGCAGGACCGCATCGCCGAAGCCGCCGGACCGCTGCCCGAAGGCACCGTGGGGCGCTGGCACAGCAGCCCCACGGTGCCGATCGAGGCGGATGAGCAAGGCGAGGTCGTGGTGAGCCGCGTCATCGGCGGCGGCACGTTCTTCTGCAAGGAGATCGTGTTCTCGGTCGACAGCGGCAGCGGCGCGAAGGTCGAGCGTGCCTTCTACACCGCGACGGTCTGCCGCGACGGCACGCGCTGGCGCTGGGCAACCGCCGAGCCGGCGACGTCGCGCTGGGGGGCATTGCAGGAATGAGGGCGGCGGCCGGGCTCGTCCTGCTCGTGCTGCTCGGCGGCTGCCGCGAGGCGGCCCAGCTGACCGGGCTTGCGACCGGCGGGGTGGCGGGCGCGGCGACGGCGAGCCCGGCGGTGGGCTTCGCGGTGGCCCTCGGCGTGCAGGTCGCGGCCGACGAGATCTTCAAGCGCGTGGGCCGCAGCCGCCAGCATACCGAGCAGAACGCGATCGCCGCGGTCGCCGGGGCGCTGCCGGAGGGCGGGACGGCACCCTGGGTGGTACATCACACCATTCCGATCGGCAACGAAGATGGGGAGGTGCAGGTGGTCCGGCTGATCGCCAACCCGCTGGCGGAGTGCCGGGAGATCGTCTTCTCGGTGGCCGACCCGCCGAAGCCGGCCGCCTGGTACGCCACCAGCATCTGCCGCGACCGCGGCGGCTGGCAATGGGCACTGGCCGAGCCCGCCGTGCCGCGCTGGGGATTCCTGAAGCAGTGAGGCCCGTGGTGGGCGCGGCTGGGATTGAACCAGCGGCCCCTACCGTGTCAAGGTAGTGCTCTCCCACTGAGCTACGCGCCCTGGACCGCGCCCCTCCTACGGGTTCGGGGCCGCCGGTGCAAGAGGTGCGCGGGCGCCTACTGCGCGAGTTCGATCTGCGCGTTGCGCACCGCGGCGACGGTGCGCTGCCGGCCGACGAGCGCCTCGTCCAGCCAGTCGCGCCGCATCTCTGGCACCGAGGCGAGCAGCAATTCCGTGTAAGGGTGAAGAGGCGGCGCGAACACGCGGGCAGTGTCGCCGGCGGCGACCAGCCGGCCCTTCAGCATCACCGCGACCTTGTTCGCGATCCGCTTCACGGTGCCGAGGTCGTGCGTGATGAACAGATAGGCCACGCCCAGCTCGTCCTGCAGCCGGCGCAGCAGGCCGAGGATCTCCTCGCCCACGAGCTGGTCGAGCGCGCTGGTCACCTCGTCGCAGATGATGAGGTCGGGCTCGGCAGCCAGCGCGCGCGCGATGCCGACGCGCTGCTTCTGCCCGCCCGAGAGCTCGGGCGGCGTGCGGTCGATGAAGTCCGCCGGCAGGTCCATCAGCGCCAGCAGCTCGCGCACCCGCGCGCGCACCTGCGCCCGTGGCCGGCCGAAGTAGAAGCGCACCGGGCGGCCGATGATCTCATAGAGCGTCTGGCAGGAGTTCAGCGCCACGTCGGGCATCTGGTAGATCATCTGCACGCGGCGAAGCTGGTCGCGGCTGCGCTCGCGCAGGCGCGGCGGCAGCGTCTCGCCGCGGAAGCGGATCGCGCCCGCCTCGCGTGGCAGCAGGCCGGTGATGACGCGGGCCAGCGTGCTCTTGCCGGAGCCTGACTCGCCCACGACCGCGACGGTGTCGCCGCGCCGCACGTCGAGCGTCACGCCGTCGATGACGCGCGGCAGCGTGTGGTAGCTCGCGACGACGTCCTGCAGCTCCAGCAGCGGCGGCTCGCCGCCGACGATATCGGCGCGGTAGCGATGCGGCGCGAGCCGCTCCGCGACCAGATGGCGCGTGTATGGTTCGCGCGGCTCGCGGAGGATCTGATCGGCGGTGCCGTGCTCCACCGTCCTGCCGTGGCGCAGGACCATGATGTGGTCCGCGATCTGCGCGACGACGGCGAGGTCGTGGGTGATGTAGACGGCGGCCGTGCCGTGCTCGCGGATCAGGTTGCGGAAGGCCGCCAGCACTTCGACCTGCGTCGTCACGTCGAGCGCCGTGGTCGGCTCATCGAACACCAGGATGTCGGGCTTGGCCGCCATCGCCATCGCCGCCATCGCGCGCTGTAGCTGTCCGCCGGAGACCTGATGCGGATAGCGGTCACCGAACCGCTCCGGGTCGGGCAGCTCAAGCTCGCTGAACAGCCGGATCGCTTCCACCTTCGCCGCCGCCGGCGTCATCAGGCGGTGGCGCACCGGGATCTCGCTGATCTGCTCGAACAGCGTCATCGCGGGGTTGAAGCTCGCGGCGGCGCTCTGCGCGATGTAGGCGATGGATGCGCCGCGCAGCGCCCGCCGCTCGGGCGGCGTCATCGCGCGGATGTCGCGGCCTTGGAAAAGGATGCGCCCGCCCTCGATGGCGCAGCCGGGCCGCGTGTAGCCCAGGATCGCGAGCCCGACCGTCGACTTCCCTGCGCCGGATTCGCCGATCAGCCCGACGACCTCGCCGCGGCGCAGCGCGAAGCCGACATCGTCCACCAGCACCGTGCCGACGCCGCGCGCGACGACGCGCAGCCCCGCCACCTCCAGCACCTCCTCGCCCATGCGCCGCCCGTTCATGCGCCCTCTCCCTGCCCGCGGGCGTGGATGGCGAGCATCCAGTCCACGACGAAGCTCACACCGATGGTGAGAATGGCGATGGCGCCGGCCGGATAGAGCGGTGCCATCGCGTCGAGGTTGATCATGTCGCGATAGTCGCGAACCATGCTGCCCCAGTCGGCCGCCGGCGGCTGCACGCCGATGCCGAGGAAGCTGAGTGCCGCGATGAACAGGAACGCGAAGGAGAAGCGCAGCCCGAACTCGGCGAGCAGCGGCGCCGCCGCGTTCGGCAGGATCTCATGACGGATCACCCACCACAACCCCTCGCCGCGCAGCCGCGCAACCTCGACATACTCCAGCGCGCCGATGTTCATCGCCAGCGCCCGGCTCAGGCGAAACACCTTCGGCGCGTCCAGAACCGCGATCGTGACGACCAGCACCGGCAGCGCCGTGCCGAGCACCGACAGCACGACAAAGGCGAAGATCAGCGTCGGCATCGACAGCAGCAGATCGACAAGGCGCGAGAGCAGCACATCGGCCCAGCCACGCAGCACCGCTGCGGCGAAGCCGGCCGTGACGCCGAGGCCGAAACTGAGGCAGGTGATGATGAGCGCGAGCCCGATCGACATGCGCGCGCCGTAGACCAGGCGGCTGAACAGGTCCCGCCCGAGATTGTCGAGCCCGAGCACGTGCTGCGGATCGGGATCGGCATAGGCGTCGCCGACAATGTCCGCTTGATCGAACGGCGCGATCACCGGCGCGCCCACCGCGGCGGCGACGTTGACCAGAATGATGATGAGGCCGATCAGCGCCGGCAGCGTCAGCCGATGGCCGAACAGGCGGACGGGCACGGTCATCGTGGATGCCGCAGCCGCGGGTTGCTCAGAATGGCCAGCACGTCGGCCGCCATGTTCAGCAGGATGAAGGCGGCCGCAAAGATCAGTCCGCAAGCCTGCACCACCGGCACGTCGTGCTTCGACACGGCGTCGACCATGAGCTGGCCGAGTCCGGGGTAGACGAACACGACCTCCACCACCACCACGCCGACGATCAGGTAGGCGAGGTCCAGGGCCACCACGCTGATGATGGGCGCGACCGCGTTCGGGAATGCGTGGCGGATCACGACCCGCCATTTCGGCAACCCCTTGAGGAACGCCATCTCGATATACGGGCTCGACATGATCTGCAGCACGGAGGCGCGGGTCATGCGCATCATGTGCGCGATCACCACCAGCACCAGCGTGAGCATCGGCAAGAAGGTCAGCCAGATGCGCGACAGCAGCGGCGTATCCGGCGTGACGTTGGCGAGCGACGGGAACCAGCCGAGCCGCACCGAAAAATACTTGATCAGGATGTAGCCCACGAGATATTCGGGCACTGAGATCGTTAGCAGCGTGGCGAAGTTCACCGCCCGATCGTACACGCCGCCCTGCCAGATCGCTGCCATCAGTCCCAGGCCGACCGCGAGCGGCACCGCGACAATGGCGGCGTAGCTGGCAAGGAAAAGCGTGTTGCGCAGCCGCGGCGCGATCTCCACCACCACCTCGCGGTGGCTCGCGAGCGAGCGGCCGAACTCGCCGACCACGGCGTGGGAGGCCCAGTCAAAATACCGCACGGCGGCCGGCCGGTTGAGCCCGAGCTCCTGCCGCAACTCGGCAAGGCTCTCGGGCGTCGCCGTGTTCTGCAGGATCGCCGACGCAAGGTCCCCGGGCAGCACCTCCGTGCCTGCGAAGATCAGCACCGACGCCGCCACCAGCGTGAGCAGCCCGAGGCCGAGCCGCTGGCCGATCAGCCGGAGCAAAGGATCAGGCCTTCAGCCAGGCCTGCTCCACGATCCAGCCGTTGTTCATGTCGAAGCCGCCATGCGGCGTGTGCCCGCCGACATTCTTGTTGTGCGCGTCGAGCCAGTCGCGGAACACCGGGACGATGGTGGCCCCGTCGTGGTACAGCAGCGACTGCATCTCCCAGATCATCGGCTTGCGCTTCGCCTCGTCGGTCTCGGCGCGCGCCTCGGCAAGCAGCTTGGCGAACTTCTCGCTCTTGTAGTGGCTCTCGTTCCACGGCGCATCCGGCGCGTAGGCGACCGCGAGCATCTGCGTCGCCGCCGCCCGTCCGGCCCAATAGCTGGTGACGAACGCCCCCTTGAGCCAGACATTGTCCCAGAACCCGTCGGCCGGCTCCTTCTTGAGGTCGATCCTGATCCCGGCCTTCGCCGCACTCTCCTGAAACAGCTGCGCCATGTCGACGGCGCCGGAGAACGCCGCGTCGGAGCATTGCAGCACCAGTGGCGGGCTCGTGAGCCCCGACTTCCTCAGGTGGAACTTCGCCTTGTCCGGATCGTACTTGATCTGCGGCAGCTCGGAGTTCCAATACGGATCGGTCCGCGGAATCGGATGGTCGTTGCCCGGCGTCGCGTAGCCGGAGAACAGCGCCTTGATGACGCGCTCGCGGTCGATCCCGTATTTCAGCGCCAGTCGCAGCTCATGATTGTCGAACGGCGGACGGTCATGCATCATCGAGATCACGGCATGCCATCCGCCCGACGCGCGGACGATCTCCAGCTTCGGGTTCTTCTTCACCAGCGCAACGAACTTCGCATCGACGCGGTTCATCGCGTCGATCTGCCCGGTCATCAGCGCGTTCAGCCGGGCGCTCGAATCGTTGATCACCGTGATGTCGAACGCATCGACATGCGCGCGGTTGGATTTCCAGTAGTTCGGGTTGCGCTTGCCGGTGATGCGCACGCCGGGCTCGAACGTCTCCAGCACATATCCGCCGGTGCCGACCGGCTTCGTCCAGTCGGTATGGCCGTTGGGGACGATGAGAACGTGATAGTCGGTGAGCACGTAGGGAAAGTCGGCGTCTCCGCCGGTCAGCGCCACCTGCACCTGGCTGGGCGCGAGCTTCTTGACGTCGGCGACCGCCTTGAACGGCCCGGCGGCGCCGGACTTCGTCTTGCCGCGGTGCATGTTCAGCGAATAGACGATGTCGTCCGCGTCCAGCGTCTTGCCGTTGCTGAACGTGACCCCCTTGCGGATGTTGAGAATCCACTCGGTGGCACCCGGCTTGACCTCCCAGCTCTCGGCGAGTGACGGGTGCGGCTTGCCGTCCTCACCCCACTCCACCAGCGCGTTGAAGAACGCATGGCCGGCGTCGATCATCACGGAGTCCGTGTAGCTGCCGGGATCGAGGCTGTCGGTGGTGCTGCCGCCGGCGAGGCCGAGGCGCAGCGTGCCCCCCTTGCGCGGCATGTCGGCAGCCTGCGCTTCGACGCTTGCGACCATGGCGGTGCCCATGGCCGCGCCGGCACCGAGCGCGCCCGCGCGAGCGAGAAACTCACGCCGGGAGATGCGCCCTGCGGCATGCTGATCGCGCCAGAATTCCAGCTCGCTCATCTTGGCCTGTGCCTCCTCATGCGTCCGGCTGACTTCGGCGCAGGTCCGGCCTGTTTTGCATTTCCGGCCGTCGGCAGGCATGTTTCAAGCATGTCTGGTGCCATGCCACTCTGCGCCCTGCGGATATGTGATGATCCGCGCGAGCATGACCGGAGTCAACCTCTACCGCCCCCGGGCCACGCTGCCGCGGTTGACGGCGGAACGGACGGCCGGCAGCCTGCGCGGCAAGCGTGCGCGCACGCCGTGCCATGACTCAGACAGCACGCGCATCCCGAGTTGGACCATGACCGCAATTCCCACCGATCGCGATCCGCTGCTGCAGCCGTTTCAGTTGCGCCATCTGACGCTGCGCAACCGGGTGATGAGCACGAGTCACGAGCCGTTCTATTCCGACGACGGCATGCCGAAAGACCGTTACCGGCTCTATCATGTCGAGAAGGCCCGGGGTGGAATCGCGCTCACGATGACCGCGGGCTCCGCCGTAGTCTCGCGCGACAGTCCGCCGGCGTTCGGAAACCTGCTGCTCTGGCGCGACGAGATCGTGCCCTGGCTGCGCCGCCTCAGCGACGAGTGCCACGAGCATGGCAGCGCGGTGATGATCCAGATCACGCATCTCGGCCGCCGCACTGCCTGGAACCGCGCCGACTGGCTGCCGGTGCTGTCGCCTTCGCCGGTGCGCGAGCCGGCGCACCGCGCCTTCCCCAAGACCATCGAGGACTGGGACATCGAGCGCATCGTCGCCGACTACGCCGCTGCCGCGCAGCGCGTGCAGGCGGCCGGGCTCGACGGGCTGGAGATCGAGGCGTACGGGCATCTCAACGACGCCTTCTGGTCGCCGGCCACGAACCACCGCGACGACGAATACAACGGCAGCCTCGAGAACCGCATGCGCTTCTCGATGCGCGTGCTGGACGCCGTGCGCGACGCGGTGGGGCCGGATTTCCTCGTCGGCATCCGCATGGTGGCCGACGAGGACTGGGACCGCGGGCTCTCGCGCGACGACGGGATGGCGATCGCCCGACGCTTCAAGGAATCGGGCCGCGTCGATTTCCTCAACATCATCCGGGGCCACATCGACACCGACACCGCCCTCGCCGACGTGATCCCGATCGCCGGCATGCGCTCGGCTCCGCACCTGGATTTCGCCGGGGAGGTGCGCGCCGCCGCCGCGATCCCGGTGTTTCATGCCGCACGGATCAGCGATGTCGCCACCGCCCGCCACGCGATCGCGGCGGGCAAGCTCGACATGGTGGGAATGACGCGCGCGCTGATCGCCGACCCGCACATCGTGCGCAAGGTGCGCGACGGCGCCGAGCACGCAATCCGCCCGTGCGTGGGCGCCACCTACTGCCTCGACCGGATCTATGAGGGCAACGACGCGCTGTGCATCCACAACGCCGCCACCGGGCGCGAGGCGACGATGCCGCATGTCGTGCCACGCAGCGCCGGCCCGCGGCGCAGGGTGGTAGTGGTCGGCGCCGGGCCAGCGGGCCTGGAGGCGGCGCGGGTGGCCGCCGAGCGCGGTCACGAGGTCGTGCTGTTCGAGGCGACCGAGAAGGCCGGCGGGCAGATCCTGCTCGCCGTGCGCGCGCCGCGCCGGCGCGACATCATCGGCATCGTCGACTGGCGCGTGGCGCAACTCGAGCGGCTCGGCGTGGCCATGCGCTTCGCCACCTATGCGGATGCAGCGGAAGTGCACGCGCAGGCGCCCGACATCGTGTTCGTCGCCACCGGCGGGGTGCCGGACACCGAGGTCCTGGAGGCCGGCAACGATCTCGTCGTGTCGTCCTGGGACGTGCTCTCAGGCCAGGCGAAGGCCGCCGGACGGGTGCTGGTGTTCGACGACAACGGCGGCCATCCCGGCATGCAGGCGGCCGAGTTGCTGGCGGAGGCGGGGGCGGCGGTCGAACTGGTCTCGCCGGAGCGGTTCTTCGCGCCGGAGATGGGCGGGCTCAACCATGCGCTCTATGCCCGCGCCTTTCAGCGGCTCGGCGTGCGGGTCACGATCAATGCACGCCTGGTCGCGGTCCGGCGGGACGGCAACGCGCTCGTCGCGACCATCGGCAGCGACTATGGCAGCCGGCAGGAGGAGCGCGTGGTCGACCAGGTGGTCGTCGAGCACGGCACGTTGCCGGCCGACGACCTGTACCACGCATTGCGGCCGCAATCGTGCAATCTCGGCGCGGTGGACTATGAGGCGCTGGTGGCCGGCCGGCCGCAGGCGGTGGTGCGCAACCCGGAGGGCTCCTTCCACCTGTTCCGCATCGGCGACGCGGTCGCCAGCCGCAACATCCACGCCGCTGTCTACGACGGGCTGCGCTACGCCAAGGATCTCTGAGCGGAAGCCTTGCTGAGCGGAAGTCCGGGCGCGCCGATCAGGCGGCCCGGCGGGTCGCCAGGGCGGTGGGAAGGTTGCCGATGGCGTGGTCGATCAGCCGCGCATCCGCCTCGGCCGAAAGCCCCTCGCGGATCGCCTGCTCGCTCGCCGCGGTCGCGATCTCGGCCGCCGTCACCCGCACCTCGTCCACCGCGGCCTTCTCGGCCGCCGCGATCCGGTCCATCGCCATCCGCTCGCGCCGGCGGGCCGTCGCCTCGGCCTCTTCGGCCGCCGCGCGTGCCACCCGGGCCGCCTCGGCCTTTGCCCCCTCCAGCAGCGCCTTCGCCTCGGCCAGCGCCGCCTCGCGCCGGGTCCGGGCATCGGCGAGCATCGCCTCGGCCTCCTGCCGCAACCGCTGCGCCTCGGAGAGCTGGGCCTGCACCGCCGCGGTGCGGGCATCGAGCATGCCGGCCAGCGCGCCCCACAGCTTGCGTCCGAACAGGACGAAGAAAATGATGAACGCGATCGCGACCCAGGTACGGGGCTCGGCGAAGAAGCCTGGCTCTTCCATCTACGCCTCCTGGCTGCGCGCGCGCCGCGCGGCGAGCGTGGATGCCACGGCCTGCTCCACCGCCGCCGGCGCGATCCCGGTGCCGACAAGGCGGGTGACCATGGCCTGCGCCGCCTCCACCGCCACCTGCTGAACCGCGCCGAGGGCCGCCGTGCGCGCCGCGCCGATCCGCTGCTCGGCGGCCGCGATCTCGGTCTCCAGCTTCGCGTTCAGCGTCGCCGCCTGCGCCGCCGCCTCGGCCTTGGCGGCTGCCAGCGCCTCGGCGATCTGTGCCTGCGCACCGGCATGGGCCTCGTGCCCGGCGCGGACCAGCTCGGCGATCGCCGTGTCCGCCGCCGTCTTGGCGCCCCGCGCCGCCTCCAGATCCCCCTCGATCCTCGTCTCGCGCGTCTGCAGCACGTCGGCCACCTGCGGCAGCGCCCAGCGGGAATACAGCAGGTAGAGGATGACGAAGATCACGGCGCCCCAGACCACCTGGTACGTCGTCAGCGGGTTGGCGAAGTCGAGCTGCGGCATGCCCCCCGCCGCGCGGGCGGCGGCGGGCAGCAGAAAGAGCGTCAGGGCCAGGATCGCCGGGGCCAGGAGCGGCCGCATCGTCGTACGATCAGACGAACAGGATGATGAACGCGATCACCAGCGCGTAGAGCGCCACCGCCTCGGTCAGCGCGAAGCCCAGGATCGCGAGGCCGAACACGCGGTCGCGCGCCGTCGGGTTGCGCGCGACGCTGTTGACCAGGGCGGCGAAGATGTGGCCGATACCCACACCCACGCCGGCCAGTGCGATCACGGCCAGGCCCGCACCAAGTTGCTTGGCAGAAGCGAGGTCCATCAGTTCAATCCCTTTCGTTGCGTCCGCTGCCTCAGTGCAGGTGGACGGCGTCGTGCAGATAGATGCAGGTGAGGATGGCGAACACGTAGGCCTGCAACGCCGCCACCAGGATCTCGAAGCCGATCAGCGCCACGTTCACCGCGAGCGAGACGCCGGCCGGAACGATGCCCAGCAGCCCGGCACCGCCCAGCATCACCACGAATGCGCCGAACACCTCCAGCATCGCGTGCCCGGCCATCATGTTGGCGAAAAGTCGCACCGAGAGCGAGATGATGCGCGAGAGATAGGAGAGGATCTCGATCGGGATCAGCAGCGGCGCCAGCGCGATCGGGACGCCCTTGGGCATGAAGTAGCTGAAGAAGTGCAGGCCGTGCAGCCGCAGCGCCACCACCGTCACCATGACGACGACGAACACCGCCATCGCCAGGGTGACCGCGATATGGCTCGTGAAGGTGAAGAAATACGGCCACACGCCGAGCAGGTTGCCCAGCAGGATGAAGAAGAACAGCGTGAAGATGAACGGGAAGAAGCGCCGGCCCTCAGGGCCGATCGTCTCAACGCACATCGACATCACTGTCTCGTAGGATAGTTCCGCGGCGGCCTGCAGCCGGCCGGGCACCAGCGCGCGCGGGCGCATGCCGAGCCACAGCAGCAGCAGCACCAGCACCCCGGCAATGACCATGAACAGGTTGGACTGGCTGAAGTGCACCGCCGCGCCGATACGGCCGAGGGCGGGATGCAGCGTGAACTGCCCGAGTGCGTCGATGGTTCCGCCGGCCGCCAAAGTTCCGTCCTCGCTCCAACTCGGGCCGGGCGGCCCTGGTCACGGCCCGCGACCGGGCCCCATCACACGCCAGACGTTCAGCACGCCTGCGGCGCCCCCGAGCAGAACGAACAGCGCGAGGAACACGGGAGACGTGTGCAGGAAGTGGTCGAGCGCCCAGCCGATGGCCACGCCCACGACCAGGGCGGAGACAAGCTCCACCGCCACCCGCAACCCGACGCCCAGGGCCGACGTTGGCAGCTTGTCCAGGTGGAGTTTCGTCTCCACCCCGGACGGCCGCCCCTGCCGTTCGCGGGCCGCGCGCAGCCGCGCCTCGAAGCTTTCGCCCCCGGCACCGCCGTCGCCATCCCCCGCCCCGCTCATATGCGCGTTCCTCGGCAAGTCGCCCTGCCGAAGGGCGCGGGACTGCTACCGTTGGGTTGCGGGTGTGTCAAGAATGGGCAACCCTTTCTCCACCCTGTCATGACGCGCCTCCTGCACCGCTCCCTGCGCCAGCCCCCGCCACGCGCGGTCCGGGGTGAGGGCATTTTTCTCCGCGGCGCAGATGGTCAGCGTATCATCGACGGGTCCGGCGGCGCTGCCGTCGCCTGCCTCGGGCATGGCCATCCCCGTGTCGCCGCCGCGATCGCCGCGCAGGCGGGGCGGCTGGCCTATGCGCATACCTCCTTCTTCTCCAGCGAGCCGGCCGAGGCGCTGGCGGCGCTGCTGACCGAGGGCGAGCCCGGCGGGCTGAGCCACGCCTTCTTCGTCTCCTCCGGCTCGGAGGCGATGGAGGCGGCCCTGAAACTCGCCCGACAATACTTCCTCGAGATCGGCGAGCCCGAACGCACCCACGTCATCGCGCGGCGGCAGAGCTATCACGGCAACACGCTGGGCGCGCTGGCGGCGGGCGGCAACGCGGCGCGGCGGGCGCCCTACGCGCCGCTGCTGGCATCCACGTTCAGCCATGTCGCGCCCTGCTTCGCATACCGCTTCCAGGCAGAAAACGAGTCGGATGCCGCGTACGCCGCCCGCCTCGCGGACGAGCTGGAGGCCGCGTTCCACCGCGTCGGTCCCGGCCGCGTGATCGCGTTCTGCGCCGAGACGGTGGTGGGCGCCACCGCCGGCTGCGTCCCGGCGGTGGCCGACTATTTCCGCCGCGTGCGCGAGATCTGCGACCGGCACGGCGCGCTGCTGATCCTCGACGAGGTCATGTGCGGCATGGGCCGCACCGGCACGCTGCACGCCTGGGAGCAGGAGGGTGTCGCGCCCGACATCCAGGTGATCGCCAAGGGCCTGGGCGGCGGCTATCAGCCGATCGGCGGCATCCTGCTCGCGCGCCGCATTTTCGCGGCGTTGCAGGCAGGCTCGGGCGTCTTCCGGCATGGGCACACCTATCAGGCACACCCCGTCGCCTGCGCGGCGGCGCTGGCGGTGCAGCAGGTGATCCGCGAGGACGCACTGGTCGCCCGCGTGCAGGAATTGGGCGCGCTTCTCGAAGCCGCCCTGAACCAACGCCTCGGCCAGCACCCCCATGTGGGCGACATTCGCGGGCGCGGGCTGTTCCGGGCGATCGAATTCGTCGCCGACCGCGCCTCGCGCGCGCCGTTCGATCCGGCGCTCGCGATGCACGAGCGCGTCGCCGCGGCGGCATTTGCGCGCGGGCTCGCGGTGTATCCGATGGCCGGCACGATCGACGGCGTGCACGGCAATCACGTCATCATCGCGCCGCCCTACATCGCGACCGAAGACGACATCGCCGCCATCGTCGCCCGGCTGGGCGAGGCGGTGGCGGCGGCGTGCGCCGACGACCGCGAATGACAACGATCTGCGGCGCGGCCCTTCTCCCCTGCCGGTCTCGGACAAACATGCCGCCGGAAATCTTGCTCCGCTGGGCGTTGATCCAGGGTTGTCGTCGGACAGCCTCGATGCGACGGCCCGGCTGACGTCATCGGGCACCTCCACGCGCCCGAGAGGCCGCGCCGCTCGCGGGTCGGAGAGGGTCCCGGTCCGGGAACCTGAACTATAAACTCTCGTTTAGTCTCCGCGTCGGCGTTGCGGCAGGGACCGGCCGGCGCACGAAGCCGTGCGCGCCCGACGATGCCGCCCCCAGCCGCATGCCGGCAGGCAGTGGGAGGACAACCATGGACACACATCTGCTGGGCCTCGCCAGCGACACGGTCCGGGTCGGCGATGCCGACATCGCAGCCTTGCGGGGCGCCTTGCGCGGCGGCGTGCTGCTGCCCGGCGACGCGGGTTACGATACGGCGCGCACCATCTGGAACGCGATGCACGATCGCCGCCCCGCGATGATCGTCCAGCCGCTGGGCGCGGCGGACGTGGTGCAGGCTGTCGCGTTTGCCCGCGACCACGACGCAACCCTGGCGGTGCGCGGCGGCGGACACAACATCGCCGGCAGCGCGGTGTGCGAGGGCGGCATCATGCTCGACCTCTCGCGCATGCGCTCCGTGCAGGTCGATCCGGCGGCGCGGCGCGCCCGCGTCGAGGGCGGCGCGCTGCTCGCCGACGTGGACAAGGAGGCGCAGGCATTCGGCCTCGCTGTTCCGCTGGGCGTGAATTCCACCACCGGCATCGGCGGGCTCACGCTCGGCGGCGGGTTCGGCTGGACCAGCCGCAAGTTCGGCCTCGCGATCGACAACCTGCTCGGGGTGAACATCGTGACCGCCGATGGCGCGCTGCGCCGCGCCGACGCGATGCAGCATCCCGACCTGTTCTGGGCCGTGCGCGGCGGCAGTGGCAATTTCGGCGTGGTGACGGCGTTCGAGTTCCAGCTCAGTCCGCTCGATCCACAGGTGATTGCCGGCCTGCTCGTGCACCCCCTCGCCCAAGCACCCGGTTTGATGCGCGAATACCGGCGGCTCGTCTCCGCCGCGCCAGACGCGCTGACCGCGTGGCTGATCCTGACCAAAGCGCCGCCGGCACCGTTCATGCCCGCCGAATGGCACGGCAAGGAAGTGCTGCTCATCGCGCTCTGCTACGCCGGCCCGATCGCGGACGGCGAAGCGGCAGCGGCACCCTTCCGCGCGCTCGGCACGCCGATCGTCGATCTCGTCGGCCCGCACCCGTTCGTCGGCTGGCAGACGGCGTTCGATCCGCTCCTGACGCCGGGCGCGCGCAACTACTGGAAAAGCCATGACTTTGCGGAACTCAGCGACGCTGTGCTCGACACGCTCATGCAGGCCGCGCTGCGCCTGCCCTCAAACGAGTGCGATCTGATGGTCGCGCAGGTCGGTGGGCAGGTGAACCGCGTGCCGGCGGACGCGATGGCCTTCGCGCGCCGTGACGTCGCGTTCGTCGTAAACGTGCACACGCTCTGGCGCGATCCTGGCCAGGACGCCGAATGCATCACCTGGGCGCGCAGCCTGTTCGATGCGCTCGCTCCGCACGCGATGGGCTCGGTCTATGTGAACTTCATTCCCGACGACGAGACCGACCGCATCCGCAGCGCCTTCGGCCCGAACTATGCCCGCCTGGCGGAGATCAAGCGACGCTACGATCCGCAGAACCTGTTCCGGCTGAACCAGAACATCGCGGTGACACACTAGGGCAGGTCCTCGGGGCACCTATCCGGAGCGCCGTGGCTCCGGGAAGCGTAAGCCGGCGCTACGCGACAGCCTCCGCCATGAACCCGCCCGACTGGCGGCGCCACAGCCGCGCGTACGCGCCATCGGCGGCCAGCAGCGCCGCGTGGCTCCCCTGCTCGACCACGCGGCCGTGATCGAGCACCACCAGCCGGTCCATGCGCGCGATGGTGGAGAGCCGGTGCGCGATCGCGATCACGGTGCGCCCGCGCATCAGGCGTTCGAGCTGGTCCTGGATCGCCGCCTCCACCTCGGAATCCAGCGCGCTCGTCGCCTCGTCGAGGATCAGGATCGGCGCATCCTTCAGGATCACCCGCGCGATCGCCACCCGCTGCCGCTGGCCGCCCGAGAGCTTCACCCCGCGCTCGCCGACATGCGCCGCGTAGCCACGGCGCCCGGCCCAGTCCTCCAGCCCGTCGATGAAATCCAGCGCCTCCGCCTGCCGCGCCGCCGCCACCACCTCGGCGTCGTCCGCCTCGGGGCGGCCGTAGCGGATGTTGTCGGCGATCGAGCGGTGCAGCAGCGAAGTGTCCTGCGTGACCACGGCAATCTGCCGCCGCAGGCTCTCCTGCGCCACGCGTGCGATGTCCTGCCCGTCGATCAGGATGCGTCCGCCCTCCGGCGCGTAGAAGCGCAGCAGCAGGTTGACGAGCGTCGATTTCCCGGCACCCGACGCGCCCACCAGCCCCACGCGCTCGCCCGCCGCCACGTCGAGCGAGACGTCGTGCAGCACGCCCCGCGCGGTGCCGTAGCCGAAGCGCACGCGCTCAAACCGGATCGCGCCGCGCGCCACGCGCAGGGGCACCGCGCCCGGCGGGTCGCCCATCTGCCGCGGCACGGCGATGCTGCGCATGCCGTCCTGGACGATGCCGACATTCTCGAAGATCGCCGTGACGTTCTGCGCCACCCAGCCCGACATCTGCGCGATCTGGTGCGCGAGCGGCAGCGCCATCGCGACCGCGCCCACGCCGATCCGCCCGGCGCTCCATTGCCAGAGCGCGGCCGCGCCGGTGCCAGTGACCAGGCAGGCGTTCATGCTGACGAGGCTGGCCGCGAAGCGGGTGATGACGCGCTGCTGGGCTTGGAACGCGACCGTGTGTTCGTCGACGGCATCGCGCACGAACGCATCCTCGTCACGCGCGCGGGCGAACAGCTTGACCGTGAGGATGTTCGTGTAGCTGTCGACAATGCGCCCGGTCAGGCCCGAACGGATCTCGCTGAGCGCGCGCGAACGCTCCCGCAGGCGGGGAACGAAGTAGCGCAGAAGCGCGACGTAGGCCGCGAACCACGCGAGCATCGGCAGCGCGAGACGCCAGTCCGTGCGCAGCAGCAGCGCGACCGCGGTACTGCCGTAGACGAGGATGTACCAGACGGCCCCAATTGCATTCACAATGCTTTCGCGCAGTGCCGGGCCGGTCTGCATCACCCGGTTCGCGACCCGGCCGGCAAAGTCGTTCTGGAAGAACGTCCAGCTCTGCCGCACGACGTGCCAGTGGCTTTGCCAGCGGATCAGGTTGGCCATGCCCGCCGCCAGCGCCTGGTTGGAGATCAGCGCCTGCAGCACGACCGCGCCCGGGCGCGCCAGCAGCAGCACCGCCGCCATCATCGCGAAGGTCGGCCAGGCTTCGCGCAACAGCGCAGCCGGCTCATGGTGCGCGAGCAGCCCGACCACGCGGCCGATGAAGACCGGCACGAGCGTGTCCAACGCCGCAACCAGAAGCCCGGCGCAGAACAGCGCTGCGATCAGCCCCCGGGCCTGGCGGACGAAATGCCAATAGAAACGGGCCAGGGCCGCCGGCGTATCAAGCCCGGGGGGCGCCGGCGGCTCCGGCTCGACCGCGGTCGGGCGCAGCATGCTTTCGAAGAACGCGAACATCCGCTACCCCTCCGCCTCGCGTGCCGCCGCGTCAACCGCGCTATAGTCTCTCCGCCCGCAACGGAGCGTTGCCTTGCCCACAGACGCCGATCACGAGGACGACGTCGCGGCCCCGCCCATTCCGAAAGGGGCGCGCAACTACATGACCCCCGCGGGCCACGCGAAGCTCACGGCGGAGCTGCGCCACCTGCTGCGCGTCGAGCGGCCGCGGGTGGTCGAGGTCGTCGCCTGGGCCGCCGGCAACGGCGACCGCTCGGAGAACGGCGACTACCTCTACGGCAAGAAGCGCCTGCGGGAGATCGACCGGCGCGCCCGCTTCCTCGCCAAGCGGCTCGACATCGCCGAGGTGGTCGACCCGGCGCGCCAGCCGCAGCGCGACCGCGTGTTCTTCGGCGCCACGGTCACCTATGCCGACGCGCGCGACCGCGAACGCACCGTCACCATCCTCGGCGCCGACGAGGCGGACATCGCGCGCGGCGAGGTCAGTCTCTACTCGCCGGTCGCGCGCGCGCTGCTGCGTGCCCGGGTGGGCGACTCGGTGCGCCTGCACACACCCTCCGGCGTCGAGGCGGTGGAAGTGCTGGCGATCACCTATCCCGCCACCTGTCCCGGCGGCTAGCAGTGCGGAGATGGGGATGATCCGGCTCAGGAAAGTCAGGGGCAGCGGCGCGACGGCACGACCGGGCCACGTCGTCGGCGTCGTGGCCAACCTGCGCCGGAGCACCGAGCCCTGCGCGTATGGCGAGCTGCACGTGCTCGAATTCGACCTGCTGCGCCCGCACGGCGCGGCGCCGATCCCGGTGCGCATGCGGGGCATGTCGTTCTCCCGCGACCTGTTCGTGGGGCAGATGGTGGAAGTGCGCGACCCGGACCCCGAGACGCGCCCCGTGGTCACGCGCCGGCTCGACTATCCGCCGCTCTACAATACCGAGCTGGTCTCGTTCTACCCGGGCGAGGGCGAGACGCCGCGCGGCCTCAGCCGCTTCTGGGCACTGGTGATGCTGCTGGTGCCGGTCGTCATCGGGGGCACGCTGATCGCCCTCTACGACGTGTTTCTCAGGACACCGGGCTGAGCGCGGAGCACGGCGGGCGGCTCGCGGCGGCGCGGCGGCGCTTCCCAGCCGCACCGGAGCCGTTCCTGGACCTCTCCACCGGCGTCAGCCCCCATCCCTATCCGCGGCCTGCGCTGCCGGAGGACGCCTTCACCCGGCTGCCGGAGCCGGAGGCCATCGGGGCGCTGGAGGCCGCGGCGGCGCGCGCGTACGGGCTCGCCGACCCGGCGATGGCCGTGGCGGCGCCTGGCACGCAGGCGCTGATCAGCCTGCTCCCACGCCTCGTCCCGCTGGCGCGCGTCGCCGTGCTCGGCCCCACCTACGCCGAGCATGCCGCGTGCTGGCGGGCGGCCGGCGCCGCCGTCGTCGAGACCGGTGATCCCGCCGCCCTCGCGGCCGCCGACGGGGCCGTGCTGTGCAACCCCAACAACCCCGACGGCTACCGTCACGACCCGCTGGCGCTGCGCGCGCTCGCCGCCGGGCGCAGGCTCACCGTCATCGACGAGGCGTTCGCGGACCCGGAACCCCCGGGCCTGAGCCTCGCGCCGCACCTGCCGCTGCCGGGCGTCGTGGTGTTGCGCAGCTTCGGCAAGTTCTTCGGCCTGCCCGGTCTGCGCCTCGGCTTCGCGCTGGCCGAGCCGGCGCGCGCGGCGGCGATCCGCGCCGCCCTCGGCCCCTGGCCGGTGTCGGGGCCGGCCATCGCGACCGGCACCGCCGCCCTCGCCGACATCGACTGGCAAGCGGCGATGCGGACCCGGCTGGCGGCGCAGGGCGCGGCGCTGGCGGCGCTGCTGCGCGCCACCGGGCTCGACGTGCTGGGCGGCACCCCGCTCTTCTGCCTCGCCGCCCATCCGCGGGCCGCGGCGCTGTGCGAGGGGTTGGGCGCGCGGGGTATCCTGGTGCGGCGCTTCGCGCACGCCCCGACCTGGCTCCGATTCGGCCTGCCTGGCACGCCGGCCGCCTGGGCGCGGCTGCGCACCGCCTTGATCCAGGTCAAGGCGGCCGCCGACCGGAACGGGTGAATTTCGCCGCAAACATCCTGCGGGGAGCATAGGCGATGTCCGAGTCGGAGGCCTCCGCGCCGGGGGCCGCGCGTCCCTTCGCCGACCGGGTCCGGAGTGTCCCAACCGCAGCACCGTTCGACTGGCTCGCCGCCGGCTGGCGCGACTTCCGCGCGGCGGGCTGGGCGAGCTTCGGCTATGGCCTGATTTTCGTGGTCGTGGGGCTCGCGCTGGCGGCGGCGCTGTTCGCGGCCGACATGATCTACCTGTTTTTCCCGCTCGCCAGCGGCTTCGTGCTGATCGCGCCCGCGCTCGCGATCGGCTTCTATGTCATCAGTCGCGACCTCGAACAGGGGATCCGGCCATCGCTCGGGCGTGCGCTGCGCGGCTGGCTGGGCAATGCCGGGCCGCTCTTCTATGCCGGGCTCGCGCTGCTGCTGCTGCTTCTGCTCTGGCTGCGCCTGGCGCAACTCCTGTTCGCGCTCTGCTTCGAGGATGCGGTCGGGCCCGACCCGCAGGCGCTGCTCGCCGCGACACTGTTGACGCCCGGCGGGCTGACGTTCCTGGTGCTCAGTGTTGCGATCGGCGCGGTCATGGCGGCGCTGGCCTTTGCCGGTGCGGCCGTCGCGCTGCCGCTGCTGCTCGACCGGCAGGCAGGCATGGTGGAGGCGGTGGCAACGAGTTGGACGGCGGTTGCCATGAACCTGCCGGCGATGATCGTCTGGGCTGCCATCATCGTGGTGCTGTGCGTGGTCGGCATGGCGGCCGGGTTCGTGGCACTCGCAGTCACGCTGCCCCTCGCCGGACACGCCACCTGGCACGCCTATCGTGCCACCGTGCGCCCGCCATAGCGCACCCGCCATAGCTCCCGGCGCGCCGCGCTACATCGCATCTTCGAACACGACATCGACCACCCGGTCGGACGGCGAGTCGTCATTCTCGGGCCTTCCTTCCTGCCGTGCCCGTTCCTCGCCGTGACCTTCCACCGCAGTCTGGGGAGCCGGCGCAAACCTGAACGCAGGATCTCCGAGGGCCGCGCCCAGCAGGGCCTCGAGCCGGACCTCGACGGCTTGTGCGCGCTGCTCTGACAGGATTTGGTTGTAGCCGTCGTCGCCGGTGCGGCTGGCGTATCCTGCAAACGAGACGTGATACTGGCCCAACTCCAGATTCACCTGATGACTTGCGAGCTGCGATGCCAGCGCGGCCAGCGCGGCCTCATCGGGTGCGTTGGAGTTCGTGGCGAACGGCACCGTTGCCACGATCCGGTCCATGGCAGGCGGTGGTTCGCCCTTCTCCTGAAGTACGCGGCTCCGAAGCGCATCCGCGGTTGCACGGGCGAGCAGAAAAGCGAGGCAGGCATAGCTATCCGCATTTCGAAACCGATCAGCAATGGAGAGCCGCATTGTCTGGCCGGAGGCGTTGCAGGCCGGATCAAAATACCCGGGATCGCCTCCTCTGAAGATGAAACGATGCGCCACTTCGTGGATGAGGGTCCGCTCTCTGTCTTCCGTGTACCTGTCCCAGTAACCCATGCAAAGATAGGTATCACCGAGGCCGTTGTTGGTGGTGACGGCCGCCGCGCCCTTCCTGCAATCGTCCAGATGATACGGCTCCTGATCGCATTTTATCTGCTGGGCCGGCAAACGATCTTTGATCATGCGAAGGTATTCGGTCACGATGAAGGTCTTCAGATCGTCGGTGTCCCGGAATGTCAGCCACATCGCATCCCGGGCAGGCTGCAGGAGCGGCCGCGGTTCGAGCAGGGCAATGGCAACATCCAGATCCTGCAAGGCCTGGACGAGTGCACCGCTGATGGACCCAACCTGGGCGTCGGTGCAATTTTCTAGAGGGGATCTTTGGATTTGGACCGGGCCGTGCGTGAGCCCGCCATGCGCCGGACCATCGCCGGTTTGCTGGAGCACATGCGTCAGTTCGTGCGCGAGGAGATGTCGTCCCGACACGGTTTCCGGACGGTATTCCCCCTCCCCGAAAACAATGTCGCGTCCCAGCGCGTAGGCATGGGCACCGACAGATCTCGCGGCCTCGGCCGCCTGGGCACCGCGATGGATTCGCACGGCGCTGAGATCCGCGCCAAAGCGGGGTTCGAAAAAGCCGCGTTGATCCGCTGGCAGAGGTTGCCCGCCACTCACGCGCGCCGTTGTGGCATCGGCGCCCTGGTCCGCGCGTTGCCGTCTTCCGGGCGCATGAACCGGCAGTCGGCTGAAATCGTGATCGAGGCGGCATGAGATGGTGTATTTGCGACGAAGCGCGGCAGGCTTCGTCCGGCGGAACGGCGCAACGCCGGACAATGCCGCCTGCCGAGGTGCGTTCCGCTGTGGCGCGAATGTTCGCAACGCCCAGCTCCCAACCGATGCGGCATCCGTCGCGCGAGCCCATCGCCCATCGAACGGGCGGCGAGGCTGCCGATGCCGAAATCCTCGATCAGTTCGTGGAACAACTTCTATCAGCTCAACTAGACTAGCGCCGGTCGCCGGCATGCGCAATCGACAGCGAAAATCCCGCAACAGATGGCCCCCGTGGCCGGATCCGACAAAGTCGGCAACTCCATATTGCGGGCACGTGCGACCGGTGGCGGAAGTCCGCCGCACGGGCGGTCAGGAATCCTGGCGGGCTTCGGTCTCCATGGCGGCACGTGACGGCGCGCAGCCGGGCAGCGGAATCTGTGCCGCCGGCTCGACGCTGAACCACCTAACGCCTTCGGCCACGAGGTCGAAGTCAAGGATGCACGCCGCCGTTCCCGGCCGCGGGATCGTGGTCTCGAACGCCACGCTCTCGCCGGGGAAAATCGCGCGGCGGAATGGCAGCTCGCTGCGCCAGTAGTCGTTGTCGAGCATGACGCCCTCGGGGCTGAGGATGCGCGCGCCCACGCGCACCGGCCCGGCGGGGGCGTCGGATGCAAGCCACGTGGCAGCGCCGGTGTTGGTCGCGACGACGCGGATAGGCAGAACCGCGACGGCCTCCGCCGGCTCCTGCAGCGGATGCACCGAGAGCTGCCCACGCAGATGGTCGGCCCGCGTGCTGTCGCCGAGCAGCGCCGACCTGAAGTCGGGCGACGCGTTGCCGCGGGGCAGCTTCAGATACATGATCGACGTATGCTCGATCTGGGTCAGGTGGCGAAACCGGCTGTCGGTCAGATGAAACTCTTTCAGTGCCCGGGGCACGCCGGGGAACGGCGTGAAGCCGGCGCGAACATAGTCGTGCCAGATGATGATGCCGCCCGGCCGCACCATCTCGAGCGCCGCCAGCGTATCGCTGCGCACATATTCGTACGCATGGGAACCGTCGATGAACATGAAGTCCACGCGGCCGAAAAACGGTGAGAAATCGAATGTCGCGGAATCGCCGAGCAACTGGACGATGGTGTAGGGCGTCGGCGCATCGGCGAACCGCGCGCCGGAGCGCGGCTTCCTGACGAAGATGTGCTCGTTCAGCTCGAGTGCGAACGCCGTCGCGTCCACTGACTCGGCCGGCAGGTCGAGCGTGTACACCGTTGCCCCTTCCGGCGCGTTGGCAGCCATGTTCAGCGTGGTCCGGCCGTCGAACGTACCGATCTCGAACAGCACGCCAGGCCGGTGCGACTTCACCAGCGCCGCGATGACGTCGAGTTCGAAGGCGCTGACATTGCCGTCGACCCGCGCGTCGCGGTCAAGGACGCAGGCTGGACCTGCTTGATCGTCGATCAGCGCGGCGATCGGTGTAGTCTCCAGCATGGCACGCCTCCCATCCGAAGCGCGCCTGCCGGCGCGCTCACAGCGGGCCGTCGGCACTGTTGCAGCCGGCCTCCCGTTCCGCCACGACGATAAACGGTCGGACCAACGCCCTGCAACCATCCCGGTGCGCGCGCCGCGACGCATGGGCGGCACGTCGGGCGTGGCGCCGCACGCCCTTCGGGCCGGAACCGAAAAATCTGGACCGCGCAACGGGATCGGTTCAAAATTCCTTGTGGTCGCACCGCAGCATGCGCCACGATCGCCGCGTACGACACACGTCAACACGTCGCTCGCCTCGGCGCCGGCCGCTTCATTCCTGCCCTTCGATCGGAGAAGGCCGCCATGTTCGCATCGCCGGTCGTTGCGCTCCGCAGCAAGCCCGCAGCGCACCCGCCCGTTCCGCGCAACCGCGCGGCCGCGCGCGCGTCGGAACATCGCGCGTCGCGACCGTCGCAGGCGGGCGGCTGGAATTTTCAGAGCCTTGCGCTGGTTGCCCCGGAACGGACGCGCAATCCGGTGTCGCCGGCAGCGCACACGGGCGCCGTTCAGGCAAAGCTCGTCGTCGGCGCCGTCAACGACCCGCTCGAGCATGAAGCCGACCGGGCCGCGGAGCAGGTGATGCGGATGCAGACGCCGTCGTCGCTCACGCCCGGCGCCACGCCGCTGCGCCTGAGCCGCAAATGCGCCGCGTGCGAGGAAGAGTCGAAGTCACTGCACGCGAAGCCGGCGGGCGCGCGCGCGCCCGCCGGCGGCGAGGCACCCCCCGTGGTGCACGATGTTCTGCGCGCGCCCGGCCAGCCGCTCGACGCCGGCACCCGCGCCTTCTTCGAGCCGCGCTTCGGCCGCGACCTCTCGCACATCCGCGTCCACACCGACGCACAGGCCGCGCAGTCGGCGCAGAGCGTGGGCGCGCTGGCCTACGCCACCGGCGCACATATCGCGTTCGGCACCGGGCAGTATGCGCCCACGACGGGCGCCGGCCGGACGTTGCTGGCACACGAGCTCGCACACACCGTGCAGCAGGGCGGCACTGCACGGCGCGCGCCGGATGAGGGCGTGCTCCACCGGCGCGTTGCCAGCGTGCATTGCACGGCCAACCAGTTCGGGGCGCCGGACGATCCGCGCGGCGCGCTGGAAACCGCTGACGGCATCGCGATCGGCCTCGCCGACCAGATGGCGCAGGGGCTCGCGGCCGACGCGCAGACGGTGCAGGGCGGCCTCCCCGCCGACCCCTCCGCGACCCTGCAGGCGTTCGAGGATCATTTCGGCCTCCCCGTCCCGGCCGGCAGCGGGTTTCTCAACCGGCTGACCGGCGCCGTGCGGCCGACGCAGGAGATCGCGCTCAGCGAGGAGCTGGCCATCGTCGCCCGCCGCTTCGCCGGGGTCGCGCGCGTGATGGGGCAGGGCCTGAGCTACAACTGCCCCGGCACCGGGCCGCTCAAGCTCATCGGCTGCTCGGCCGGCACCTGCGACGACGCGGGGGGCAGGACGCAACTTCAACATCGCGGGCTGCTACGAGGCGCTCATCGCCGACCAGACCGGCGCCGACTCGCATGTCGATTGCCCGCCGGTCCCCGCCGGCTGATCCTCATCGGGCGGGGCGGTCAGGCGAAAGCCGCGCCGCCGGTGAAGGCGGGGCCGTGGATGCCGCACTCGACCTTGGCAAGCCCCGCCCAGCGCCCGGCGCGCGCATCCTCGCCCGGCCGCACCGCGCGGGTGCAGGGGGCGCAGCCGATCGAGACGAACCCCTCGGCGACCAGAGGGTGGCGCGGCAGGTTGCGGCGGGCGATCTCCGCCGCCACGCGCTCGGCACTCCAGTCAGCAAGCGGGTTGATCTTGGTGCGCCCGCCCGATCGCTCCACGAACGGCAGGGCGGTGCGCGTCGCCGTCTGGTGCCGCCGCCGGCCGGTTGCCCAGGCGGCGAACGGCGCCAGCGCCCGCTCCAGCGGCGCCACCTTGCGCAGCGCGCAGCAATCGTCGGGCACGAACAGATGCAGGTCGCCGCGCGGGTCGCGCCCCGCCACGGCCGCCGGGTCGGGTCGGATGCTGCGCACGTCGGTCAGGCCGAGTCGTGCGACCAGCGCGTCGCGATGGTCGAGGGTCTGCTGGAAGTGCATCCCGGTTTCCAGGAACAGCACCGGCACGCCGGGATTGATCTCGGCCGCCAGCGCCAGCAGCAGGGCCGAGTCCGCGCCGAACGCGGAGACGACCGCGAACCGCCCGGCGAACTCCTCCGTCATCGCCCGACGCAGGATCGTGAGACCCGTGTCCTCGATCGACACCAGCGGGAGATCCAGCGGCTCGGGGGCAGAAAAATGCGTCATGAAGACGCAGTATGATGTCAAAATGCGCTGGAACAAGGTGGAATCTCGCAGCCACCCGGGCGCGGTTCGCATGGCAGACTCGAATGTACTCCACAGACACGTGAATAACCATCGAAGCCGCAGCGACGGAGGCTGACTCATGCCGGACGCCGCGACCCTCGCGCGCTGGCTCGACCCGGAGATCCGCGCCTATGTCGCCCGCTGCGACAGTCTCTTTCCGGAGGCCGCGGCGGCGCCGAGCCCCGCCGAGAGCCGGGTCTTCTATGACCGCCTCGCCGCCGCCTTCCGCGCCCCGCGCCCGCCCGGCCTGGCGGTCCGCGACGCCCCGCCGCTGCGGCGCTATCGCCCGGCAGCGATGCGCCATGCGGCGGTCCTGCTGTTCGTGCACGGCGGCGGCTTCGTCCTCGGCGGGCTGGAGAGTCACGATGACATCTGCGCCGACCTCGCCGCCGGGGCGGGGCTGGAGGTCGTCGCCGTGGACTACCGCCTGGCGCCGGACCATCCCTGGCCGGCGGCACTGGACGACGTCCAGGCGGCCTATGCCGTGCTCCGCGCCGAGGGGCGCCCGGTCGTGGTCGGCGGCGACAGCGCCGGGGGCAATCTCGCCGCCGCCCTGTGCCACCGCCTTCACCGTCTCGGCGAACCGCCGCCCCGGGGGCAGCTCCTGATCTACGCCGGGCTGTCGGCAAATCCGCTGCGCGTGGCGGGTCGTCGCGAGGCCGATGCGCCGATGCTGACGGCCCGGGAATGTGTCCACTTCCTGCGCCTCTATGCCGGCACGGCGGATCCGACGGGCAACCCGGAGCTGGCCCCGCTGGAGGCCACCGACTTCGCCGGCCTGCCGCCGGCCGCCCTGTTCGCCGCGGGCTATGATCCGGTACGCCAGGACATGGAGGACTATGCGGCCGCGTTGCTTGCGGCCGGCCAACCGGTGCGCTACCGCGCCGACCCCGGCCTCGTGCATGGCTGGCTGCGCGCCCGCCATTCGGCGCGCCTGGCCGCCGCGGCTTTCACCGCGGTGGTGGAAGCGGCGGGCGCGCTCGCTGCCGGCGCGATTACGGCATAACGATTATTGCGAAGGTGTGGTCCTCACGCATCTGCGTTTCCGCCGGCTCGGCTGGCCGGGGCTAAGTTTGGGGGCATGTTCATCGCAAACGAACGGCGCCTCTCGCGCAATGCGGGCCGGCGCCAGCGGCGTTGGGATGGCGACTACCGTCCACCGCGCAACTGGCGCCGGGCCCTGCGTCTCACGCTCTACACTTTGTTGGGACTGCTCGGCAGCCTGGCGCTTTTGGCCTCGGTGTCGCTGATGTTGCACCATCGGCGCCCCGGCCCCGCGCCCGCGCCTCTCGCCGACGCGACCCCGCCGCCACCGGCGGTGGCGCCGGCCCCGACCCCGGCTCCGACCCCGGACCAGACCCCGGCGCCATCTCCGCCCCCGGCGCCGGCCGCATCTCCGTCCGCATCTCCGTCCGCAGCTCCGGCCACGGCGCCGCCCAGGCCGGCTCCGGCGAATGACGGGCTCCGCGCCCTGCAGGACCAGATGCGGGACGCGACCTCGGTGCTCAACGACCTTCGCCGGCAGACCGACCAGCTCCGCCAGGGCATCGCGGACGCCGCCCGCGCGCGCGACGCCGCTGCGCAGGCCGCCGAAGAGGCGCGCCAGGCACAGGCGACGGCCGCGCGCGAACAGGCGGCACGGCAGGCGCAGGCCGAGGAGGACGCCCGCTGGGCCGATGCGGAACGGACGGTGCGCGCGCTGCCACAGCAGCGTCTCGCGACGCCGCCGAGCCGGACGCCGCCGCCGGTGCGCTCTCCCCAGGCGACGCAGCCGCCCCCCCAGTCCACGGACGCGCTTGCCGATGCGACCCCGGCCCCGCCGCCCGGCCCGCGCCCACGCGTGTCGCTGCGCTATCAGAGCGGCTCGGCCGCCGCGATGCAGGCCGCCAACGACATCGCCCAGCGCCTGCTGTTCTCGGACTTCACCTACGCCGACACGCGCTCGGCGCCCGATGCGCCGTCGAACCCGGTGATCCGCTACTTCCATCCGGAAGACGCGGCATCGGCACGGCGTCTGGCCGACTGGCTTGCCGGCGCCGGGGTACGGTTCCGGGTCCAGAACGCCTCCGCCCGCCCGGGCCGCGCGCCGCCGCTCGGCACGCTCGACGTCTGGATCGGCGGCTGAACCGCGCGGCCCGCAGCGATGCGGAGCCGATCCTGTTCGCTTCACGAAATATTTACTGGCCGCCAGGGCAATGTATGACGCAGGTCACAATCGTGCCCTGGAATTGTGGGTAGCAAGGTCGCGTTCGTGAGCCAGGAGGACCGTCCTGATGATGTCCCGGCCCCAGCCTGAGCCGTGCCGCGGCTTTCAAGTCGAATTTTCATTCCCCGATGTGGATCCCGCTGAACTCGCGCGCGAGGCGGCCGCGGAGGGCTCCCGCGCCCGCGTGGAGCTGGAGATGCTGCGGCGCCAGGCGATCGCCGCCGGGGACATCCGCCGGGTGCGCCTCTTCGCCCAGGCGCTCGCAGCGGCCGGCCGCGGCCTCTGATCAGCGCCCGCGCGCGTCGAAGGCGCTGTTGAACACGCGGATGATGTCGACGGATGCGTTCCTGACGATCCGCCCGCGCGCGTGGTCCCACAGCACGGGGACATTGACGCGGCCGGTGTAGTGCGGATCGGCGCGCGTAGAGCTCGTGCAGGAAGGGCGCGCCCATCACCGGGTCGGCCACGCCGCCCTCGCGGGGCGCGAAGGTCCAGCCATCCTCGCCCCGCGTGGGGGCGCCGACGAGGGCGCCGCACGCGAAGTCAGGCAAGGCTATCCTGTACGCTCTTCCGGGCAAATGCGTGGGCGGGCGTCGACTACAGCTATTTCCTTCTGCAGGTGAGCGAACTCAATTCCCCCGACGTTCTCGACAGCATAAATCTCTCATGGGGAACGACCCTCGCTACAAAGAAGGTTGTCACCACCTCCGGCCACGCGAGCGGCGGCGGTGATGTTTATTGCGACGCGGGGGGATCCGAAGCGATCTGTGAGGCGAACGCCTCGGCGGAAGCAACGGCGACCGGTGCTGCAACCGTCCAGATTCAAGCAACAGGAACGCTGTTCATCCAAAATACATCGTCGACCGACGTGCCGTTCGTAATCATCGACGATGTCTTCAGCGCCTTCAATCCAGGAGGATCTGACGTGGGCGCCAGCGTCGACAACACGATGACAGAATATGCCAGCTTCACTTCCTTCCAGTCCGATGACGGGGGACTGCTTGGCGATTCGCATAACTGCAACACGGACCTCACGGTCCCCCACTATTGGTATGGCGGCCTTACAGATGGCGGCATGGGTGCATTCTGTGGGGTCGAAGCTCCAGACGCCAGCGACGGGGAAACGTGGTTCGGCCCGATACCCGCTGATACGACCATCGCGGCAGACGCGATGACACTGGAGATCGACCTGTTCGTGTCCGCGAACGCGCCGCCGACGGTGCCTGAGCCGCTCTCCGTATCGCTGCTGGCGATGGCGATCGGCACGCTGGCGGCGGTCCGCCGAACGCGCGCCTCGAGCATGATGACCGGAGGCGGAATCGCCGGAGGTCTGAATCATGCTCTCAGATCAAAGAGCTAGAACGGGGTGAGTGAGCGCGGGAGAACTCATCCCGTTCTAGCCGCGCTCGCGCTCCAGCAGCGTCCGCTTGCGGGCGAGGCCCCAGCGATAGCCGGTCAGCGCGCCGTCGCTACCCACGATGCGATGGCACGGCACCGCCAGCGACACCTTGTTGCTGGCGCAGGCCCGCGCCACCGCGCGCACCGCACGCGGCGCGCCGATCGCCGCGGCGATGCCGCTGTAGCTCCGCGTCTGGCCGGGCGGAACCGTCTGCAGGGCGCGCCACACCCGCACCTGGAAGGCGGTGCCGCGCAGGTCGACCGGCAGGGCGATGCCCGCGCGCGGCTCCTCCATGAAGTCCACCACGGCACGCACCGCCGCCGCCAGGCCGGCGTCATCGGTAACGAGGTGCGCGCGCGGGAAGCGGGCACGCAGATCGCCGAGCAGCGCGTCGTCCGGTTCGGCGAAGCCGATGTAGCAGACCCCACGCTCGGTCGCGCCGACCAGCAGCCGGCCGAACGGCGAGTCGGCGAGCGCGGTGCGGATGGTCTCCCCCGCGCCGCCGCGGCGCGCCGCGCCCGGCGTCATGCCGAGCAGCTTCGCCGGATCCTCGTAGACGCGGCTCTCCGAGCCGAAGCCGCTGCCGACGACCGCGTCGGCGACACGTTCGCCGGTCGCAAGCGCGGCCTGCAGCCGCCGCGCGCGCACGCCTTCGGCATAGCTGCGCGGCGTGAGCCCGGTGTGGTCGCGGAACATGCGCAGGAAGTGGAAGCGCGAATAGCCCGCGCGCTGCGCCAGCGCCTCCAGCGAGGGGATCGTCTCCGACGCCTCGATCTGGGCGCACGCCGCCTCCACCACCGCCCGGCCGAGTGCCGCGCGCTCGCCCTTCGGGTCGCAGCGGCGGCAGGCGCGGAACCCCGCCGCCTCCGCCTGGTCGGGCGTGGGGAAGAAGCGCACATGCTCGCGCTTCGGCCGCGGCGAGGGGCAGCCGGGCCGGCAGTAGATGCCCATGGTGGTGACGGCATAGAGGAACTCGGCCGCCTGACGGCGGCAGACGAGGTCCCAGCGGCTGTCTTCAATGGTGCTCATGGCGCCAACATGGCGCCGCATGGCAGTCCGTGCCATCCGCGGGTTGCGGCGAGTATCCGGCCCCGGCATCCTTCCGCCATGACCGCCAGCGCAAGCCTCGGCGCCGTCGCCCTGATCTGGTTCGCCGCCTGCGTGGTGCCCGGGCCGGATTTCCTGCTGCTCTCGCGCATCGCGCTGCGCCATGCCCGGCGCGCCGGCTTGCATGCGGCGATCGGGATCGCCTGTGGCATCGCGCTCTGGGGCCTGGCCGGGTTCTTCGGCATCCACGCGCTGTTCGCCGCCGCTCCGTGGCTCTATCTGGCGCTGAAGCTCGGCGGCGGCGCGTATCTGGTGTTTCTGGGCGCGCGGCTGCTGCTTGGCAGTTTCACCCGCGCGACCGAGGCCGCGCCGCCGCCGCCGCGCCGGCTCTCGGCCGGCGGTGCCTTCACGGCGGGCCTCGCGACCAACCTCGCCAACCCGAAGGCGGCGCTGTTCACTGCCAGCCTGTTCGCCGCCGCCATGCCAGCGCACCCGACCGTCCCGCTGGGGCTCGCGGCGGTCGGCATCATGGCGGCGGAAAGCGTGGCCTGGTACGCGGCGGTCGTGTTCGCGCTCACCACGCCCGCCGCCGCCTTGGCGTTCGGCCGGGCGAGGCGCTGGATCGACCGCGTCGTGGGTGCCGCGTTCGTCGGTCTCGGCGCCCGCCTCGCATTCGATCGCTGACGCTCAGGCGATCTCGCGCTGCAGCTTCCGCCGCATGGCGTCGGCGAACCCGTCATAGTCCTGGCACTGCTCGGCGAAGGCGCCGGGCCCGCCGATGATCGTCGCCGTGAAGGTGGCGACCAGGTCCGGCTCCTCGTGCAGCACGCACAGGCCGTTGATGGTGACGCCGGCATCCACCAGCCGGTCGCGGATCGGCTCCGGCGCCGGGCCGTCATTGGCTCCGCCATCGCTGACCACGTCGATCACACGCCGTCGCGCGGGGGCCGGCAGGATGTCGAGAAGCGCACCGGCCGCCACCAGCGCCGAGCCGATCGCGGTGGTGCCGGCCCGCACGAGGCGGGGCGTGCTATCGACGTCGGCGGCGAACCGTTCGAGGTCGGCCGGGGTCACGATCCGCGTCCACGGCACTGACACGGCCTGGGCATCCGGGCTGGAGAACAGCAGCAGGGCACAGAGGCTCGCGCCCCGCGCTCCGCCGGTGAAGCCGGCGACGACCTCCGGGTCGCGCAGCGCCGCCGCGCAGCCGCCGGCCATCAGGTTGAACTCCTCGAACGTCACGCTCGCCGAGCAGTCGAGCGCGATGAGCAATGCAAGATCGACGGGCTCCATCGGTGCGCTGCTATAACACGCGCAAGATCAGGCAGGGGGACCCGCCATGCTGAACTTGCGCTGGTTTGCCGCCAACGCCGGCAACCCGGATGCCGCGGCCTATGGCAATGCCGTCGACCGGCTTTTCGCGGGCTCGCCGCCGAGCCCGGTGCAGGACTTCCGGCGTGGCGACCACGGGCTCGCCGACCCGGCACCCGGCCTCGCGGCCGCCCTTGATGCGTGGCTCGACGGCCGGACCGACCGCACCGCGCCGGTCACCGTCATGGTGCACGGCTTCCAGTTCAACCCCTCCGACACGGTGGCCGGCGGCGACGACGATCCGTTCCACTCGGTCTACGGCACGCCCGGCGTGTCCTACGGCGGCGCCCCGCCGCTCGATCCCCGCATGAGCTGGCTGCCGCTGGTGGGGGAGTGCGACGAGACGGGCCAGCCGCTGGCCGATTGCGCGATCGGCTTCGGCTGGACCTCGGAGGGCACGATGCGGACGTTTTCGCAGGCGTGCTGGGACAACGGCTACAAATACGCGGCCCTCGACCTGGCCCCCGCCGCGGCGCGCGCGCTGGCGACGGTGCTGAACCATGTCGCCGGGAAGGCCAAGCTGCGCCTGTTCGCGCACAGCCTCGGCACGCGTACCACCAACCAGGCGGTTTCGCTGCTGCCGGATGCGGCGCTGCGTGCGATCGAGCGGGTGATCCTTCTCGGCGGCGCCGAGTACTGCGTCGATGCGCTCGAATGTCTCGCCGAATCCTGCGACGTGGTCAGCCTCGGCAGCCAGCGCGACCGGGTCGTACGGCTCGGCGAGATGGCCTGCGACCCGGTGCGCAACAACAACACGATCGCCTCCATGGTCATCGCGCGCAACGGCCTCGGCGGGCAGGCGCGCTGGCTCGACCTGCAGATCGACAGCGCCCAGCTCGTCGCGTGGCTGTCGGAGGCGCGGGCGCCCAGCGGCGCCAACTACGCGATCAACGCGCTGCCGCTGAACGACGTGCACCCCAGCGGCGACCTCGGCCACTGGGTCTATTTCACCAACGAGGGCAACCGGAAGCTGGTCCGCGATCTCGTGCTGCATCCGGCGATGACGCGCGCCGGGCTGGTGGCGAGCGGCGTGCCGGCCGGGTTCACCGCCGCCGACGGCGCGAAGTTCGCGACCGTCTCGGTCCCGGCGACGCCCATGGCCTGCGCCGAGCGGCACCCGCAGTTGCAGGCGATGCGCGGCGGACGGGGTGCGGCCGTGGCCTGACCGCGCTAGGCTCGCGCAATGGACGCGCAACCGCTCCCCCTCGCCCGGATCACCGTCCTCGACCTCACCCTCGCGCGCGCGGGGCCGACCTGCGTGCGTCACCTTGCCGACTGGGGCGCGCAGGTGATCCGCATCGAGCCGCCGGACACCGGGGGCGAGGACATTGCCGGCGAGCGCGACGGCCCGGATTTCCAGAACCTGCACCGCAACAAGCGCACGATGCGCCTGGACCTGAAGTCGCCGGAGGGGCACGAGGCCTTCCTCCGCCTGGCCAGGCGCGCCGACGTGGTGGTGGAGAACATGCGCGCCGACGTGAAGCGCCGGCTGCACATCAGCCCGGCCGAGCTGCACGCGCTCAACCCGCGCATCGTCTATGGCAGCATCAGCGGCTTCGGGCAGGACGGGCCGTACGCGGCGCGCGCGGGCGTGGACCAGATCGCGCAGGGCCTCGGCGGGCTCATGTCCATCACCGGCCTGCCCGGACAGGGGCCGGTGCGCGTCGGCATCCCGATCGCCGACCTCACCGCCGGCAACCTGCTGGCCCTGGGCATCATGATGGCGCTGTTCGAGCGGGAGGCGACCGGGGTCGGCCGCTGGGTGCACACCTCGCTGCTGGAGGCGCAGGTGTTCATGCTCGACTTCCAGGCGGCGCGCTGGCTGCTGCGCGGCGAGGTCGCCGGACAGGCGGGCAACGACCACCCGACCGGGATCCCGACTGGGCTGTTCCCCGCGAGCGACGGGCAGATCAACCTCGCCGCCAGTTCCGGCCGGCAATGGCCGCGCTTCTGCGAGGCGATCGGCCACCCGGAATGGGTCGAGCGGGAGGAATGGCGCACCCAGCAGGGCCGCAGCGCCGACCGCACCCGCCTCAACGCCGCCATCGCCGAGGTCACCCGCACCCGCGCGGCCGCGGAATGGATCGCGCTGTTCGCGGTCGCCGGCATCCCGTGTGGCCCGGTGAACCGGATCAACGACGTGTTCGCCGACCCGCAGGTGCAGCATCTCGGCCTCGCCAGCGAGGTGACGCATCCGCGTCTCGGCCCGCAACGCCTCGTTGCCTCGCCACTGAACCTCGAAGGCGTGCCGAAGACGTTCCGCAGCGCCTCGCCCGAGGCCGGCGCAGACACCGACCCGATCCTGCGCGAGCTGGGCTACGACGACGCCACGGTCGCCGACTGGCACAAGCGGGGCGTGGTCTGATGGAGTTCGCGGGGGGAAGGATCCTGGCCGAGAGCGCGGAAGGCATCGGCCTGCTGACCTTCAACCAGCCCGAGAAGCACAACGCGATGTCGATCGCGATGTGGACCGGGCTGGGCGAGGCGCTGGACTGGTTCGCGGCCGACTCCGCGCTCCGTGTCCTGGTGGTGACGGGCGCGGGGGAGCGGGCCTTCGTCTCCGGCGCGGATATCGGCGAATTCGATGCCAACCGCGCCGACGCCGCGGCACAGGCCGAGTATGAGCGCCGGACCGCCGCCGGGCGGATGCGGCTCGCGGCCTTTCCGCGGCCGGTGATCGCGCGCATCCGCGGCTACTGCCTCGGCGGCGGGGTCGCGGTCGCGCTGGCCGCCGATCTGCGCATCGCCGGCGAGGGCGCGGTGTTCGGCATCCCGGCGGCGCGGCTCGGCGTCGCCTACGGCGCCGATCTGGTGCGGGCGCTGGTGGACGTCGTCGGGCCGGCGCAGGCCAAGTTCCTGCTCTACAGCGGCCAGCGCATCGACGCGGCGGAGGCGGCGCGGATCGGCCTCGTCAATCGCGTGGTCGCGGACGCGGCGCTGGCGGAGACCGTCGAGAGCCTCGCGCGCGCCATCGCGGCCAACGCCCCGCTCTCGATCCGCGCGGCCAAGCTCGCCATCGCCGCGGAAGACCCGGACGCGATCGCGGCGGCGATTGCGGCGTGCTTCGACAGCGCCGACTATCGCGAGGGCCGCGCCGCGTTCGCCGCCAAGCGGCCGCCGCGTTTCCAGGGCCGCTGACCGCGAACGGCGGCGCATGCTCGCGCTGCTCGGCACCGGCTTCCTGCTCGGCTGGTCGGTTGCGTGGCCACCCGGGCCGATCAATGCCGAGATCGCCCGCCGCTGCCTCGCCCGCGGGTTCCGGGCCGGCTTCGGCCTGCTGCTCGGCGCGTGCAGCGGCGATGCCCTGTGGGCGATCCTGGTCTCGCTGGGCATGGGCGCGCTGTTCGTGGTGCCGTCCGTCCGCCTGGCCATGGGCATCGCCAGCGTCGCGCTGCTGCTCGCCCTCGCCGCCGTCTTCCTGCGCGGCGCCTGGCGTGCCCTGCGAACCGGCGCCGCACCGCCGCCGGCCGCGCGCTTCGACAGCCGGCGGGCGGGGTTCCTGCTCGGCATGGGCATGGCGCTGAGCAGCCCGTGGAACGTCGCCTTCTGGCTCGCCGCGATCGGCCGGCCGGAGATGGCGCGGCATGGCACCGGCGCCCTGCTGCTGGTCGCCGCCGCCGTGCTGGCCGGTGCGCTGACCTGGGGCGTGCTGTGGTCCGCCTCGGTCGTGCTGCTCCGCCGCCGCGCACCCGGTCGCTGGTGGGAAGGCCGCTGGTGGGAGGTGGGCGTGAAGGCGCTGACCGGCGCGCTGATGCTCTATTTCGCCGCCAGCTCCGCCGCCCGGCTGCTGCGCGGCTGACGCTACGGCTCGCTCTCGAACAGCGGCGTGCTGACGTAGCGTTCGGCGAACGAGGGGATGATGGTCACGATCAGCTTGCCCGCCATCTCCGCCCGCCGCGCCACCTTCAGCGCCGCCGCCAGCGCCGCGCCCGAGCTGATGCCGACGGGAATCCCCTCGTCGCGCGCGAGCCGCCGCGCCCACATGAAGCTCTCGTCGTTCGTGACCTGCACGATCTCGTCGGCGAGGCTCACGTCCATGATCGCCGGGACGAAGCCGGCGCCGATGCCCTGCAGCGGGTGCAGCCCCGGGCCGCCGCCCGAGAGCACCGGGCTCGCCTCCGGCTCCACCGCGACCATTCGCAGTCCGGGCCGGCGCGGCTTCAGCGCCTGCGCGCAGCCGGTGATGGTGCCGCCGGTGCCGACGCCGGAGACAATCGCGTCCACCTGCCCGTCGGTGTCGTACCAGATCTCCTCGGCCGTCGTGCGGCGGTGGATCGCCGGGTTGGCAGGGTTGCCGAACTGATTCGGGATCACCGCGCCCGGCGTTGCAGCGAGCAGTTCCTCCGCCCGCGCGATCGCGCCGCGCATGCCCTTCTCGCGCGGCGTCAGCACCACCTCCGCGCCCAGGTGGCGCAGCATCTTGCGCCGCTCGACCGAGACCGATTCCGGCATGGTCAGCACCACCCGGTAGCCGCGCGCCGCCCCCGCGAAGGCAAGCCCGATGCCGGTGTTGCCGGAGGTCGGCTCGATGATCGTGCCGCCGGGCGCGAGCTTGCCTTCCTCCTCCAGCGCCAGGATCATCGCCACGCCGATGCGGTCCTTCACGCTCGCGATCGGGTTGAAGAATTCGAGCTTCAGGCAGATGTCGGCGCGAATATTCTCCGCCTGCGCGATGTGCGGGATGCGCACGAGGGGTGTGTTGCCGATCGTCTCGACAATGCTGTCGTAGATGCGGCCGCGCAGCGGCCGGTCGAAGGTGACGGGTTTCCGAGCCATCGGTTTCGCTCCCTGCCGCTGCTAGCGCGGCGCCAAAGCAAGCAATGCGAGAATCTCGAACATCATCTGTGCGCCGACCTGCGCGGTCACGGTGGTCGCGTCGTATTGCGGCGCGACCTCGACGACGTCGCCGCCCACCACGCGCAGGCCGGCGAGCCCGCGCAGGATGCGCATCGCCTCGCGCGGCGTGAGCCCGCCCACCTCGGGCGTGCCGGTGCCGGGCGTGAACGCGGGGTCGATGCCGTCGACGTCGAAGGAAACGTAGAAGGGCGCGTCGCCGACCACGCTCCGCGCGCGGGCGATCACCGCCTCGATGCCGAGCGTATCCACCTCGTCGGCGTGGATCACCGTCATGCCGGTCTCGGTCGAGAACTCCCAGAGATACTCGCCGCCGCCGCGAATGCCGATCTGGATCGTGCGCGCAGGGTCGAGCACGCCGTCCAGCACCGCCTGGCGGAACGGGCCGCCATGGTGGAAGCGGCTGCCCTCATAGACGCCGCTGGTGTCGCAATGCGCGTCGACATGCACCATGCCGAGCGGCCGGTCGCGGCCCAGCGCGCGCAGGATCGGGTAGCTGATCGAGTGGTCGCCGCCGGCCGAGAGCGGCAGCACGCCGGCGGCGTGCATGCGGGCGTAGAATGCCTCGATGTCCTCCAGACTCTGTTCCAGGCTGAAGCGGCTGCGAAACGGCACGTCGCCCACGTCGGCCGCCCGCACCTCCGCCATGGGCGCGAGCTTCAGCGCGTGATGGAACGGGCCGATGCGCTCGACATTGCGGATCGCCCGCGGCCCGAGCCGCGCGCCGGCGCGGTTGGTGACCGCAAGGTCCATCGGCACGCCCGCCAGGGCCACCTGCAACCCGCCCCAGTCGGGCTGGTCCGGTGCTTCCGGGCGGTGCGGCGCGCCGAGCAGCGTCGGCACGTCGGCATAGGGCAGGCGGCGGCGGCCGGTCTCGCGAAAGCCGAGCGCCACGGCCTTGCGGAACGCGGGGTCGTGCGTCTCATGCGGCCGGTCGTTGGAGAAGCGCGCACGCCAGGCCGCGAGTTTTTCCGGGTCGATCATGGCCGTTGCTTCCGAACGAAGACTCTTTCGAGCGCCGTCTCTGTTGGAACGCCTGGGTGGCGCCGGCGGCCGCGCGCGGGCGGGAGCGAGGGCGCGGGCCGTGCCGAAGGTCCACGACTATCCCGCGCGCGGGCGGCGCCGGCAAGGCCGGCGAAGCGATTGACTCGCCTGCGCCGAGCGTCGAACGTCCGGCGGGCCCGGAAGGCGGCCGAGGGAGAGACGGACGATGATGCGTGCAAGAGATTGGCTGGCCGCGGCATTCGCGGCGACGTTGCTGGCGGCACCAGCCTTGGCGAAGGAGGTGAAGGTGGCACTGGTCCCCGGCGGGCCGCACCCCTACTTCGCCAACTGGGAGCAGGGCGGCAAGGACGCGATGCGCGACTTCGGCCTCGCCGCAGCCGACTACAAGGTGCCGGCGAAGTGGGAGCTCGGGCTGCAGAACCAGCTGATCGAGAACTTCGCCGCCCAGGGCTACAACGCTTTCCTGATCTTCCCCGGCGACCCGGTCGGCACCAACGGGCCGATGCAGGACCTCGCCTCGTCCGGCATTCCCTCGATCGCGACGGCCGGCTGCACGAAGGATCCGACGCCGGCGTTGTTCTGCTTCGGGACGGACGTCGGCCATTCGGCCTATCTGGGCACGAAGGAGCTCATCAAGACGATGGGCGGCAAGGGCACCATCGTCCACTTCACCGGCAACCTCGTCGATCCCAACACCGAGTTGCGCATGAAGGCGGTGCAGCAGGCGGTGGACGAAAGCCACGGCGCAATCAAGCTCCTGCAGACGATCGCCGACATCGACCGTACGCCGCAGGAGGCGGACGAGAAGATCAACGCGCTGCTCGCCGCGCGCGGCAAGGAGATCGACGGCATCATCACCACCGCGTGGCTGCCCTCGGTCTCGGCAGCGACGGCGCTGCGGCGGATCGGCGACAAGCGGATCAAGATGGTCGGCATCGACCACGATCAGGTCGTTCTGGCCGCCATCAAGGACGGCTTCGTCCACGGCACGATGCTGCAGAACCCGTACGGCCAGGCCTATATCGGCTCCTACGTGATGGAGGAGATCGTCGGGCATGGCTGCAAGGTGAACCCGAACGCGCCGTTCAAGAAGAACGCGTACACCACGCGCTTCATCGACAGTGGCACCGCCTTCCTCGGCGCCGACGGCGTGGCGCACTATCAGGATGCGATGAAGAAGGTGACGCAGGACCTGATGAAGACGTTCAAGGCCACCTACCTGACGTGCCCGTGATCGCACCGGACGGTTGCGCATGGCGGTGACGGTGGCGAATGCGCGGCGGGCGCGCCTGCCCGCCGCGCTCGGCGGCGCGCTGCGCTCCAACGTTGCCGGCCTCGTCATCGGAATCGCGGTCTTCACCCTCGCCTTCGCGCTCTACACCAGCGGCTTTACCAGCCGCATCAACATCTATTCGCTGAGCCGCAGCATCGGCATCAATGGCGTGGTCGGGCTCGCCATGATGGCGGTGCTCGTCACCGGTGGCCTCAACCTGGCCCTCGGCGCGATCGGCGTCTGCTCGGCGATGGTCGTGGGCTGGGCACTGCAGGCGCTCGGCCTCGGCGTGGCACCGGCGCTGCTGCTCGGCCTGATCGCGGGCGCGGCGCTTGGCGCGATCAACGGGCTGATCGTGGTCACGACGCGGCTGCACAGCTTCGTCGTCACGCTCGCGACGATGAGCATCTTCTTCGGCGGCATGGTGCTGCTCAGCGGTGCGCAGGGCTTCAACGCGCTGCCGCCGGGGCTGACGGGCTTCGGACGGATGCGCCTGTTCGGCATGATCTCGCCGCTGCTGATCGTGCTGCTGATCGTGGGCTTCGCGCTGTTCTACCTCTACCGCTTCACCGCGCTGGGGCGGGAGATGCTGGCGGCCGGTGCCAACCCGGTCGCCGCGAAGCTTGCCGGCCTGCCGGTGGAGCGTCTGTTCGTGCTGTGCCACGCGCTCTCCGGCGCGCTCGGAGCCGTCGCCGGCGTGCTCGCCTCGCTGCGCAACGGCGCGATCGTGCCCTCGATGGCAGGGCCGCTCGGGTCGGACTGGCTGCTGCCGGCCTTCCTCATCCCGGTGCTCGGCGGCACGCTGCTGACCGGCGGCGAGGTGTCGGTGCTCGGCACCGTGCTCGGCGCGGTGTTCGTGGAAGTGATGACGAGCGGGCTCTACATGCTTCAGATCGGCGAGTTCTGGATTCAAACGGCCCTCGGCCTCGTGCTGCTCGGCGCGATCCTGCTCGAGCGGGCGCGCGCGGGCATGGCGCTCGCGCGGGGCCGGCAGTCGTGAAGGGCCTGCTCCGCACCGACTGGATCGGCCTGCTGGTGCTGGTTCTGGCCGGCGGCGCGGCGCTTGCGGCGGCCCGGCCCGAGTTCCTCACGGCCTACAACATCGACGTCATCCTGGTCAGCTTTTGCCTGACGGTCGTGTACGCGCTCGGTCAGGGCGTGATGATTGCGATCGGCCACATGAACCTCGCCCTCGGCGCCACCGGCTGTCTGGTCGCGGTCGCCTTCGGCGGCGTGCTGGAGGTGTGGCATCTGCCGCTCGCGCTCGCGATCGGGTTCGGCCTCCTGCTCGGCGTCGCCTGCGGCTTCGTCAATGGCTGGCTCACCTATCGCACCGGCCTGACGAGCTTCATCATCACGCTCGCCACGCTCTCGATCTTCAAGGGCGCGGCGCTGGGCATCACGCAGGCGCAGCCGTTCTACGGCATCCCGGCCGCCGTAAAAGCGTTCGGCTCCGACCGCTGGGGGCCGCTGCCCGAGATGCTGCTGGTCGCGCTGCCGATCGTGATCGTCATTGCGGTCTTCTTCGGCCGCATGGTGGTGGGGCGGCAACTGCTCGCCTATGGCGGCAATCCGCATGCCGCGGAGCTGTCGGGCATCCCGGCCTCGCGCGTGGTGATCCTGGCGCACACGCTGAGCGGTGTGCTGGCGGCGGTGGCCGGCATGCTCTCGGTGGCACGGCTGCAGAACGCGACGCCGAGCATTGGCGACGAGTGGCTCATCGCCTCCTTCGCAGCACCGGTGATCGGCGGCGCCGTGCTGACCGGCGGCCACCTGCCGGTGATCGGCACCTGCCTCGGCGTGCTCGTCGTGGCGCTGATCAATCAGGCGCTGGTGATGCTCGCGGTCGATCCGTTCTATGTCCAGGTGCTGCTGGGTCTGCTCATCCTCGGCGCGGTGGGGCTGAACCGGCTGCGCGAGGTGCGCCTCGGCACGGCGCCGGCCGTGCGCCTGTCGTGAGCGACGCCTTCGTCGTCGTCAGCGAGGCGTCCAAGGCGTTCGTCGGCGTGCAGGCGCTCGACCGCGTCAACCTCTCGGTCGGCCGCGGCCAGATCCACGCGCTGCTGGGCGAGAACGGCGCCGGGAAATCGACGCTGATCAAGATCCTCACCGGCGTGCATCAGCCCGACGCCGGGGAGGTGCGCCTCGATGGCCGGCCGGTCCGGTTCCGCAACCCGCGTGAGGCGATCGGCGCCGGCATCGGGGCAGTGCATCAGGAGCGCAACCTGATCACGCGCTTCTCGATCGCCGAGAACATCACGCTGGAAAACCCCCCGCGTCGCTTCGGCATGTTCGACGCGGCAGCGGCAGCGAACGCCACGGCGAAATGGCTGAAGCTGCTGGGGCTGGAGCTGAACCCGGGCACGCCGGTCGTGCGCCTGTCGGTGGCGCAGATGCAGCTGGTCGAGATCGCCAAGGCGCTGTCGCTGGAAAGCCGCTTCCTGGTCCTGGACGAGCCCACCTCGTCCCTCACGCCGCATGAGACGCGGGCGCTGTTCACGGTCTTGCGCCGCCTTGCGCAGGACGGGGTCGCCATCCTCTTCGTCAGCCACAAGCTGGAGGAGGTGTTCGAGCTGTGCAGCCATGTGACCGTGCTGCGCGACGGGCGCAACGCATGCGCCTCACAGCCGCTCGCAGGGCTCACCCGGGGCGACATCGTGCGCCTCATGATCGGACGCGAGGAAGCCGTGTTCGCCGCCGCCCCGCCGGCGTCACTCGGGGCGGCGCCGGCGCTGGAGCTGCGGGGCGTCGCCACCGCCCTCGGGCACCGCGACATATCGCTCGCGGTGCGCGGTGGCGAGATCCTCGGCCTGTACGGGCTGGTCGGCGCCGGCCGCAGCGAGCTGGCGCGGGCGGTGATCGGGGCCGCCCGGATCACGGGCGGCGAGGTGCTGGTGCAGGGCCGGCGCGCGCGCATCCGCGACGTGACCGCCGCGGTGCGGCGCTTCGGCATCGGCTATGTCAGCGAGGACCGCAAGGGCGAGGGGCTGATCCTGCAGCTCTCCGTCGCGACAAACATCGCCGCCGCGATCTGGCACCGGCTGGCGCGCCTGCTCGGCTTCCTCACCCGGCGCATGCAGGACGCCGCGGCTACGCCGTTCGTGCGCGCGCTCGACATCCGCACGCCCTCGCTCGCGCAGCGCGTGGCGAACCTCTCTGGGGGCAACCAGCAGAAAGTCAGCGTCGCGAAATGGCTCGCGGCGAAGAGCCGGATCCTGATCGTCGATGAACCGACGGTCGGCATCGACATCCGCAGCAAGGCGTTCCTGCACGAGCTGCTGCTGCGCCTGGCGCGCGACGGCACCGCGGTCCTGCTGATTTCGAGCGACATGCCGGAACTGATCGCGCTTGCCGACCGCATCGCGGTCATGAAAGAGTTCCAGGTGATCGACAGTTTCGACAACACGCGCGACTATGCCGCGGCAAGCGCGCGCATCATGCAGGCGATCCACGGCTGAGGGCAGCGGCGAATGATCGTCTCGTCGATGACGGAAAAGCCCGACGCGCTCAAGGCGCTGGCCGCGGCGGCGGGCCTCGGCGCAGTGGACCCCTGGGCCGACACCGCCGGCCGGATCGCCGCCGCCATCGCGGAGATCCTGCCGGCCGAGACCAATCGCGGAGTGGCGCTGCGGCCGGCCGCAACGCTGCGCGCGGACGTCCGCCGCCTCGTCTTTCCCGGCCGTGCCCGCGACCTGCGGCCGCCCGCCCACTATGACAAAGTGCCGCCCGGCTTCACGCATGCGAGCCGCGAGGCGCTCACGCCCGAACTGAACTTGCTCGATCTCGCCGATGGGGTCTTCTGCCACCTCGCAGACATGCCGCTCGCGCTGACCGCCGATGCGACGGTGGCGCTGAGCGACTTCTGCAGCCGCTACGCGCCGCTGCTGCACTACTACGATGTCGATGTGCAGCGCCTGGCAGCCGACGCGATCACGGTACCGGGGACGCTGCTGGTGATCGCCGATGATGTGCGGCCGCTGAATTTCAGCCACTGGGTGCTCGACTGGCTGCCGCGCATCGCGTGCCTCGCGAGCGTCGCGCCGCGCGCGGAGACGTTCGTCGCGGTGCCGCCGCTGCCGGCGCAGCCCTATCTGCGCGAGACGCTTGCCGCCTGCGGCGTCGCCGACGCGCAGATCGTCGAGATCGGCCCCATGCAGGCGGCGCGCGCCCATCGGCTGCTGGTGCCGGACGACCTCGGCAACCCGCCCCACCCGGCGCACAAGGGCGCGCCGTGGCTCACCAGCTTCCTCCGCGGTCGGCTTGCGCGCGACGTCGAGAGGCGGCCGCAGTGGCGCAAGATCTATGTGGCGCGTGACGACGGTGAGGGCCGGCACATCGCCGACGACGCGGCGCTGACCGCGGAACTGGCGACGCTCGGCTACGCGCGCATCGTCCCTGGCGAGATGACGTTCGCCGAGCAGGTCGCCGCCTTCGCGTCGGCCTCGCACATCATCGCGCCGCACGGCGCGGCGCTCGCGCTGCTCGCCTTCGCATCGGCCGATGCGCGCGTGCTGGAGATCTTTCCCGGCTCGTATGGCACTGCCGCCTATTACGTGCTGGCCGGCAGTCTCGGCCTCGACTACGCAAGCTACGTGGCGCCCGCCATTCGCCGCGACCGCGCGCAGCTGGACGACATCGCGCTGGACGTGCCGGCCTTCATCACGACCGTTCGCACGCGGTTCGACTAGAACGGGATGAGTTCGCTCGCGCTCACTCAACCCGTTCCAGCTCTTTGATTTGAGAGCATGATTCAGACCTCCGGCGATTCCGCCTCCGGTCATCATGCTCTAGGCGGGCGGCGTGCGATAGCCGTGCGGATGCGCCTCGCGCCAGGCGAGCGCGGTACCGACGATGCCGTCGAGATCCGCGAAGCGAGGCTGCCAGCCGGTCTCGCGCATGATGCGGCCGCTGGCGGCGACCAGCATCGGCGGATCGCCCGCCCGGCGGGGCGCGATGCGATGCGGCACCGGCCGGCCGCAAAGCCGCCCCACCGCCTCGATCACCTGCAGCACGGAATGCCCGCGCCCGTTGCCGAGATTGTAGCGCACGCTGCCCTGATCGAGCCGCGCGAGCGCGCGCAAATGCGCGTCCGCGAGATCGCTGACATGCACATAGTCGCGCACGCACGTACCGTCCGGCGTCGGATAGTCGTCGCCGAACACCGCCAGCTCCGGCCGCCGCCCGAGCGCCGCGTCGATCACCAGCGGGATGAGGTGCGTCTCCGGCGCATGATCCTCGCCCAGCCGGCCCGCAGGGTCGGCGCCGGCCGCGTTGAAATAGCGCAGGCTGGCGCTGCGAAGTCCGTGCACGCGCTCGGCCCAGAGCAGCGCACGCTCCAGCATCGCCTTGCTCTCGCCATAGGGCGAGCCGGGATCAATGGCCGCCTCCTCGTCGATCGGCGCGTCGCTGCCGGCGCCGAACAGCGCGGCCGTCGAGGACAGCACGAAGCGCCGGACGTCGTGGCGCACGCAGGCGGCAATCAGGCGCACACCGTTGTCCAGGTTGGTCGCGAGATAGCGATACGGCGCCTGCATGCTCTCGCCGACCAGCGACAGCGCCGCGAAATGCAGCACCGCGTCCCAGGGCCCCTCGCTGAGCAACGCGTCGACGCCCGCCGCGTCCTCCAGCGCGCCGACCACGAGGCGCGCGCCGTCCGGGACCGCCGCGCGATGACCGGTGCTGAGGTCATCCAGCACCACCACCGCGTCGCCGCGATCCAGCAGGGCGGCGACCGTGTGGCTGCCGACGAACCCGGCGCCGCCGGTGACGAGATAGCGACGACCCATGCCGGCCGTTCAGGCAGCCGCCGCGAGCGGGGCCGCCGTCTGCATGCGCGTCGCGTAGCGGCGCTGCTTGCGCTGGATGAGCTGCCAGGCGAGCTTCGCCGTCACATCCGAAAGCCGCCCGCGCGGCGGCAGCCCGACCGCCTTGAAGATCATGCCCATGCCGCGCTCGACATGGCGGAACCGGTAGTAGCGCATCGCCGGCCCCATGTAGGCGGCAAGGCAGCGCGCATGGTCATAGGCGATCGACTCCGGCTCGTTGCCGCAGTGAAAAGCGTAGGCCAGCTCATCATCTTCCGATTCGGAGATGCGCCCGGCGGCAATGCGCAGGCGCTGCAGGAAGGAGATGTTCTCGCGCGCGAGGTAGCGGCGCATATGGTCGTAGAACAGCTTGAAGTGGCGGAACTCGTCCGCGGCGATCTGCTTGCAGATGGTGCGCAGCACCGGCTCCTCGGTCGCCTCGCCCAGCGCGCTGTAGTAGCTGGACGTGCCGGTCTCGACCATGCAGCGGGCGATCAGCTCGCCGGTGCGCGAGCCGCGGATCGAGGCATCGGCGGCGACGTCGATCGTGAAGCCGGCCCGGTAGCGTGCGAAGGCGGCGGCGTAGTCCCAGGAGGGATCGGCGAGCATCGCCCAGCGGCCGAGCGCATCGCCGTGCTGCACCTCCTCCTCGGCCCAGTTGTCCGCCGCCTGGCGGAAATCCGGATCATCGCGGAACACGCCGTTGAGATAGGCGGCATAGTCGGTACCGTTCCGCTCGACCATCGCCGCCGCCTTGACCAGCGGCACCAGCTCCGGGGCAACCTTCGAACGATCGAACCGGTCCCAGGCAACCTCGTCGATCTTCCAGTGCTTCATTGCGGTCAGTCCAAGCTCTTGCCGGCGCGCATCGTTCGCGGACCGGCATGCGCTCTGCCCAGCATGCCGCCCGGGGGTGCCCGCTACTGCATTGCGGCGAGCATGCGGCCCTCGGGCCGGCAAATCAAGCCTGGATCAGGCCCTTAGGTCCCGACACGGGAGGGATCAGGGTGCCTGCGCCGATTCGATCATCGCCTGTGCGGCCTGAATCCGGTTCATCGCCCGGTCCAGCGCCGGCACATCCAGCTTGTCCGTCGCCTCATAGGCGGCCTGCGCCGCTGCCAGCCGCCGCTCGCCTTCGGCGCGCGACACCTCGGCGAGCGGGGTCGCCTCGTCGGCCAGCACGGTCACGCGACTCGGCGTGATCTCGGCGAACCCGCCGGAGACGAACAGCGTGTCCGTCACCTGCTCGCCCTCATAGAGCCGGATCGGGCCGCCCCGCATCATCACGATCATCGGCGCGTGCTCCACCAGCACGCCGAGTTCGCCCTCGGCGGCCGGCAGCACGACCATGTCCACCTGCCGCGCCAGCAGCAGCTTCTCAGGCGAGACGATCTCCAGCTCGAAGCGCATCGCTCAGGCCGTGGCCTTCATGCTTTCCGCCTTCTTCACCGCTTCCTCGATCGTGCCGACCATGTAGAACGCGGCTTCCGGCAGGTGGTCGTATTCGCCGGCGACGATCGCCTTGAAGCTGCGGATGGTGTCGGCCACCGGCACGAACACGCCCGGGAAGCCGGTGAACACTTCGGCGACATGGAAGGGCTGGCTCAGGAAGCGCTGGATCTTGCGCGCGCGCGCCACGATCAGCTTGTCCTCTTCCGAAAGCTCGTCCATGCCGAGAATGGCGATGATGTCCTGCAGCGACTTGTAGGTCTGCAGCACCCGCTGCACCTCGCGCGCGACGTTGTAGTGCTCGTCGCCGACGATGCGCGGGTCGAGCGAGCGCGAGGTGGAGTCCAGCGGATCGACCGCCGGATAGATGCCGAGCTCGGCGATCTGGCGCGACAGCACCGTGGTCGCATCCAGGTGCGCGAACGACGTGGCCGGTGCCGGGTCGGTCAGGTCGTCGGCCGGCACATAGATCGCCTGCACCGAGGTGATCGAACCCTTCTTCGTCGAGGTGATGCGCTCCTGCAGCGCGCCCATGTCGGTCGCGAGCGTCGGCTGATAGCCCACCGCCGAGGGAATGCGGCCGAGCAGCGCCGAGACTTCCGCGCCGGCCTGGGTGAAGCGGAAGATGTTGTCGACGAAGAAAAGCACGTCCTGGCCCTCCTCGTCGCGGAAGTATTCCGCGACCGACAGGCCCGACAGGCCGACGCGCGCGCGCGCACCCGGCGGCTCGTTCATCTGGCCATAGACCAGCGCCACCTTGGAGCCTTCGGTCGTGTTGTCACCGAGCTTGATGACGCCGGCGTCGATCATCTCGTGATAGAGGTCGTTGCCCTCGCGCGTGCGCTCACCCACGCCGGCGAACACCGAGACGCCGCCATGCGCCTTCGCGATGTTGTTGATCAGCTCCTGGATCAGCACCGTCTTGCCGACGCCGGCGCCGCCGAACAGGCCAACCTTGCCGCCCTTCAGGTAGGGGGCGAGCAGATCGACCACCTTGATGCCCGTGATCAGGATCTCCGCCGCCGCCGCCTGGTCCTCGAAGCTCGGCGCCTCGCGATGGATCGGGTAGCGCTTCTTGCTCGGCACCGGCCCGCGCTCGTCCACCGCTTCGCCGATCACGTTCATGATCCGCCCGAGCGTCTCCGGCCCCACCGGCACGGTGATCGGGCCGCCCGTGTCGGTCACTTCCTGGCCGCGCACCAGCCCGTCGGTGCTGTCCATGGCGATGCAGCGCACCGTGCGCTCGCCCAGCTCCTGCGCCACTTCCAGCACCAGCAGCCGGTCGTTCAGCGTGGTGTTCAGCGCGTTCTGGATGAACGGCAGGTCGCCGTCGAACTGCACGTCCACCACGGCCCCCAGGACCTGCGTGATGCGCCCGACGATGTTGCTGGCCATGCCCAAACCCCCTCGTTGCGTCGCGATCGTCAGACGGCCTCGGCGCCGGAGATGATCTCGATCAGTTCCTTCGTGATGTTCGCCTGCCGCGCGCGGTTGTAGTTCAGCGTCAGCCGCTTGATCATGTCACCGGCGTTGCGCGTGGCGTTGTCCATCGCGGTCATCTGCGCGCCGTAGAATCCGGCCGCGTTCTCCAGCATCGCGCGATAGACCTGAATCGCCAGCGCGCGCGGCAGCAGTTCCGCGAGGATCGTCTCCTCGTCGGGCTCGAATTCCACCTCGGCCCGCGCGCCGTCCGTCGCCGCTTCCTCCTGCGCCGGCAGCGGCGCCGGAATCAGGCGGGTCTCGGTCGGCACCTGCGAAATCACTGAGGCGAAGCGGTTGAACACCAGCGTGCAGATGTCGAACTCGCCGGCCTCGAGCATGCCGACGATGCGCGCCGCGATCTCCTGCGCATCGGCGAACCCGACCGTGCGCTTGCCGGCGAGGCTCACCTCGCCCACGATCCGGCTCGCGAAATCGCGGCGCAGGATGTCGCGCCCCTTGCGGCCGACCGTCAGCATCTTCACGGTCCTGCCCTGCGATTCCAGCCGCCGCGCCAGCTCGCGCGTCAGGCGCGCGACGCTGCTGTTGAACGCGCCGGCCAGCCCGCGGTCGCCAGTCACCGGCACCAGCAGGTGCACCTGCTCCTTGCCGGTGCCGATCAGCAGCGGCGGCGCGGTCGGGCTGCTCGCCGCGCCCGCGGCCAGCGAGGCCAGCATGCGCTCCATGCGCTCGGCATAGGGCCGCGCCGCCTCCGCCTGCGTCTGCGCACGCCGCAGCTTCGACGCCGCGACCATCTTCATCGCGCTCGTGATCTTCTGCGTCGACTTGACGCTGTTGATCCGGGTGCGCAGCGCCTTCAGGCTGGGCATGGCGGTCGGCTGCTCCGCTCAGGCGAACGCTTTGGCAAAGCCGTCGAGGAAGCCTACGAGCTTCTTCTCGGTCTCCGGCTTGATCTCGCGGTCGGTGCGGATCGCGCTCAGGATCGAGGCATCGCGCGCCTTCACCTCGCCCAGCAGCCGGCGTTCGAACTCCGTCACCTTGTTCACGTCGACGTTGTCGAGATAGCCGCGCACGCCGGCGAAGATCACCACCACCTGCTCCTCGACCGGCATCGGCGAGAACTGCTGCTGCTTCAGCAGCTCCGTCAGGCGCGCGCCGCGGGCGAGCAGCTTCTGCGTGGAGGCGTCGAGGTCGGAGGCGAACTGCGCGAACGCCGCCATTTCACGGTACTGCGCGAGTTCGAGCTTGATGCGGCCGGCAACCTGCTTCATCGCCTTGATCTGCGCGGCGGAGCCGACACGCGAGACGGAGATGCCGACATTCACCGCCGGGCGGATGCCCTTGAAGAACAGCTCGGTCTCCAGGAAGATCTGGCCGTCGGTGATGGAAATCACGTTGGTCGGAATGTAGGCCGAGACGTCGCCGGCCTGGGTCTCGATCACCGGCAGCGCGGTCAGGCTGCCGGCGCCGTGCTCGTCGTTCATCTTGGCGGCGCGTTCCAGCAGGCGCGAGTGCAGGTAGAACACGTCGCCGGGATAGGCCTCGCGGCCCGGCGGGCGGCGCAGCAGCAGCGACATCTGGCGATACGCGACCGCCTGCTTGGACAGGTCGTCGTAGAAGATCACCGCGTGCATGCCGTTGTCGCGGAAATATTCGCCCATCGAGCAGCCGGCGTAGGGGGCGAGGAACTGCATCGGCGCGGGGTCGCTGGCGGTCGCCGCGACGACGATGGAATACTCCATCGCCCCGTTCTCTTCCAGCGTGCGCACGAGCTGCGCCACCGTCGAGCGTTTCTGCCCGACCGCGACGTAGATGCAGTACAGCTTCTGCTTCTCGTCCCCGGCCGCGTTGATCGTCTTCTGGTTGATGATGCTGTCGATGATGACCGCGGTCTTGCCGGTCTGGCGGTCGCCGATGACCAGCTCGCGCTGGCCGCGGCCGATGGGGATCAGCGCGTCGATGGCCTTGAGCCCGGTCTGCATCGGCTCATGCACCGACTTGCGCGGAATGATCCCCGGCGCCTTCACCTCGACCACCCGGCGCTCGCCCTCGATCGGGCCCTTGCCGTCGATCGGCTGGCCGAGCCCGTCCACCACGCGGCCGAGCAGCCCCTTGCCCACCGGCACGTCGACGATGCGGCCGGTGCGGCTGACGCTGTCGCCCTCGCGGATCGCCCGGTCGTCGCCGAACACCACCACGCCGACATTGTCGCTCTCGAGGTTCAGCGCCATGCCGTTGAGGCCGGCGGAGGGGAACTCCACCAATTCGCCCGCCATCACGTTCTGCAGCCCGAACACGCGGGCGATGCCGTCGCCCACGCTCAGCACCTGGCCGGTCTCGGCGACGTTCGCCTCGGTATCGAAATTCGCGATCTGCCGCTTGAGGATTTCCGAGATCTCGGCGGGGCGGATATCCATCAGGCGGCTCCCTTCATGGCGTATTGCAGGCGCTGCAGGCGGGATTTGAGGCTGGTGTCATAGAGGCGGGCGCCGATCCGCACGACCAGGCCGCCCAGCAGCCCCGGGTCCACATGCTCATGGATGTTGACGCTGCCGTAGCCGGATTCGATCAGGCGGGCGCGCAGCTGCTGGCGCTGCAGGTCGTTCAGCGGGTGGGCGGTGGTGACGTCGGCCACCACCACGCCCCGCTTCTCGGCGACCAGGGCGGCGAAGGCGCGCAGGATGTTGCGCAGCTCGCGCTGGCGCCGGTTGGCGACCACGACACCCGCGAAATCCTGGGCCAGCGGTGAGAACCCCTCGTCGGCCAGCACCGCGCGCACGGCCCGCTGGCCGGTGTGTACGTCGATCAGCGGGCTGTCGAGCAGGCGGCGCAGGTCGGCACTGGCGTCGATCAGGCGGCCGAGCGCGTCCATCTCCTCGACGGTCCGGTCGAGGGCGTGCCGTTCGTCGGCCAGTGAATAGAGCGCGGCGGCATATCGCTCGGCGAGGCCGCCCGTGGATGAGACTGTCGTGCCGCCAGAGGCCACCGGATGAAACCCATGCTGCGCGGGCAGCGCCGGCAGGCACCGCCCTGACAATGACCGCCGCCGCACCTGATCCTGCACGGCGCGCGGGCGTCTAGCATGGGGTTTTCGGTGGCGCAACACGCGGACCCGCCCGACCGGCCGCCCGGGTGCCGGTTTCCGCGCCCGGAGTTGTGCGTCCCGCGCCCCGGAATGTGACCGCGCCGCCTTGGCGCGTGACGTAGGTTCCCCGCGCAACAATCGGGAAACGGCGAAAACGATGAGCACGCAGCGCGGCATTCTCAGCATCCTGGCCTTCGCCTGTGCGGCGCTCGCGTTGGGTACCGCAGGGTGCGCCGGGCCCCCGACGCTCGACAGGACGCTGAGCATGCGCACCGGCGAGCAGATCTGGGTGCGTAGCTGGGCGCGCTGCGACGGGCTCACGCCGGAGCTGCGGGTACAGGTGCCCCCGGCCAACGGCACGGTGGAATTCCGGCCGATCGATGTGCCGGTCGATCACGCGAGCTGGGAGTGCCTGGACGACAACGTGAAGGGCGTCGGCGAGTATTATGTCCCCAACCCCGGCTTCACCGGCCAGGACGAGTTCACTGTGACCAACTGGTGGGGCGGCAACTTCCGCTTCCCGTCGATGGATACGGCACGCATCGTCGTCGTCGCGGCGGACGCGACGCCATGGCCCGTCAGCCAGGCGAAGATGCACATCAAGCCGAGCAGCAGCACGACCGCCGCGGAACTGCCGCCCGACATCCAGATCACCCCTCCGGCGCCGGAGGTGCCGCCGGCGCTCGCGATGCTCTCGGGAACCTGGTCGGGCTCCATGTGTCCGGAGTGGGCCGCCTCGGTGAAGGTCGCGGTGGAACAGGTGACGCTGGCCGGTGCGACGATGGTCTACGCGATCGCCAACAGCGACGCCGGCATCAAGCCCACCAATTCGCGCATCGAGGCGGTGGCGAAGCCGGGTGATGAGCTGCGGGGCAAGTACGGCGGGGCGGAGATCGCGCTCCGCGGCCGCAGCGATGGCCTGGCCGACATTTTCTGGAGTCAGGGAACCTCCTGGTGCAGCGGCGTGCTCGCGCGCATGCAGGAGACCTCCACGGCGCACCCCAGCGCCGAGCCCGGCACTTAGAGGAAGCTCATCGGGTCGACGTCCACGTCGATGCGGGTTGCACCGCGGGGTTGCACCTTTCCGAGCCATTCGCGCAACAAAGGTTGCACCGCGATATCCCGCCGCGTCTTGAGCAGCAGCCGACGGCGGTGGCGGCCGCGCAGGATCGCGAGCGGCGCCGGGGCCGGACCCAGCACCGTGATCCCCGGGCCGTGGGGCGCCGCGCGCGCCAGGTCACGGGCCGCCGCGTCCGCCGCCTCCGCCGTCTCGGCGCTGACGATCAGGGCGGCGAGCCGCCCGAACGGCGGCCAGTGGCCCGGCCGGCGCTGTCCAGCCTCGCGCGCCATGAAGCGGGCGAGGTCGCCTTCGAGCAGCGCCTGCATCACGGGATGTGCGGGATCGAAGGTCTGCAACAGGACCGTGCCCGGCGCCTCGGCACGGCCGGCGCGGCCGGCGACCTGGTGCAGCAGCTGCACCGTCCGCTCGGCCGCCCGCAGGTCGCCGCCGCCGAGCCCCAGATCGGCATCGACCACGCCGACCAGCGTCAGGTGCGGGAAGTGCCAGCCCTTCGCGACGATCTGGGTGCCGATGACGAGATCGACCTCGCGTGCGGCGATCGCCCGTGCGGCCCCGGCGGCGGCGACCGGGCCGGGGATGGTGTCGCTCGCCATCACCAGCCGCCGCGCGGCCGGGAACCGTGCAGCCGCCTCCTCGGTGATGCGCTCCACGCCGGGGCCGACGGGGACCAGGCTCGCCTCGGCACCGCAGACCGGGCAGGCGGGCGGGATCGGCTCGGCGTGGCCGCAATGGTGGCATTGCAGGGCGTGGCGCGCCCGGTGCTCCACCAGCCACGCGGTGCAGTTCGGGCACTGCATCCGGTGCCCGCAGTGGCGGCAGAGCGTCAGCGGCGCGTAGCCGCGGCGGTTGAGGAACAGCATCGCCTGCTCGCCGCGGGCAAACGTCGCCTCGACCGCGGCGATCAGCGGCGGCGACAGGAACCGGCCGCGCTCGGGCGGGGTCGTGCGCAGGTCGATCAGCCCGACATGCGGCATCGCCGCCCCGCCATGGCGTGCGGGCAGCGTCAGGTGGCGGTAGCGGCCCGCCTCCACATTCGCCATCGTCTCCAGGCTCGGCGTCGCCGAGACCAGCACCGCCGGCGCGGCGCACAGCCGGGCGCGCACCACCGCCATGTCGCGGGCGTGATAGACGACGCCCTCCTCCTGCTTGAACGCCGTCTCGTGCTCCTCGTCCACGACCACCAGGCCGAGATCGGGGAACGGCAGGAACAGCGCCGAGCGCGCGCCCACCACCACCGCAGCCTCGCCGGCCGCGACCGCCCGCCAGGTCAGGCGCCGGGTGCGCGAGGAAAGGTCGGAATGCCACACCGCCGGCGCCACGCCGAAGCGGCGCGCGAACCGCTCCAGCCATTGCGAGGAGAGCGCGATCTCCGGCAGCAGCACCAGCGCCTGGCGGCCGAGGCGCAGGCATTCGGCAACGGCCTCCAGATACACCTCGGTCTTGCCGGAGCCCGGCACGCCGTTCAGCAGCGTCACCGAAAACGCCCGCGCCGCGACCGCCGCGCGCAGGGCGGCGGCGGCGGGGGCCTGATCGGCGGAGAGCGGCGGGCCGGCACAGGCGGGGTCCGGCCGGGCGAAGGGCGCGCGGGGCGGCAGGGTCACGGGCAGCAGCAGCCCGGCATCGGCCATGCCCCGGATCACCGCCGCGGACACGCCGGCGGCGTGCATGAGGTCCGGGCCGCCCCGCGGCCCCTCCGCCAGCGCCGCCAGCACCCGCTCGCGCGCCGGGGTCAGGCGCGCGGCGGGCGGCGCATCGGCCAGCCGCCAGCCGACGGGTGCGGCCGGCGGGCGCAGGGCGTTCAGGCGCAGCGCCATCGCCAGCACATCGCCGGGGGCCGCGAGCGTGTAGGCGGCGATCCAGTCGACCAGGCGGCGGAGATCCTCGCGCATCCCCGGCGCATCCAGCACCGCCTCCACCGGCTTGAGCTTCGCCGCCGGCAGCGCCGCGTCGGCCGCCCCGTCCCAGACCACGCCCACCGCCTCGCGCCGGTTCAGCGTCACCAGCACAAGGTCGCCGGGGCGCGGGTCGAGCCCGGGGGGGACCGCGTAGTCGAAGGGACCGGGGAACGGATAGGGCAGCAGCACCGGCACACGCCGCTGCCCCGTCGTCCGGTCCGTGGCCCCCCGCCTTCTGTCCGCCGCCGCCATCCTGTATGGTCTGCCCCATCGCGGGCCGGCCGCACAGGCCCAGCCAACAGGGACATGGCCCATGAAATTCTTCGTCGATACCGCCGACACCAAGGAAATCCGCGCGCTGGCCGAGACCGGCCTGCTTGACGGCGTCACCACCAACCCGACCCTGATCGCCAAGTCGGGCCGCAACATGCTCGACGTGATTGCCGAGATCTGCGACGTCGTGCCCGGCCCGGTGAGCGCCGAGGTCGCGGCCACGGAGTTCGCGGCGATCATGCGCGAGGCCGCCGTGCTGCGCCGCATCGCCAGGAACGTGACGATCAAGGTGCCGCTGACGCCCGACGGGCTGCGCGCTTGCAAGGCGCTTACCTCCGACGGCGCGATGGTGAACGTGACGCTGTGCTTCTCCGCCGCCCAGGCACTGCTCGCGGCGAAGGCGGGCGCCACCTTCGTCAGCCCCTTCGTCGGCCGGCTGGATGACATCGGCCATATCGGCATGGAGCTGATCGGCGAGATCGTGCCGATCTTCCGCAACTACCCGAACCTCAAGACCGAGGTGCTGGTGGCGAGCGTGCGCAGCCCGCTGCATGTCATCGACGCGGCGCGGCTTGGCGCGCACGTGGCGACCCTGCCGCCGGCGGTGCTGCGCGGCCTGTTCAACCATCCGCTGACCGAGAAGGGCCTCGCGCAGTTCCTCGCCGACTGGGCGAAGACCGGCCAGCACATCGCGGAGGCGCAGCCCGCGGCCGCGCGCTGATGGCGCAGGCGCCCCGCGCCGCGGACGGGCTCGCCGCGGCCGAGGTTGCCGCCTGGCTGCGAGCCCATCCGCGCTTTCTCGCCGAGCGGCCCGAGCTCTATCGCTGGCTCGCACCGCCCGAGCGGGTGCATGGCGAACGGCTGGCCGATCACATGGCCGCGATGCTGCGCGCCGAACGGGCGCATGCGGCGGCGATGGCGGAGCGCGCCGACGGCGTGCTGGCCGCGGGCCGCGCGGCGGCGGGGCTGGCCGCGCGCGTGCAGGAAGCGGTGCTGGCGCTGATCGCCGCCGCCAACCCGGCAGACTGCGTGACGCTGGAGTTTCCGGCGCTGCTCGCGGTGGACGCGGCGTCGCTCTGCGCCGAAGGCCGGTTCTTCGGCGCCCGCCTGGTGCCCGCGGGCACGCTCGCGCGGCTGCTGGGCGGACGCGCGGTGCTGTTCCGTGAGTCGCCGGACGACGCGCCCGCGCTGCATGCGGAGGCGGCGGAGCTCGCGGCGCATGAGGCGCTGGTGCGCATCCCCGGCGAAGGGCCGCCGGCAATGCTGGCGCTGGTGGCGCGCGAGCAGGCGGCGCTCGACCCGGCGCAGGGCTCCGGGCCGCTCGCCTTCCTCGGGCGCGCGGTGGCGGCAGCCCTCGGGCGCTGAGGCCGCGGCGCGTGATGCGCCCCGCCATGCCCGCCGAGGCCGCGCGCGAGGAATTTCTGCGCTGGCTCGCGCATGAGCGCCGCGCCTCGCCGCTGACGGTGGAGGCGTACGGCGCGGACCTCGCCGGCTTCCTTGGCTTTCTCACCAACCATCTTGGCGGAGAGGCGGACCTCGCCGCCCTCGCCGGCCTGCACGCGCGCGATCTGCGGGCCTGGCTCGCGGCGGAGGCGGCGACCGAGCACGGCAATGCCACCCGCGCGCGACATCTTTCGGCCGTGCGCAGCTTCTTCCGCTGGCTCGCGCGGCACCACGGAATCACCAACGCACAAGTGCGGCTGCTCGCCACCCCGACGGTGCGCCGGCCGGCGCCGCGGGCGCTGAGCGTCGAGCATGCGCGGGCTGCTGCGGAAGATATCGGCGCGATGAGCGACGCGGCCGCCCAGCAGGCGCGCGACGTCGCGCTGTTCACCCTGCTCTACGGCAGCGGATTGCGGATTGCCGAAGCACTGGCGCTGAACGTCGGCGACGTGCCGGGCGCGGACGCACCGCTGCGGGTGGTCGGCAAGGGCGCGAAGGAGCGGCTGGTGCCGGTGCTGCCCGCGGCGCGGGAGGCAATTGCCACGTGGCTGCGCCTGCATCCGCGCCCGACACCGGAGGCGCCGCTGTTCCTCGGCGTCCGCGGCGGCCGGCTCGATCCCGCAGTGGCGCAGCGCACGCTGCGCGACTTCCGCCGCCTCGCCGGCCTGCCCGAGCATGCGACGCCGCATGCGCTGCGGCACTCGTTCGCCACACACCTGCTGGCCGGCGGCGCCGACCTGCGGGCGATCCAGGAGCTGCTCGGCCACGCCAGCCTTTCGACCACGCAACGCTATACGGCGGTGGACACCGCGCGGCTGGTGGAAGTCTGGCGGGCGACACACCCGCGCGGCTGACCGGAAGCGCGCTCTACTCCGCCGCCGCGGGGTACGTGCGCGCGTAGCGGATCAGCGCATCGTCGGCCACCGGCTCGATCGGCGTGAAATCGCGGTGCGCGATGAACTCCGGCCGCGTCGGCGTGCGGATGTAGTTGGAGACCGCGTTCAGCGTCAGATACACGATCTTGCGCGGATAGGGCGTGATGTTGCCGGCCGAGCCGTGCACGAGATTGCCGTGGAACATCAGCAGCCCGCCGGGTTTGCCGGTCGGCGTGACGATGCCGCCCTGCTCGACCAGCCGCGTGACGGTCGCTTCGTCCAGCACCCATAGCGGATACGAGGTCGTCCTCAGGTCATGCGTCGCGACCAGCGTGCCGCCGGTGTGGCTGCGCGGCACCAGCATCAGCGGGCCGTTGATCGACATGACTTCGTCAAGATACACGGCGATGTTCATCGCCCGCGGCTCCGGCATTCCGTCGTCGCGCGCCCAGGTGCCGTAATCCTGGTGCCACTGCCACACATCGCCGGTGAAGGCCGACTTCGCGTTGATCTTGAATTGGTGCATATAGAGCTTCTCGCCAAAAATCTGCTCGACCGGCGCAATCATGCGCGGATGCGCGGCGAGAAGGCGGAACGCCTCGTTATAGAGGTGCGCGGCGAAAGCCGTTCGCGGCGCTCCGGACTTCTCGCGCCACACTTCCGGCCGCTGCTCGGCGTAGATCCGCCCCGCCTCCTCCCGCAGCACCGCGACTTCCGCCGGCGTGAACAACTCCGGCAGGAAAAGGTAGCCTTCCCGGTGGAAATGGGCGACCTGCTGGTCGGTGAGCTTCATGGCGTTGCTCCCAAGCGGTTTGCCGAAGGCACGGCTGGCCGGCGAAGCCTATCCCATGCGGGGGCCGGCGTTCCAGCCGGGCGCCGCGAGCCGTCCCTCCAGCAGGTGCCGCTGGATCTTGCCGCTCGTGCTGCGGGGCAGGTCGGTCTCGGCGAGGAACACCACGTCCTTCGGCTGCTTGTAGCCGGCGATGCCGGCGCGGCACGCGGCCAGCACCGCCTCGCGCGTCAGCGCCGGGTCGTGGCGCACCACGAAGGCGACCGGCACCTCGCCCCAGCGTGCATCCGCCCGCCGTACCACGACGGCGTCGGCAACCCCGGGCATGGCCAGGATCACGCGCTCGATCTCGGCCGGATAGATGTTCTCGCCGCCCGACTTGATCAGGTATTTGCGGCGGTCGACGAAATCCAGCGTGCCGTCCGGGTTGCGGCGGAACACGTCGCCCATGTGGAACCAGCCGCCGCGGAACTCCTCGGCGTTGACCGCATCGGCGCCCCAGTAGCCGCTGAACAGCGTGGGCCCGCGCAGCGTCATCTCGCCCGGCTCGCCGTCCGCCACCTCATGGTCGTCGGGATCGACGAGGCGGACGGCGCAGAACGAGCTTTGCTGTTTGGAAAGCCGCGTCGGTGCGACGCCGGGCGGAATCAGGCCGCGGCTCGCGGGCGGCATGCCGGTTTCGGTCGAGCCGAACGTGTTTCCGTACGGCGCGCCGACCAGGCCGGTGAGTTCGGCGAGCTGGTGCGGCGGCACGAGGTCGGGCATCACGCCCACCACGCGCACGCGCGCGGGGGGCGCGGACAGGCGGCGAAGCTCGACGATCAGCCGGTCGATCACGCCGGGGACGACGGTGAGATGGCCGATGCGCTCGCGCGTCGCGATCTCGGCCAACGCGGCGGGCTGGAAGCCGTCCATGACGACCACCTTGCCGCCCTGCATCAGCGTCGCCAGCGCCTGATCCGCCGCACCCATGTGGAACAGCGGCGTCCACGCCACGAAAGCGTCCTCGGCCCCGCAACCCCAGTCGGCGGCGGCAACCATGCTGCGGGCGACCATCGCACGGTGGCTGATCAGCGCGCCCTTCGGCAGGCCGGTAGTGCCGCTCGTGTAGAGGATGACGAGCCCGTCTTCGGGTTCGGCCGCGTCGGGCATGTCGGCGCGATCGTCAGCGGCGAGCGCATGCTCGAACGCCGCGTCGAGCAGCAGCGTGGCCGGCACCGCGTGGTCGATGCGCGCCAGCGTGGGCGCGTGGCGCGGCGAGGCGACGAGCAGCCGCGGGGCGACGAGGCGGATGCAGTGCGCGAGCTCGTCATCCGCCAGCCGCCAGTTCTGACATGCGACGATCACGCCAAGGCGCCCGGCGGCGAGGAACAGTTCGAGGTATTCGCTGCGGTTTTCCGAAAGCATCGCGACCCTGTCGCCACGGCGGAGACCCCGCGCGGCAAGCAGATGCGCCAGCCGTGCGACGCGCGCGTCCAGCTCGCGATAGCTGCGCGTCCGCGCGCCCTCCTGCAGCGCGGGGGCGCCGCCACGGAGGCGCACCTGCATGCGGAACGCCGCGGCGACTGTCAGGCCGGATGCGGCGCGTACCAGGGCGCGCGCGGACGCCGCCTCATCCATGCGCCGCCTCGTCCCCGTGGCCGAGATAAGTGGCGATCACCCGTGCATCGCCGGCCAGCGCCGCACTCGCTCCCTCCAACACCACCTCTCCCATTTCCAGCACATAGCCATAGTCGGAAATCTGCAGCGCCGCACGGGCATTCTGCTCGACCAGCAGGATCGCGAGCCCGTCCTCGCGCAGCCGCGCCAGCACGCGGAAGATGTCGCGCACGATCAGCGGCGCGAGGCCGAGGCTGGGCTCGTCGAGCAGCAGCAGGCGCGGGCGCGCCACCAGGGCGCGGCCGAGTGCCAGCATCTGCCGCTCGCCGCCCGACAGCGTCGCCGCGCGCTGCCGCCGCCGCTCTTCCCGGCGCGGA
>JAFKFJ010000095.1 GCA_017307335.1 Alphaproteobacteria bacterium | reverse complement strand
GTCGATCACGATGCATAATGCATCGCTCTCTCCTTGCTCCTTGCCTGGCGCCAAAATCCGCTCCGTCACGGCGTCGTTCCAATTGAGTTTAGGCCCTAGGTCAACGCGTAATAGCGCAGCACATTGCCGTCCGGCCGCCGCTCGCCCACGCCGATGAAGACATGTTTGGTCAGCCAGTCGTGCTTGCCCACCGGCGTTTCGAACGTGGGGTTGCCGCGCAGATAATAGTCCTGCTGTTCGACCGGCGCGCCGCCACCGAACGCCCAGTCGCGCAGCCGCTGCATCGTGTCCGGCTTACGCCCCCACAGGAAGCCGCGATTGTTGATGAGGATCAGCGTGCCGTCCTCCTCCTCCAGCATGTAGCGCGCGTCGAACACCGCCACGTCGTCGGGCCGGAAATAGGCATAGTCGCCGCCCGACCCCGGCACCGCGCGACCGCGCAGCCGCGGCCCCTCGAAAGTACCGCTCTCGACATAGACCGCGCTGCGATTGCCGCCCATCGGGGTGCCGACGATCGTCTGGACGCGCGGAAAGGCGAGCCGCACCTCCATCGCGAATTCCAGCCGGGGATTGTCGATCGTCGAATAAAGCGCGGTCATCAGCGTAGCTCCAGCGTGCCGCCGTCGACGCGAAGGTCGGCGCCGGTGATGAACGAAGCCTCGTCGGAGGCGAGGAACAGGACGGCGCGGGCCACCTCCTCCGCCGCGCCCATGCGGTGCATCGGAACCGCGGCGATCATCGCTTGGCGCAATCCCTCGACCGCCGCCGCATCCATACCCGGGTTGCGGTTAATCAGCGGGGTTTCGATCGGCCCGGGGCTGACCATGTTGACGCGGATCCCGTCGCCGACCAGTTCCTTCGCCAGGATCCGCACCGTCGCGCGCAGCCCGGCCTTTGCCGAGGCATAAGCGACATTGCCGGCCAGCGCCGCATCCGCCCCGATCGACCCGGTGACGACGATCGCGCCGCCGCGGTCCATCAGCCGCAACGCCTGCTGGATCGCGAAGAAGCAGCCGCGCAGGTTGATCCCGTGAACCTGATCCCATTGCGCCGGGGTCACATCCCTGATCGGCGCGAACCCACCGACACCGGCGTTGACGAACAGCACGTCGACACGCTCGCCCGCCGCGGCCAGCGCGTCGATCAGCGCACTCGTCGCGGCGAGATCGGCAACGTCGCAGGCATGGCCGACCGCGCCGGGGATCGCCGCCACCGCGCTGTCGATCGTCGCGCGGTCCCGCCCGGTCAGCGTCACCCGCGCGCCCTCCCCGGCGAAGGCGCACGCCGCCGCGAGCCCGATGCCGCTGTTGCCGCCGATGACCAGCACGGTCTTGTCCCGGAAACGCATCGCGGCGCTCACCACGGCGGATTGGGATTGGGGCCGGCGGGCGCGATATCCTGGATCACGTCCCAATGCTCGACGATCAACCCGTCGGCGACGCGGAAGATATCGCACACCATCATCCCCGGATCGTCGCGCCAGCGGCGGACGCGATAATGCAGGACGACATGATCGCCATCGACGAAGGCGCGCTTCAGGTCATGTTGCGCATCGGGGTGGCTCGGCCGGATCTCGTCGAGAAACGCCTTCAGCGCGTCGCGCCCCGGCGCGGCGAGCGGGCTGTGCTGGATGTAATCGGCGGCGATGAAGCGATCGACCGGCGCGGAATCGAGCGGCACCAGCACCTCGCGGAACATCGCCAGCACCAGATCGAGATTGCGCTGTTCCTGCGCGCTCCGCGCCATTCGCCGCTCCCCTCCATGTTGTTCAAGGATTCGGCGAAACAATAACGATCGTTAGCTTTTGCCGCAAGCCGCGACGGTCAGGCGAAATCCAGCCAGCCGTGTCGCGCAGCGAAGCGCCAGCCCACGCCGGGCACCAGCCGGAAGCTCACCTTGGCCCCGGCCTCGGCCGGAATGACCGTCTTCGACCCTGGCCCGGCATAGCCGCCCCAGATTCCGTTGATGTCGCAGGTCGGCCGTGCCCAGCGGCGGTCCAGGCCGCCGCGCCCCGCCTCGCCGGCCGGGTGCTTGAGGCCGATCGTGGCGAGGAACGCGGCCTCGTCATAGCCGAGCGCCGCCCACTCCGCGCGCTGCTCGGCCGAGGGCTCCACGATGCCCTCGTAGAAGCCGGGGATTGCGACCGCGCCGAGCGCGTCGTGCAGCGCGGCGAGGGCGGCAGTGAGGGCGTTGATCGGGTTCAGCGCGGCGCCGCCGTAGAGGCCCGAGTGCAGGTCCCGCTCCGCCGCGCGCAGCCGCACTTCCATGTAGACGAGGCCGCGCAGCCGGGTGGTGACGGCGGGCGTGTCGATCGACCAGGTGGCGGTGTCGCTGATCACCGCGACATCGGCCTTCAGCGCCTCGCGGTTGGCGGTGAGGAAGGGGGCGAGGTTGGGGCTGCCGGTCTCCTCCTCGCCCTCGATCAGCACCGTGACGCCCACCGGAAGCCCGCCCGTCTCCTCCACCCAGGCGCGCAGCGCGCCGAGCCACATGGAGGTCTGGCCCTTGTCGTCCACCGCCCCGCGCGCCACCACGCGCTTGCCGTGCGGCCCATCGACCTCGACCGGCGCGAAGGGCGGGTTGTGCCAGAGCTCGAGCGGCTCCGGCGGCTGCACGTCGTAGTGGCCATAAAACAACAGGTGCGGCGCCCCGTTGCCCGGACCGGCATGGTGGGCGAGCACGAGCGGCAGGCCCGCCGTCTCCCGGATCGCGGCGGAGAACCCGAGGGACGCCAGCTCCGCGCGCGCGAACTCGGCAGCGGCGCGGCAGTCGCCGGCATGGGCGGGCTGCGCGCTGATGCTGGGAATCCGGAGCCAGTCCAGCCACCGCGCCTGATAGGCCGGAAAGTCGCGCTCGATCCGCGCCAGCACCCGCTCGCCAGCCGTCATTCCCGTTCTCCTCGGCGTCGCGCCGCCGGTATAGGCGGCTGCCAGCCGCGCGCCAACCGCGTGGCACGGGCGGTTGACGCCCTGCCGGTGGCGACTAGGGTGCGGCCGGTGCCGGCCAGAGGAGACCCGCCGCGTTGCTGCGCACCATACTCTGTCATGCTGCCCCGCTCGCGCTGCTTGTCGGTTGCAGCCCGGTCGGCCCCAACTTCACCGGCGCCAGTTCGCCGTGGAACCCGACCTCCTGGTTCGCCGGCCACCCCACGCCGCCGCCGAAGGTGGCGATGAGCCGCCCGGTCGCCGAGCCGGTCGACGCGCAATGGTGGGCGCTGTTCCATGACGCGGAGCTGACCAGCCTGGAGCAGCGCGTCGCCGGCGCGAACCTCGACGTGCGCACCGCCAGCATCCGGCTTGCGGAAAGTCGCGCCGCGTTCGGCATCGCGCGGGCCGACCTGTTCCCGAACCTCAACGGCAACGCCAACTACACCCGCCAGCGCATCGCCCGGCAGGGCGCGGTCGCGCTGTTTCCCACCACGCCTCAGTCCGGCAGCGGCTCGCCCGGCACCGCCGCCAACGGGCTCGGCGCCACCAACAACGCCGTGCCCAACAACGGCGCGATCTTCGAGCCGTTCAACCTGTACCAGTACGGCTTCGACGCCTCGTGGGAGATCGACTTATGGGGCCGCGTGCGCCGCAACGTCGAGGCGGCGAAAGCCTCCGCGCAGGCTTCGGCGGAGCAGGAGCGCGACACGCTGGTTACCGCCCTCGGCGAGATGGCGCGTGACTACGTGCAGTTGCGCGGCACGCAGCGCAGCATCGAGATCACCGAGGAAAACCTGCGCACGGCGCAGGAAAGCCTGCGCCTGACGCGCGAGCGTGCCGCCGGCGGGATGACCACCCAGCTCGATGTCGCCAATGCGGCCGCCCAGGTGGATACCGTGTCGAGCCAGTTGCCGACGCTGCGCGCGCAGGAAGTGCAGGTGATCAACGCGATCGCCTTCCTGCTCGGCCAGCCGCCGCGCAGCATGCAGACCGAGCTCGCGGTCGTGCATCCGATCCCGCCGGTGCCACCGAAAGTGCCGGTGGGCCTGCCCTCCGAACTCGCGCGCCGCCGCCCGGACATTCGGGCCGCGGAAGCACAGTTGCATGAGGCGACGGCGACGGTGGGTGTGGCGGTCGCCGATTTCTATCCGAGCGTCACGCTCTCGGCGAGCATGGCGCTGCAGTCGATCGCGACGAACTATCTCGGCTCCTGGTACAATGCCGGCACCTACGCGTTCGGCCCCTCGCTCACCCTGCCGATTTTCGAGGGTGGGCGGTTGCGGCGGACGCTGGAACTCCGCCAGCAGCAGCAGCAGGAAGCGGCGGTCGCGTATCAGCGCACGGTGCTCAGCGCGCTGCATGAAGTGGACAACGCGCTCACCGCCTACGACGCCGAGCAGCAGCGGCGCCACCGGCTGGCGCAGGCGGTTGCCGAGAACCAGCGCGCCGTCAAACTCGCGCAGGAACGCTATGCGCAGGGGGTCTCGGACTTCCTGAACGTGCTGGACGCCGAACGCAGCCTGCTCGCGACCCAGCAGCAGCTCACCGACAGCACCACCGCGGTCTCGACCGACTTCGTGCAGATCTACAAGGCGCTCGGCGGCGGGTGGGAGAGCACGCTGCCTGAGCGGCCCGTGGCGCCGGAGGGGAACGGCTCCGTGTTCAAGGGGATGTTGTAAAGCGACAGGCGCGGTTGCGTGTGCTATCGGCGTCCCGAGCTGCTCCTGGCACCGCCTTGAATTCCGGCCCAGGCCGCGCCGATCCGGCGGCCCGGGACCGCAGGCCGCACGCACCCGTTCGCATTGATCGCAGCACGGAAGGACCGGCATGGATGACGATCAGGATCCCGGCGCCCCCGTTGACGCATTCTTCGTTGCCGCCACGGCAAGCCTTCAGGAACGCCGTCCCCGCACGCTGAAGCACGGCGACACGTTCGGCGTGTTCGATCACTCCGGCAACGTCCTCGCCGGCCAGGGCGAGCCGGGCGGGCTCTATTTCCGCGATACGCGGCATCTCTCCCGGCTCGACCTGTTCCTCGACGGGCAGCGTCCGCTGCTGCTGTCCTCCGACGTGCGGCAGGACAACGCGACACTGACCACCGACCTCACCAACCCCGATCTCTATGACGGCGACGGCCGGATGACGCTGGAGCACGACCAGGTGCACATCCGGCGCAGCACGTTCCTCTACGACGCCGCCTGTCACCAGCGGCTCGCCGTGCGCTCGTACGCCGATGCGCCGCAGACCGTAACGCTGGAGCTGTGCTACGCCGCCGATTTCGCGGACCTGTTCGAGGTGCGGGGCCAGCGCCGCCCGCGTCGCGGCAGCGTGCAGCCCCCGACGATCGAGGCGGCGGGCGTGCGGCTCGCGTACACCGGCCTCGACGGGCGGCAGCGCAGCACGCGGTTGCGCTTCGATCCGCCGCCGACCCGCATCGAGCCCACGCATGCGTCGTTCGTGCTGCCGCTCGCGCCGGGCGAGCGCGCGGTGATCTATGTCGAGGCGCGCTGCATCGAGCCGACGGCACCGCTGCCCTCGCTGCCGGAGACCTTCTTCCTCGCCATGCGCGATGCACGCCGCGCCCTGTTGCGCGCCGGTGCCCGCGCCGCCGCGATCGAGACCGCGAACGACACGTTCAACGAGACCGTGCGGCGCTCGGTTGCCGACCTCTACATGCTGATCACCGACACCGAGCAGGGCGCCTATCCCTATGCGGGCGTGCCGTGGTTCAGCGCCGCGTTCGGGCGCGACGCGCTGCTGACCGCGCTGATGATGCTGTGGACCGACCCCGCCGTCGCCCGCGGCGTGCTGCGCTACCTCGCGGCGAACCAGTCAACCTGGACCGAGCCCGACGCCGACGCCGAGCCCGGCAAGATCCTGCACGAGGTGCGCCACGGCGAGATGGCGGAGCTGAAGGAGGTTCCCTTCCGCCGCTACTATGGCAGCGTCGATGCCACGCCGCTGTTCGTCATGCTCGCGGAAAACTACCTCCGCCGCACCGGCGATGTGGCGACGTTGCACGCGCTGTGGCCGCAGATCGAGGCCGCGCTGACTTGGATCGACACCCATGGCGACCGCGACCGCGACGGTTTCGTCGAATACCACCGCATGACGGAGAGCGGGCTCGCCAACCAGGGCTGGAAGGACAGCCACGATTCGATCTTCCACGCCGACGGCCGGCTTGCCGAAGGGCCGATCGCGCTGATCGAGGTGCAGGGCTACGTCTGCCAGGCGCGCCGCGGCGCCGCCGCGATCGCCGAGCGGCTGGGGGATGCGGCGCGGGCGAGCGCGCTGCGTGCGGCCGCGAGCAGCCTGCGCGCGCGCATCGAACAGGCGTTCTGGTGCGAGGACATCGGCACCTACGCGCTGGCCCTGGACGGTGCGAAACAGCCCTGCCGGGTGCGCAGCTCCAACGCCGGCCACCTGCTGCTCACCGGCGTCGCCTCCGCCGCGCGGGCGGGGCGGGTTGCCGAGCAACTCATGGGCAGCGGGTTCTTCTCCGGCTGGGGTGTGCGCACCATCGCCACGTCGGAGTCGCGGTACAACCCGATGTCCTATCACAACGGCTCGGTCTGGCCGCACGACAACGCGCTGCTCGGCCTCGGCCTGGGCCGCTACGG
>JAFKFJ010000184.1 GCA_017307335.1 Alphaproteobacteria bacterium | reverse complement strand
GTGCGCATGGCGGTGATGGAGGCGCTGCTCGACCCCCGCACGGCCAATTTCCTGGCCGCCGTCGTCGAGTCCGGGTCGAAGATGGGCCTGGCCTGGGTGGAGCTCTCCACCGGCCGGTTCTCGCTCACCAGCCTGCTCCGCACCGAGCTGGCCGACGCTTCGTGACGAGTCCCGACCTTGCCCCGGGCGTCGTGGCCTGGGCGGCACTCGAGCCCGTGCGCGGCAGAGAGCAGGGTGGTCATCGCCCGGTGCTGATCGTCGCGTCAGCCTGGTACCTGGATGCCGTGACCACCCTCGCGATCGTGCTGCCGATCACGAGCACCGACCGTGGATGGCCGAACCATGTTCGCGTGGAGGGGCCGAGCGGGCTGGACCGGCCATCGTGGGTCATGACCGAGCAACCCCGCACGTTGTCGCGGGACCGACTCACGGGCGTGGCGGGCGAAGTGTCGTTCGGCTGTCTCCGGGCCGTGTGCACCTGGATGGGGGACTTCCTCGACCTCTGACCCGCGCGACGACGCCAGGCATCGGCTCTCTTCCGCAGTCGCTATCGTCGGAACGTGAACAGGACCGACCGGCTCTACGCGCTCTCCATCCTCGCCCCACCCGCGCGCGTGCTGGAATACGAGGAAGACGGGCTGCTGGTGTTCGAGGACCCGACGCGGGCGGTGACGGCGCTGCACGCGATGGGCCGCTTCGGCGCCGCCTTTGCCCGCCCGCCCGCCGCCGATACGCCGGCTGTGCCGCCCGTGCCACTGCCCACGGGGTCGCCGGACGAGGCCGAGGCCAAGCGGCTGCTGGCGCAGGCCGGGATCGCCTGTGTGCCGGAACGTGCGTGTGCCACGGCGGAGGAAGCGGTGGCCGCGGCCGAGGCGCTCGGGTGGCCGGTGGTGCTGAAGCTGCTCTCGCCTCACATCACGCACAAATCGGACATCGGCGGCGTGCTGCTGGATGTTGCAGACGCCACCGCCGTGCGCATCGGCTTCGCGACGCTGCTGGAACGCGCGCGTGCGGTTGCGCCGCATGCGCGGGTGAGCGGGGTTCTGGTGGCGCGGCAGCTGCGTGGCGGCACCGAGTGCATCCTTGGGATCAAGCGCGATCCGGTGTTCGGGCCGGTGGCGATGTTCGGCCTGGGCGGCGTGTTCGTCGAAGTGCTGCGCGATGTCGTGCTGCATCGCTGTCCCTTCGGTGAAGACGTGGCCGAACGCATGATCCGCACGATCCGCGGCGCACCGCTGCTGCTGGGCGCGCGCGGCCGCCGGCTGGCGGACGTGCGGGCGCTCGCGGCGATGCTCGCGCGGCTGTCGGTGTTCGCGGATCAAGCGGGACCGCGCCTCGCCGCGATCGACCTGAACCCGGTGATCGCGATGCCGGACGGCGAGGGCACGTTCGCCGTCGACGCCGTGATCGAACTGGAGCCCGCGCATGCTTGAGGTGGACACGCCTGCCGACATGGACGGTCACGTGGGCGCGGTGCTTGGGGTCAGCGAATGGGTCGTTGTGACGCAGGCGATGATCGACACGTTCGCCGAAGCCACCGGCGACCATCAGTGGATTCACGTCGATACCGAGCGAGCCGCGCGGGAGATGCCGGGCGGCAAGACGATCGCGCACGGCTACCTGACGCTGTCGCTGCTGCCGCGGCTTTCGCAGGACATCTTCGCGATCCGGCGGCGTTCGCGCGGGGTGAACTACGGGCTGAACCGGGTGCGCTTCACGGGTCCGGTCCCCGCCGGCGCGCGCATTCGCCTGCGCTCCGCGCTGAAGGCATCGGACCCGGTGCCGGGCGGGCGGCGGCTGACGTTCGAGGCGACGGTGGAGATCGAAGGGGCCGCGCGCCCGGCGCTGGTGGCAGAGACGATGGCGCTCTATTTCGAGTGAGGGGGTTCGCCAAGGTTTTCACCCGGCGCCGCGCATCGCGCTTCCCCGCGTGGCGGGAGAGTCGCGGTGACGATGGCAGCGGCCGGGCGATGCGCGAACGTCAGATCGGGTCCCAGCCGATCGCCTCGCCGCTGGTGTCGAGCGGCACCAGCGCGGCACGCAGCGCCGGCAGGGCGTGGGCCGCGATAAGCTCCGGCGTCCAGCCCTCGCCGCGATGCACGGTGCGCGCGGGGCGGTGCTGGGTGAACAGGTAGATCTCGTTCATGCGCGCCCCAAACACCTGGCCGCTGACGTCGCGTGCCGCCTCGGACGCAAGGAACACGGCGAGCGGTGCGTTCTTGTCGGGCGTCATCTGCGCGAGCTTCGCCACCCGCGCCTTCTGCTCCGGCGTCTCGGCCGGGATGGAGGAGGTCATGCGGCTCCATGCAAACGGAGCGATGCAGTTGGAGCGTACATTGTAGCGGCGCATGTCGAGTGCAATCGAACGCGACAGCCCGACGATGCCGAGCTTGGCAGCCGAATAGTTGGCCTGTCCGAGGTTGCCGATCAGGCCCGACGTGCTGGTCATATGCACATAGGCGCCGCTCTGCTGGGCACGGAAATGGTCGGCGGCGGCGCGGCTGACGAAGAAGCTGCCGTTCAGGTGCACGTTGACCACGGCGAGCCAGTCCTGCGGCGTCATCTTGTGGAAGATCGCGTCGCGCAGGATGCCGGCGTTGTTCACCACGACATCCACGCGTCCGAAATTGTCGAGTGCGCACTGCACGATGCGCTGGGCGCTCGCCCATTCGGCGACACTGTCGCGGCTGACCGCGGCGCGTCCGCCGCGCTGTGCGATGATCTGCTGTGTCTGCGCGGCCGGCGTCTCCGATTCGCCGTCGCCGGCGAGCGAGGCGCCGACATCGTTGATGACGACGGCAGCGCCGGCGAGCGCCATCGCGATCGCGATCTCACGCCCGATGCCGCCGCCCGCGCCGGTGACGATTGCGACCTTGCCATCCAGCATGCCGGTATCGGTCATTGTTCTGCGGTCTCCCAAAACTCGTCTCGGATGGCGGCGGTGTGCGCGCCTATGGCGGGCACGGGGCCGAGCGGCGGCGCGCCGTCGCTGGCGATGACCGGCGGGGCGGCGAGCGATGCCGTGCCGCCGGGCGTGGTGACGGTGATGCGGCGCAACGCGGGGTGCCGGGCGAGGGCGGCGACGTCGTTGACGAAACCATAGGCGGTGTTGGCCGCGCGCAGCCGCGCGGTGACCTCCGCGCGGTCGTGGCGACCGAACGCCGCGGCGATGTGCCCGTCGACATGCGCGCGGTTGGCGCAGCGGTTCACGTTGCTGTCGAACCCCTGCCGCTGCGGCAGGTCCGGCTCATCGAGGAAGTGCGTGCAGAACACCGCCCATTCCCGCTCGTTCTGGATCGAAATGAGGACCAGCGCACCGTCGGCGCAGGCGAACGCGCCGTACGGGCAGATCGACGGATGCGCGAGGCCCATCCGCGGCGGCGCGATGCCGGTCCCCTCGAAGCAGAGCAGCGGCACGTTCATCCAGTCCGCCATGCCGTCGAACAGGCTGACCTTGAGCCCCTTGCCGCGGCCGGTGCGGCCGCGCTCGATCAGGGCTTCCAGAATGGCCGCATTGCCGGCCATGCCGCAGGCGATATCGCACACCGACACGCCGACGCGCCCCGGCCCCGCCGGCAGGCCGGTGACGGACGCAAGCCCGCTCTCCGCCTGCACCAGCAGGTCATAGGCCTTCATCGTGGCGTAGTCGCCGCTGTCGCCGTAGCCGGTGATGTCGAGCGTGATCAGGCGCGGATGCTGCGCGCGCAGCGCCGCGCTGTCGAAGCCCGCGCGGGCGGCGGCGCCGGGCGCGAGGTTCTGGATGAACACGTCCGCGCGCGCGAGGATACGGTGCAGCAGCGCCGCATCCTCCGCTCGCTTGATGTCGGCGACGAGGCTCTGCTTGCCGCGGTTGAGCCACACGAAGTAGCTGGAAAGCCCATGCACTGCGCGGTCATAGAGCCGGGCGAAGTCGCCCTCCGCCCGCTCGACCTTGATCACCCGCGCGCCCGCATCGGCAAGCCGTGCGCTGCAGAACGGCGCGGCGACCGCCTGTTCGAGCGTAAGGACGAGCATGCCGTCGAGCGGGCGGCCCACGGCGCCTAGTAGCTCCGCGGCAGGCCGAGCACGTGTTCGGCGAGGTAGGACAGGATCAGGTTGGTGCTGATCGGCGCCACCTGGTACAGGCGGGTTTCGCGATACTTGCGCTCCACGTCGTATTCCTCGGCGAAGCCGAAGCCGCCATGCACCTGCAGGCAGGCTTCCGCCGCCGCCCAGGCGGCGTCGGCGGCGAGCAGCTTGGCGGTGTTCGCCTCCTCGCCGCAGCGCAGCCCGGCCTCGAACCGCGTGCAGCCTTCGCGCACCATCAGGGCGGCGGCGCGCATCTGCGCGTGGGCGCGCGCGATCGGGAACTGCACGCCCTGATTCTGGCCGATCGGGCGGCCGAACACTTTGCGGTCGCGCGCGTAGGCGACCGATTTCTCCGTGAACCAGCGCGCATCGCCGATGCACTCGGCGGCGATCAGCAGGCGTTCGGCGTTCATGCCGTCGAGGATGTAGCGGAAGCCGCGCCCCTCCTCGCCAACCAGATTCGCGGCCGGCACGCGGAGGTCGTCGAAGAATACCTCACACGTGCTGTGGTTCATCATGGTGCGGATGGGGCGGATCGTCAGCCCGGCCCCGAGCGACGCCCGCATGTCCACGATGAAGGTGGAAAGTCCCTCGGTCCGCTTCGCCACCTGGTCGCGCGGCGTGGTGCGCGCGAGCAGCAGCATCAGGTCGGAATGCTCGGCGCGGCTGGTCCAGATCTTCTGGCCGTTGACCACGTAGCTGTCGCCGTCGCGGCGGGCGAAAGTGCGCAGGGCGGTGGTGTCGGTGCCGCTGGTCGGCTCGGTGACGCCGAACGCCTGCAGGCGCAGGGCGCCGCGAGCGATCTGCGGCAGGTAAGCCTGCTTCTGCGCAGCCGAGCCGTGGCGCAGGATGGTGCCCATGATATACATCTGCGCGTGGCAGGCGGCGCCGTTGCAGCCGGTGGCGTGGATCGTCTCAAGGATCGCAGCGGCGGCGGAAATACCGAGGCCGGCGCCGCCGTGCTCCTCCGGGATCAGCACCGAGAGATAGCCGGCCTCGGTCAGCGCCCGCACGAACGCGGTGGGGTAGGCGCGATCCCGGTCCAGCGCGCGCCAGTACTCGCCGGGGAAGTCGGCGCAGAGCCGACGCACCGCCTCGCGGATTTCCGCGTGCGCGTCTGGCTCATCCGTCATTGCGGCGGGGCCGGGCGGAAGCAGGGCACTGGCGGCCCGCCGTCGGAGAGCTTGAACACCAGCACCACCGCCTGCCCGATCCGCAACGCGTCGAAATCACAGTCGACGAGATTGGTCATCATCGTCGGCCCCTCGGCGAGCGTCACGTAGGCGATCGCATAGGGCGGGTCAGCGCGGCGCATGACGCTGAAGCTGTAGATCACGCCGCGCCCCGTCGCCTCGGCCCACTCGGTCGCGCCGAAGCAGAACGGGCAGAGCGCGCGCGGATACCAGTGCGCCTTGCCGCACGCGGTGCAGCGGCGCAGCAGGAAGCGACCCTCGGCGGCGGCGGCGTAGAACGCCTCGCTCTCAGGGTTGACAGGCGGGGCAGGGAGTGTCCGTTCGGCCATGGCGCTCACTCCCGCTCGAGGATCAGCGTTGCGGAGCCGTGGCGACTGCCGAGAAAGCCGCCGGTGCCGTGCGCCAGGGCGAGGTCGCAGTTGCGCACCTGCACGGCCGGATGCGCCTCGCCGCGCAACTGCCGCACCGCCTCGATCACCTTGGTGATGCCGCCGCGGTTCGCCGGATGGTTGTTGCAGAGGCCGCCGCCGTCCGTGTTGAACGGCAGCCGGCCGATGCCGGAAATGAGGTTGCCGTCGGCGACGAACCGTCCGCCCTGACCGTGCGCGCAGAAGCCAAGGTCCTCGATCTGCATCAGCACGGTGATGGTGAAACTGTCGTAGATCGAGGCATACTTGATGTCGGCGGGTGCAATCCCTGCCTCCTCGAACGCCGCCTTGCCGGAGCGGCGACCGCCCGAATAGGTGAGATCGACGTCGCCGCCGGCCTGGCCCTTCATCGTCTCGCCGGTGCCACGCACCTGCACGCGCGGGCGCTTCAGGCTGCGGGCGATCTCCGGCCGCACCACGATCAGCGCGCCGCCGCCATCGGTGACCACGCAGCAATCGAGGCGGTGCAGCGGATCGGCGATCATCGGCGAGGCGAGTACTTCGGCGACCGTCACTACCTCGCGCAGCATCGCATTCGGGTTGTGCTGCGCGTGGTGACTGGCGGCGACCTTGATCCAGGCGAGCTGTTCGGAGGTGGTGCCGAACTCATGCATGTGGCGCATCGCGCACATGCCGTAGATGTTCGTCGTCACCGGGCCGAACGGCGCCTCCCATGCCGCGTCGGGCGCGGCGGCGACGACCGGGCGCGCGTTGGCGCCGCTGTAGCCTTCACTGCGCGGGCGGCCGGCGAGGGTGATGAGCGCCACGTCGCATTGCCCCGCCGCGATCGCGGCCGCTGCGTGCGCAACATGCGCGATGTAGGAGCAGCCGCCGAGCTCCGTGCTGTCGAGGTGGCGCAGGCGGAGATTCATGTAGTCCGCCATCGCGAGCGGCCCCATGCCGGGCGCGTCGCCGGCACAGAAATACCCGTCCACGTCGTCCTTCGTCAGCCCCGCATCAGCCAGCGCGCCCAGCGCGCACTCGGCGTGCAACTGCGCCACGGTCTTGTCCGGCGCCTTGCGCGTCGGATGCTCGAACGCGCCCGCGATATAGGCCTGCCCTCTGAGACTCATGCTCCGCGCTCACCCGGTTGCGCCGCCGGATGCTAGAGCGCGCAGCCGCCTGCGTCGACCCGCGCCCTGCGCTCGATCGGGGCCACGCTATTGCGGGACCACGATCTTGAAGTAGGGGCCGGCCGGTGTCTCGCCCGGCTTGGTCGGCCCGCTGACGGCGTGCTTGGTCGGGGGAAGGCTCCGCAGGTAGGCTGCCACCGCCTGCGCGTCCGCGTCGGTGAGCGTGGCGAAGTTGGCCGACGGCATGATGGGGGCCAGCTTCCGCCCATCGGGCGTGACGCCGGTGCGGATTGCGGTGATCATGTCCGCAGCACTCCATTTGCCGAGGCCGGTTTCAGGGTCGGGCGTAAGGTTCGGGCCCCAGAAGATGCCGAGCCCCGGAATCTCGAAGCCGACATCGGAGCCCGAGAGCGGATGCGCGAGGTCGGGCTTGCCCAGAAAGTAGCCGGGCGTGTGGCAGTCGCCGCAACCCATGATGTGCACGAGGTAGGCGCCGCGCTTCACCGCATCGTTCGCCATCGCGCCGGCCGACGCCAGCAGAAGGGCAACCATGGTGAGACCCCCGAGCAGCCGCATCGCTTCCTCCCCGGATTGTTTTTGTTAACAGCCGTGTTGGCGATGATGAGTGAGTGCGACGCGAGCGGCAACTATTTTGTTCCGAACAACCGATCGCCAGCGTCGCCAAGTCCGGGGCGGATATAGCCGTGCTCATCAAGGGAGCGATCGACCGCGCCGGCGAACACTTTTATGTCAGGGTGCGCGGTGGCGAGCACGTCGAGCCCTTCCGGCGCGGCGATCAGGCAGACGAAGCTTATCTGCTGCGCCCCCGCCTGCTTCAGCCGCGCCACTGCTGCCGCGGCCGAGTGGCCGGTCGCAAGCATCGGGTCGACCACGATCACCCGCCGCTCGCCAATATCCTCGGGCACTTTGAGGTAGTATTCCACCGGCTGCAGCGTGACCGGGTCGCGATAGAGCCCGATATGTCCGACGCGGGCGGAGGGCACGGCATCGAGCATACCTTCCAGAATCCCGTTGCCGGCGCGCAGGATCGACACGAAGCACAGCTTCTTGCCCGAGATCATGCGCCCCATCATGGGCTCAAGCGGCGTTTCGATCGGCACCGTTTCGAGCGGCAGATCGCGCGTCACCTCGTAGCATGCGAGCAGGCTGATCTCGCGCGCGATGCGGCGGAAGTCGGCCACCGAGGTTTCCTTCTGCCGCAGCAACGTCAGCTTGTGCTGCACCAGCGGATGGTCGAGCACGGTAAGGCCGGCGGGGCGCATGTCAGACGTGCTGCCCGCCGTTGACGTGCAACTCGGCGCCGTTCACGTAGCTCGCCGACGCATTGCAGAGGAAGAATATTGCCGAGGCGATCTCGGCCGTGCTCCCGAGGCGGCGCAGCGGCACCTCGCGCTCGGCGAAGGCTTCCGTGCCGGGCGAGAGCATGGAAGTCGCGATCTCGCCGGGCGAAATCGCGTTGGTGCGCACGCCGCGGGGCGCGAACTCGGCCGCCATCTCCCGCGTCAGCGCGGCCAGCGCCGCCTTGCTCGCGGCATAGGCGACGCCTGCGTAAGGATGGACGCGCGAGCCGGCGATGGAGGTGACGTTCACGATCGACCCTTCGGCGGCCGACAGTTCCTCGATCAGCCCCTTGGCCAGCAGGGCGGTGGAGAACAGGTTGACGTTGAACACCGCGAGCCACGTGTCGTACGGCGTGTCGAGCACGCCGAGCCGCGCGTTCTCCGGTCCCTTCGGCGAGATGCCGGCATTGTTGACCAGTGCGTCCAGCCGCCGGTCCGGCAGCCGGCGGCGGATCTCCGCCAGCCCCTCCGCGAAGCGGTCGATATCGCCGAGGTCGAGCCGAACGTGATCCTCCGGCCCGGCGGCCCAGGGGCAGCGCGGCGAGAAGGCCTGGCGCGACACCGTGACGACCCGCCAGCCCTGGTCGCTGAACAGCTTGGCGGTCGCGTGGCCGATGCCCCGGCTGGCGCCGGTCAGCAGCAGCGTGCGGGCAGGCATGGTCTGTCTCCCAGGTAGCGAGGATAATATTACCCCGTCCGTCGGGAGGAACGCCATGACCGAGACCGTCCGCGCCGCCGTGATCCACGCGCCGCATGACTTGCGCATCGAGTCCCGGCCGCTGCCGCACGTTGGCGCCGGGGACGTGCGGGTACGGGTGCGTGCCGGGGGGATCTGTGGTTCGGACCTGCACTATTTCCACGAGGGTGGGTTCGGCACGGTGCGGATCAAGGCGCCGATGGTGCTGGGCCACGAGGCCGCCGGGGTGGTGGAGGTGGTGGGCGAGGGCGTCACCCATGTCCGGCCTGGCGACACGGTCGCGATCAACCCGACCCTCGCCTGCGGGCGCTGCCGGCTCTGCCTGGCCGGCATGGGCAGCCACTGCCTGGACGTGCGCTTCTTCGGCAGTGCGATGCGGGTGCCGCACGTCGAGGGCGCGTTCCGCGAGGCGCTGGTGTGCCGCGCCGAACAGGCGGTGCCGGCGCCGATCCCGCCCGAGCGCGCGGCCTTCGCCGAACCGCTGGCGGTCTGCCTGCACGCGGCGCACCAGGCGGGGTCGCTGCTGGGGGCGCGCGTGCTGGTGACGGGCGCCGGGCCGATCGGCGCGCTCTGCCTGCTGGTGGCGCGGCATGCCGGCGCGCGGGAGGTGGTGGCGACCGACCTGCTCGAACCGCCACTCGCGATGGCGCGGCGCCTGGGGGCCGATGCGGCGCTGAACCTGCGCGAAGACCCCGACGCACTGGCACCGTATGCGGCGGAGAAAGGGCGGTTCGACGTGGTGTTCGAATGTTCCGGCAGCGGTGCCGCGCTCGCCGGCGCGATCGCGGTAGCGCGGCCCCGCGCAACGATCGTGGTGGTCGGGCTCGGCGGCGCGGAGACGGCGTTGCCGCTGACGACCGCGGTCGCCAAGGAACTGACGCTGCGCGGCACGTTCCGCTTCTTCGAGGAGTTTGCCGAGTCGGTGGACATCCTCGTGCGCGGCGCCATCGACGTGGCGCCGCTGCTCACCGAAACCCTGCCGCTCGCTGAAGCCCCGCGTGCGTTCGCGCTCGCCTCCGACCGCACGAAGGCAATGAAGGTACAACTGGCGTTCTAGTGCCCCGCCTGCTGCGCGGCCAGAAACCCGGCGACTTGGGAGGTCGTCGCGTCCGGCAGCAGGTCGATGAAGAAATGTCCGCCGGGCAGCGACGCGGCGCTGACGTCGGCACAACGCCGCCGCCACTCGGCCGGGATGTCGAACAGCCTCGCCATCGCGCCCGAAGCGCCATACAGCACCAGCGTCGGGCATTCGACCTTGCGCCCGATATCCGCCGCGTCGTGCTCCAGGTCGATTGTCGCAGCGGCACGATAGTCGGAGCAAGAGCCGTGGATCATTGCCGGATCGCGCCAGGCACGGCGATATTCGACGAGCATGTCCGCCTCGAAATCCGCAATCTTCGCGGCGCCCCAGCCGACCAGGCACGTCTCGTAGAAGAAATCCGGGTCGTTGCCGATCAGCCGCTCGGGGAACGGCTCCGGCTGCGCAAGGAAGTACCAGTGATAGTAGGCCAGCGCGATGTGGCGGTTGGTCTCCATGAACATCGTGTGCGTGGGGACGATATCCATCACGGTCAGCGTGCGCACTGCTGCCGGGTGGTCGAGCGCCATGCGATGCGCCGTGCGCCCGCCGCGGTCGTGGCCAACGACGTGGAAGGTGGAAAAGCCCAGGTGCCGCATCAGCCCGACCTGATCGCCCGCCATCGCGCGGAACGCGTAGTTCGAGCGATCGGGGAGGCATGTCGGCTTTGCCGAGTCGCCGTACCCGCGCAGATCGGCGCACACGACCGTGTATTGCTTGGCAAGGAGCGGCGCGACGCGCGCCCACATCGCCTTGCACTGCGGATAGCCATGCAGCAGCAGCACCGGCGGCCCGCTGCCGCCGACCACGCACGCGATGCCGACACCGTCGACATCGATGGTCTTGCGCTCGAACCCTTCGAACATGTCCGTTCCCCCCGCCGTTGACCGGAGCCGCGCCCGCCATGCCAGACGAGACCGCCGTCACCCGCGAACGCATCCTCGCGACCGAACGGCTGATCCGCCCCTACATACGCCACACGCCGATGCTGCACGCGGACCTGAGCGATTTCGGCCGGCCCGCGCATCCGGTGGCCTTCAAGCTTGAATTTCTCCAGCACGCGGGCTCGTTCAAGCCGCGCGGGGCGTTCGCCCATCTCCTGTCGCGGCCGCTGCCCGCGGCCGGTGTGGTGGCGGCCTCGGGCGGGAATCACGGCGCGGCGGTGGCATACGCGGCGCGGGCGCTCGGCGTGACGTGCACGATTTTTGTGCCGGAGGTGTCATCGCCCGCGAAGATCGCCCGCATCCGTGGCTACGGCGCCGATCTGGTGGTGACCGGCGAACGCTATGCCGACGCGCTGGCGGCGAGCGAGACGTTCGCGGCCGAGACGGGTGCCGTCGGCGTGCACGCCTACGACCAGCCGGAAACGCTGCTGGGCCAGGGGACGGTGGCGCTGGAGGTTGCGGCTGACGCCCCCGCGCTCGGCACGCTGCTGGTCGCGGTGGGCGGGGGCGGACTGATCGGCGGGATCGCGGCCTGGTTCCGTGGCGCGGTGAAGGTCGTCGCGGTCGAGCCGGAGGCGGCACCGACACTCCACAACGCCTTGGCCGCCGGCCGTCCCGTGGAGGCGCCGGCCGGCGGCATCGCCGCCGATTCGCTCGCGCCGCGGCAGGTCGGCGCGCTCATGTTCCCGATCGCGCAGGCCTTCGTCGCCGCCGCGGTCCTGGTCCCGGACGCGGCGATCCTGGCCGCGCAGGCGTTGCTCTGGGACCGGCTGCGCATCGTGGTCGAGCCCGGCGGTGCAGCGGCGTTCGCTGCCCTGCTGGAAGGCGCCTATCGCCCCGCGGCGGGGGAGCGGGTCGGGGCGCTGCTATGCGGCGCTAACACCAACGCCGTGCAGTTCGAAAGTGCGCCCGCCTCGTCGACACGAAGCGGCTAGCCGCCGGCGCCGAACACGAGGTGTTGGGTGCGGTTTCGCTCGATGAAGTCCCAGTCGTACGTGACGCCCAGCCCCGGCGCGTCCGGTACCGGCACGCAGCCGTCGCTGCCGACCGTATCGGCCTGATCGGAATAGCCGCAGGTGTACACCGGCGCCACGATGTTGCGCATGCCCGGACCGATCAGCGCCATCTCATAAAAATGCGTGTTGGGCGTCGCCGCCACCACCGCCCGCTGCGCCGGCCCGCAGGCGTGGTACTGTACGTCCAGCCCCAGCGTCTGTGCGAAGTGCATGAGCTTCATCGCCCCGGTGATGCCCATGTCGTATTCGGGGTCAATGTGCATGATGTCGCCGCCGCCGGCGAGCATGAAGCCGGCCTTCGCCTCCGGCCCGCGCACGTGCTCGCAGACGAGCAGCGGCGTGCGCAGCCGCTCGCGCAGGCGCTTGTGCCCCTCGGCGGAGAGGCCGGCATCGCGGTACGGGTCCTCGTACCAGAAATACCGCGCCTCGTCGCACGCCTGCCCGACATAGAGCGCGTCGGCCCAGGTGCGCAGTTCCGAGGCGGGGTCGATCATCAGCGGCCAGTCATCGCCCACGGCCTGACGGACGCCGAGCAGGTTCCGCGCCTCCTTGCGCGCATCGCCCTCGTGCCAGCCATGGATCTTGAAGCCGGCGAAGCCCTGCGCGCGGCAGGCGACCGCGTAGTCGGCAAAGGCCTGCGGCGAGTCCAGTCCGCCCGGCTCGGACTGTCCGTGATAGGTGCTGGCATAGGTGGGCGGTCGCGTGCGCGTGCTGCCGAGCAGGCGGGCCACCGAGACGCCGCGCCGCTTGCCCGCGAGGTCCCAGAGCGCGATATCGAGGGCGCCGTGACCCATATGGTCATAGGCGCGCAGCTCGCGCTTCAGGTCCTGCCAGATCGCCTCCCGCGCATCCGGATCGCGCCCGATCAGGTGCGGCGCGAGCATGCCGGCCTGGGCGAGCGCGGCCGGGGTGCCGACCCAATGGGAGACGTATTCGCCCCGCGCGCCGTCGTCGGTCTCGATGCGTACGGCCCAGCGCTGGGCGGATAGCCGTCCGCCGGGGCGTGCGACGAGGTTGGCCACGCCGGCGGCGCCGTGCGCGGGCAGCGCAAGCCCGTCCACCTGAAATGAGAACGCGCTGAGTTCCACGCGGGCAATGCTTGTCATCGGGTTCCTCCCTCCGAACGACGGGCCGGCGGCCCGCCAGAGGATGCACCGCACCGGCGGAACGCCCAAGGGGCGGGGTTGCATCGCCGTCTTCGGCGGGGAACAGTGGCCGGCATGACCGCCGCGCCGTGGGACGCGCTCTGGCTCAATCTCTCGGCCGCCACGATGGCGCCCGGCGGGGCCGCCTGCGGGCTGATCGCCGATGCGGCGATCGGCATCGCCGAAGGCCGTGTCGCCTATGTCGGCCCGCGCGCGGACCTCCCCGATACCCCCGCCGCGCTCGCACGGGACGTGCACGACGGGGAGGGCGGGGTGATGACGCCGGGGTTGATCGACTGCCACACGCATCTCGTCTACGGCGGCAACCGCGCGCGCGAGTTCGAGATGCGGCTCGGCGGCGCCAGCTATGAGGCGATCGCGCGGGCCGGGGGCGGCATTCTGGCGACCGTGCGGGCCACACGCGCGCTCGACGAGGACGCGCTGGTTGCCGCGACGCTGCCGCGGCTCGACGCGCTGCTGCGCGAGGGCGTGACGACGATCGAGATCAAGTCCGGCTACGGGCTTTCGACGCACGCCGAGCTGCGCCAGTTGCGCGCGGCGCGCCGCCTGGGCGCACTGCGGCCGGTGGACGTGCGCACGACCTTCCTTGGCGCGCATGCGGTGCCGCCGGAACACGATGCCGACGCCTATGTGGACCTGGTCGTGAACGAGATGCTGCCGCTGGTCGCGGCCGAACGCCTCGCCGAAGCGGTGGACGCGTTCTGCGAGACCATCGCTTTCACGCCCGCGCAGACGCGGCGGGTTTTCGCGCGGGCCCAGGCGCTCGGATTGCCGGTGAAGTTGCACGCCGAGCAACTTTCCAACCAAGGCGGTGCCGCGCTCGCGGCGGAATTTTCCGCACTCTCCGCCGACCATCTCGAATGGCTGGACGAAGCGGGCGCGGCGGCGATGGCGCGTGCCGGCACCGTGGCCGTGCTATTGCCGGGGGCGTTCTACGCGCTGCGCGAGACGCACACGCCCCCGGTGCCGTTGCTGCGCGCGCACGGCGTGCCAATCGCGCTCGCCACCGACAGCAATCCGGGCAGCTCGCCGGTGACGTCGCTGCTGCTCATGCTGAACATGGGCTGCACGCTGTTCCGCCTGACGCCGGAGGAGGCGCTGGCCGGGGTCACGCGCAACGCGGCGCGGGCGCTCGGTCTTTCCGATCGCGGCGTGCTGCGTGTGGGCATGCGCGCCGACGCGGTGCTGTGGCGGATCGGGCATCCCGCCGAGCTTGCCTACAACATCGGCCTTTGCCCGCGCATCGCGACAGTGCGAGGCGACGAGGCGCTTGCGTGAGGGTATCATGAGCGACCCGGTGCGCCTCAACAACGCCCGTACCATCCGCGCCCCGCGCGGCCCGGAGCGCACCTGCCGCTCCTGGCAGAGCGAAGCGGCGCTGCGCATGCTGATGAACAACCTCGATCCGGACGTGGCGGAGCATCCGGAGGCGCTCGTCGTCTATGGCGGCATCGGCCGCGCTGCGCGTAGCTGGGAGGCGTTCGACCGCATCGCCGCGTGCCTGCGGCGTCTCGGCGAGGACGAAACGCTGCTCGTGCAATCCGGCAAGCCGGTGGGCATCTTCCGCACCCACGCCGACGCGTCGCGCGTGCTGATCGCCAACTCCAACCTCGTGCCGCACTGGGCGACGTGGGCGCACTTCAACGAACTCGATCGCCGCGGCCTGATGATGTACGGGCAGATGACCGCCGGCTCCTGGATCTACATCGGCAGCCAGGGCATCGTGCAGGGTACCTACGAGACGTTCTGCGAGGTCGCGCGGCAGCACTACGGCGGCGATCTGGCCGGCCGCTGGATTCTCACGGCCGGGCTCGGCGGCATGGGCGGCGCGCAGCCACTCGCGGCGACCATGGCCGGTGCGTCGCTGCTCGCCGTCGAATGCCAGCCGAGCCGGCTGGAGATGCGCCTGCGCACCGGCTATCTCGATCGCCAGACCGCCGATCTGGACGAGGCGCTCGGCTGGATCGCGGCAGCGTGCCGGAACCGACGCGCAATATCGGTCGGCCTGCTCGGCAACGCCGCGGAGGTCTTTCCCGAACTCGTCCGCCGCGGGATGCGGCCGGACGTGGTGACGGACCAGACATCGGCGCACGATCCGGCCAACGGCTACCTGCCCGCCGGCTGGACCCTGGCGGAGTGGGAGGCGAAGCGGCAGACCGCGCCGGCGTCCGTCGCGACCGCCGCGAAGCGCTCGATGCGCGCGCATGTCGCCGCCATGCTGGCATTCTTCCGAAGCGGCGTCCCCACGCTCGACTATGGCAACAACATCCGCCAGATGGCGAAGGATGAAGGGCTGGAAGACGCCTTCGCCTTTCCGGGTTTCGTGCCAGCCTATATCCGCCCGCTGTTCTGCCGTGGCATCGGCCCGTTCCGCTGGGCCGCGCTCTCGGGCGACCCGGAGGACATCTTCCGCACCGACGCGAAGGTGCGCGAGCTGATCCCCGATGACGCGCATCTGCATGCCTGGCTCGACCTGGCGGCGAAGCGCATCCGCTTTCAGGGCCTGCCGGCGCGAATCTGCTGGGTCGGCCTTGGGCAGCGCGACCGGATCGGGCTCGCGTTCAACGCGATGGTGGCGCGCGGCGAATTGCGCGGACCGATCGTGATCGGGCGCGACCACCTCGACGCAGGCTCGGTCGCGAGCCCGAACCGGGAGACGGAGACGATGCGCGACGGTTCCGACGCCGTCTCCGACTGGCCGCTGCTGAATGCGCTGCTGAATACGGCGAGCGGCGCCACCTGGGTCTCGATCCACCATGGCGGCGGCGTGGGCATGGGGTTCTCGCAGCACGCCGGCATGGTCGTGGTCGCCGACGGGACCGAGGCGGCGGCGCGGCGGCTCGCGCGCGTGCTGTGGAACGACCCGGCGTCCGGGGTCATGCGCCACGCCGATGCCGGCTACGACGCCGCGATCGCCTGCGCGCGCGAACACAGCCTCGATCTGCCGTCGCTCGCCACATGAAGGTCGTGATCGTCGGCGGCGGCGCCATCGGATCCTCGTCCGCCTATCATCTCGCCACGCATCCCCGCTTTGCGGGTGAGATCGTGGTGGTCGAGCGGGACCCGAGCTATGCGCGCGCGTCGTCCGCCCTGTCGGCGAGCGGCATCCGCCAGCAATTTTCCACGCCGGTCAGCATCGGCATGTCGCAACACGGGCTCGCGTTCATCCGCGCGGCTGGGCGCGACCTGGCCGTTGACGGCGATGCGCCCGAACTCGGCTTCAAGGAGCACGGCTACCTGTTTCTCGCCTCTGCGGCTGGCGTGCCGGCGCTCCGTGGGAACGTTGCCGTGCAACGCGCGGCGGGCGCCGAGATCGCGCTGCTGGATGCGGCGGACTTGCAGGCGCGCTGGCCATGGCTCGCAACCGAAGGGCTTGCCGCCGGCGCGTTTGGCGAAAGCGGCGAGGGCTCCTTCGACGGACCCGCGCTATTGCAGGCGCTGCGACGCAAGGCGCGTGCTCTCGGGGTGCGCTATGTCGCGCAGGAATGCACCGGATTCGTGCGCGACGGTGCGCAAGTGCGCGGCGTGCGGCTCGGCGACGGCACCGCGCTGGAGTGCGATGCGGCGGTGATCGCGGCCGGCGCGTGGTCGGGGCGCGTTGCCGCGATGCTCGACATCGCGATGCCGGTGGTGCCGCGCAAGCGCATGGTCTTCGTCGTTGCCTGCCGCAGCGAGTTGCCGCGCTGCCCGCTGGTGATCGACGCGAGCGGCATCTGGTTCCGCCGCGAGGGTGCGCTTTTTCTCACCGGCCGTTCGCCGGCCGAGGACGAGCCCGATCCCGACGAGCCGCCGCTGACCGTCGAGGAGGACATGTTCTTCGACCGCATCTGGCCGACACTCGCCGCGCGCGTGCCGGCGTTCGAGTCGCTGAAGCTCACGTCGTCCTGGGCAGGCTACTACGAGCTGAACCTGTTCGATCACAATGGCATCGTCGGCCGGCATCCGGCGCTTGAGAACGTGGTTTTCGCTGCCGGCTTCTCGGGCCACGGCATGCAGCACTCGCCGGCGACCGGCCGCGGCGTTGCCGAACTGATCGCGGACGGCCGCTTCATCACGCTCGATCTCTCCCCGCTCGGCTGGCAGCGGGTGATCGAGAACCAGCCGCTGTGGGAGCGCAATGTGGTCTGAACGGCCGTCGGCTATTGTGACGTTGCATGGCGCGAGAAGCAGGAGGAAGCGATGAGCATGTTTGATCTGACCGGCAAGGTCGCGATCGTCACCGGCGGCAATGGCGGCATCGGGCTCGGCATCGCCGAGGGCCTCGCGGAGTGCGGCGCGAGCGTTCTGCTCACTGGCCGGAACGCGAAGAAGGGCGAGGCGGCAGCGCGCAAGATCGGCGCCAAGGCGGCGTTCGAAGTGGCCGATGTTGCGCGCCAGGCGGACTGTGCGCGCCTCGTGCAAGTCGCGGTCGCGAAGTTTGGGCGGCTGGACATCCTGGTGAACAACGCCGGCATCTCGATCCGCAAGACGCCGCAGGACTTTACCGAGGCGGACTGGCACCGCGTCATCGACACGAACCTGTCCGGCACGTTCTTTCTGTGCCAGGCAGCGTACCCTGAATTCCGCCGTGTGGGCGGCGGGAAGATCATCAACATCGCCTCGGTGAACGCCATCCTCGGCGCGCCGCACAACGTGCCGTATGCCGCGAGCAAGGGCGGAGTGGCGGCGATGACGCGCGGCCTCGCGACCGCCTGGGCCGGCGACAACATCCAGGTCAACGCCATCCTGCCGGGGTGGGTGGAGACGGAGATGACGGACAGCGCCAAGGCGCACATTCCCGGCCTCACGGAGTACGTCGTGGCACGTACACCTGCAGGCCGCTGGGGCAAGCCGCGCGACCTCGCGGGCCTTGCGGTGTTCCTGGCCGGGCCTTCCTCCGACTGGGTTACCGGCACGTCGATGCTCTGCGACGGCGGCTATTCCATCCGCGCGTGAGTCGGGGCCGTAGGTAGGCTAACGGCACCGCGGTTGAGGGACGCGGCCGGCGGCCGCGGAGGTGACCTTCGCTGCGTCGTGCGCGTCCCGCGCCTCAACGCTTGAAGAACTCCGCAATGGCACCGGGTGGCGCAAGGCCCGGGAACGCCGTACCTGTCGTGGCTGACCGTCAACGAGGGCTATCGGCTGCTGCCGTTGGGGAAGGGAGATGCCCGCTGCATGGCGCCGGAGAGCGAGATGTGAAAGGCTCGTGTCCATGACACCTCTCGCGCGCCACGTCATGACCCACTCCGATCCAATATCGTCCCCCGGGCCGAAGGGAACGCCGGACGACAACGGAGGGCCGCGCCCGTGGGGCTGAACCGTCGCCTCGTCATCGACGTGGGAATGAGCGAGGGAAACGACACGGAATTCTACCTTCGCAAGGGCTTCGACGTGGTCGGCGTCGAGGCCGATCCGGCACTGCACGCGGGGCTAGAAGCACGGTTCGCCGATGCCATTGCCGCCGGGCGCCTGCGCATCGTCAAGCGCGCGGCGGCGCGGACTGCCGGCAGCAGCGTCGCGTTCTGGCACGACACGCGCGAGCAGGGACATTCCTCGCTCGACCGCCGCGAGCGGACGGCGCAGGACGTCGAGGCGTTTCAGGTCGCGACCATCGACTGGGCGGGGCTCAGCGCGATCGCGGGCGTGCCTTATTATCTCAAGATCGACAGTGAAGGCGGCGAGCCGGCATTGCTCGAGGGCATGGTCGGGACGCCCGAGCCCCCACCCTACATCTCCGCCGAGGTGCAGACCTTTGCGCCGATCGAGTTGTTCCGCCGCATCGGCTATACCCAGTTTCGGCTGATCAACCAGAACATCTGGCCCGGCGTAGTGCCGCCGCAGCCGCCGCGCGAGGGTGTCTATGTGCCCGATCCCAAGCGCGACAACTGGTCCGGCCTGTTCGGCCGCGAGCTGCCGGGGACGCGCTGGTTCTCCTTCGATGAGATCAAGGAGGTTCACGCAACCATCCACCGGCTCTGGACCTACGAGACGCTCATCACGGGCTGGATGGACTGTCACGCGCGCCGCCCGGAGGCAATCGAGGCACCCTGAGCGAGTGGGCAGCTCTGAGAGCATCCTGCCGGCATCCTCGGACGTCGTTGGTGCAGTGCAGGACGGCGCCGGTCGGCGCCATCGCGCTGTCCATCGGATGCTCCGTCTGCGCGTTTCCCCTTCGTTTGCGGCGACGCGCGGCCGAGAGCGTCACTCGGCCGCGGCGGTACGGCGGGGCATCACCCGGCGGAGGCGATCTGCTCGCTGAGTAGCGTGGGGTCGGATACGTCGGTGTTGCCGTCGTCCTGGGCGGAGGCGATGTCGGACGGCCCGCCCGCCTCGTGTGCGCGGTGGTGATGGTGATGCCGCGCGGCGCCGGTGCCATCCGTGCCGTCTGCATCCGTGCTGCCGGAGGTACCCGAACCGCTGAGCGACGCCGTCGTGGTACCCCCGCTGCTCGTCGCGCCCGTCTCCTGCAATTGCAGCAGGATCGCCTGGAGCTCCGAGGCAATCTGCGAACTTGAGATGCCGCCGTTCGCCACCGTCGCACCCGCCGTTGCGGACGTGCCCGAACTGGATGACGTGCCGGCCGTGGCAGCCGACGTGGCGCTGCTGCCGCCGAGGGCGGCGCTCAGCGCGGCTGAGGCAGGCTGCCAGAGAGCCGAGAATAAACTGATCGACATGGCGGGGTCCTTCACTTGCCCTGTGGCTCGCGAGACAGCACGCCCCGTGCCAGAGCGAAGACCGGCGCAAAATCGTGAAAGTGCCACACCATTCGCGGCAAATCCTGCCCGGTCCGGCAGGACTTGCCCGGCCGGAATGTCCCGCCTTCTCAGACACCCCGCCGCTGCTTGGCCCGCCCCTGCTGCCACTGCGCCGCGGCGGCGAGCACCTCCGCCCGTCCGCTCACCTCCGGCACACCGACCTCCCACCACGCCTCGTTCGGCGTCCAGCCATAGGCGTCGACGTCAATCGCGATCACGGAGGTCCTGTCGACAGCGCGAGCGCGGGTGAGGGCGGCATCGAGGTCGGCGATGCTCTCCACCCGCTCGCCATGCGCACCCATCGCGCGCGCATGGGCCGCGAAGTCCACCTTCACGTCGCGCACCCGCCGGCAGTCGGAGAGCAGGTTGTTGAAGCTCGCATTGCCGCTGGCCCGCTGCAGCCGGTCGATCACCGCGAAGCCCCCATTGTCGCACACGACGATGATCAGCTTGTGCCCGGTCATCACCGTGCTGAGGATGTCGGAGTTCATGAGCAGATAGCTGCCGTCGCCGACCATCACGAAGACCTCGTGATCGGGATTGGCGAGCTTCGCGCCCCAGCCACCGGCGATCTCGTAGCCCATGCAGGAATATCCAAACTCGATGTCCACGCCGCCGAGGGCCGGGGCGCGCCAGTTCATGTTCAGCTCACCCGGCAGCCCGCCGGCCGCGGTCAGCACCGTGTCGCCCGGCCGCGCCGCGCGGTTCACCGCCCCGACCGTTTGTGCGTAGGTCACGGGCGTGTCGTTGCCCGCGCGCACGCGCGCCTCGGTGGCGGCATTCCACGCGGCGTAGCGGCTCTCCGCAAGCTTGGCCCACGCTTCGGGTGCAACGAAACCCTCCAGCGCCTCGTCGAGGACGTCGAGGGCGATCCGGGCATCGGCGACCACCGGCAGCGCCATATGCTTGGTCGCATCGAAGCGCGCGGCGTTCACGGTGACGATGCGCAGGTCGGGGTTCTCGAACAGCGCCCAGGAGCCGGTGGAGAAGTCCTGCAGGCGTGTGCCGACCGCGATCAGCAGGTCCGCCTCGCTCGCCATGGCGTTCGCCGAGGCCGCGCCGAGCCCGCCGAGCGAGCCCACGTTGCATACGTGCGCGTGCGGCAGCGCGGCCCGGCCGGCGATGGTTTCCGCGACCGGGATGCGATGGCGCTCGGCAAAGGCGGCGAGGGCGGCTTCGGCCTGCGAGTAATGCACGCCGCCGCCGGCGATCAGCAGCGGGCGCTTGGCCGCCTGGATTGCTGCCGCCGCGTGGCGGATCTCGGCTGGATCGGGGTGTGGCCGGCGCATCGCGCGCACCTGCCGCTCGAAGAACTTGACCGGATAGTCATAGGCTTCGGACTGCACATCCTGCGGCAGCGCCAGGAATGCCGGCCCGCACTCGGCCGGGTCGAGCAGCACCGCGAGCGCCTGCGGCAGCGAGGCGAGGATCTGCGACGGGCGGGTGATCCGGTCCCAGTAGCGCGTCACGGCCCGGAAAGCGTCGTTTACCGTGATCGACGGATTGCCGAAATGCTCCACCTGCTGCAGCACCGGGTCGGGCAGGCGGTGGGCGAAGGTGTCGCCCGAAAGCAGCAGCACCGGCAGGCGGTTCGCGTGCGCAACGCCGGCGGCAGTAACCATGTTGGTCGCACCGGGCCCGATCGAGGACACAGCGAACATGAAGCGCCGCCGCCGCATGGCCTTCGCATAGGCGACGGCGGCGAGTGCCATGCTCTGCTCGTTCTGCCCGCGCCAGGTCGGAAACACGGTCCCGGCGGCCTGCAGCGGCTCGCTCAGGCAGGTCACGTTCCCGTGCCCGAAGATCGCGAACCCGCCGGCGATCAGCGGCACCTCCTGTCCATCGATTTCGGTGAACTGGGCCGCCAGGTAGCGCACCAGCGCCTGCGCCATCGTCAGCCGCGCGGTTTGCATTGCTCCCTCCCATCCGGCGCATTGCTGCCGGTTTGTGGTTCGCTCCGATTGAGTCGAGCAAGCGTGGGCGGTGTCAAGCGCGGGCGCTCCATGCCTTTGGCTTGCAACACCCGCCGGCCGCGAAGGAGACGCACGGGTTGACGCGAATGAAACGCGCGCATTGCGCGAGCGGTCTCCATCGATGCACGCCAACTGCGTATTGCCGGCGCGTCGGTGCGCATTGGCATCCGTGTCGACAACGCGAAGGCAGCTTGACAGCGGATCGCTTCGGTCCAGTTACCCACCGCGCCGCACAACAAGAGCGGCGACGGAGGAAACTAAAATGTCCATGAACCAGAACCGCCGGGACGTCCTGAAGACGTTCTCGGCCCTTGCTGCCGCTGCAACAGCCGTTGGAGCATCGACGCACACTGCCAAGGCGGCCACATCCGATCCGGCGCTCAGCCCGTCGCTCGGCGAGGTGGATCAGGCGCTGCGCCAAGCAGTGAACGCGAAAGTCGTATCGGGCGTGGCCGCGATCGGCGCGAACGAGAAAGGCATTGTCTACGAAGGCGCCTTCGGGCCCGGCGTCACTGCCGACAGCGTCTTCTGGATCGCCTCGATGACCAAGGCGATCACGGCGACGGCCGCGATGCAGCTCATCGAGCAGGGCAAGCTCTCGCTCGACCAGCCGATGGGCAAGCTGCTGCCGCAGCTCGAATCACCCAAGGTGCTGGTCGGCTTCGACGCGAGCGGCGCGCCCCAATTGCGGCCGGCAAAGCGCCCGATCACGCTGCGCCACTTGCTGACGCACACCGCCGGCTTCACGTACAGCATCTGGAGCGAACCGATGACCCAGTATGAAAAGGTCACCGGCACGCCCTTCATCGGCGAATGCAAGAACGCCTCGTTCACTGCGCCGCTCGAGTTCGACCCCGGCGACCGCTGGCAGTACGGCATCAACATGGACTGGGTCGGCAAGGCGGTGGAGGCGGTGAGCGACCAGTCGCTGGAAATCTACTTCCGTGAGAACATCTTCGTGCCGCTTGGCATGACCGACAGCGGCTTCCTCATCGGCTCGGCGCAGAAGGCGCGCGTCGTGCCAATGAGCAGCCGCAAGGCCGACGGTTCGCTGGAGCCGATGGCGTTCGAGATGCCGCAGCGCCCCGAATTCTTCATGGGCGGGGGCGCCATGTTCAGTACGCCACGCAACTACATTGCGTTCCTGCAAATGCTGCTGCACGACGGAACGTTCAATGGGGCCCGCGTGCTGAAGCCTGAGACGGTCGCCATGATGGAGCAGAACCACATTGGCGATCTGAACGTCACAACCCTGAAGACGGCCCACCCGGAGACCTCGAACGACGCCAACCTGTTCCCCGGGATGGTGCACAAGTGGGGCCTGTCATTCGACATCAACACCGAGCCTGGACCGGCCGGCCGCAGTGCCGGCAGCATCGCCTGGGCCGGCCTCTTCAACACGTATTTCTGGCTCGATCCCACCAAGCGCGTCACCGGCACGATCATGACCCAACTGCTGCCGTTCGCCGACGCGGACGTGCTGAAGCTGCTTGCGACGTTCGAGCGGGGGATGTACGCCGCCGTCGCCTAGCCTCTGCTTCCGGCTGCCGGGCGGGACCGCGCAAGCGCGTCTCGCCCTTGGCCCGACCGCGGCGCCGACCGGCGCGGTGACCGGGGCGGTAATCGGGGCACCGGATGCAAAACGGTCTCGCGTCGCCGGTAAAGCTTGCGCATCATGCGCCCGTTCGGCCGGGGCGGTGACAGACGCATGGACCAAGCAGGGAGCCGGGTGCACGTCCCGCACGTACTGGCGGCGCGCATCGCGCGCCATCGCGCCGCCGCCGCCGCGGGTGCACGCAAGGGCCTGTTCGCACGCCTCGGCCCCGGTCTGATCACCGGCGCCTCCGACGACGATCCCAGCGGCATTGCCACCTATTCGCAGACCGGCGCAGCGTTCGGCTACGCGCTGTGCTGGGTCATGCTGTTCTGCTTTCCGCTGATGGCGGCGATCCAGGAAATCAGTGCCCGCATCGGCCGCGTCACGGGGCAGGGCATCGCCGGCAACCTGCGCGCCCACTACCCGCGCTGGCTGCTGCACACGATCGTGGGGCTTCTGCTCGTCGCCAATGTCATCAACCTCGGCGCCGATCTCGGGGCGATGGCCGCGGCGCTGCAACTGCTTATCGACGGCCCCGCCTGGCTCTACGCCTGCGGCTTCGCGTTGCTTTGCGTGTGGTTGGAGGTCTTCTCCCGCTACGAACGCTATGTCGCCCTCCTGAAATGGACCAGCTTCGTACTACTGGCCTATGTCGCGGTCGCGCTCGTTGTGCACGTGCCGTGGGGAGAGGTGCTCTACCGCACGCTGGTCCCGCATTTGGAACTCGGCACCGACTATGTGGTCACCGTCGTCGCGGTGCTTGGCACGACGATCACACCCTATTGTTTCTTCTGGCAATCCTCGCAGGAGGCACAGGACGAGCGGATCGACCCGGCTGCCCACACCCTCCTGGCGGCGCCGGAGGAGGCGCGGGCCGAGATCCGCCGCATGCGTTTCGATACCTATGTCGGCATGGGCTACTCGAACCTCGTCAGCCTGTTCATCATCGTCAGCACCGCCGCGACCCTGCACGCGCACGGCATCACCGACATCGCCACGTCCGCTCAGGCGGCGGAGGCGCTGCGGCCGATCGCCGGCCCGTTCGCCTTCGCGCTGTTCGCCGCCGGCATCATCGGCATCGGCCTGCTGGCGGTGCCGGTGCTCGCGGGCTCCGGCGCCTATGCGCTGGGCGAGGCGCTCGGCTGGACCACCGGTCTCGACCGCCGGCCGCTCGACGCCAAGGCGTTCTACGGCACCATCGCGGTCTCGACGCTGCTCGGCACGCTCATCAACTTCACCCATTTCGACCCGATCCGCGCCCTGTTCTGGTCGGCGGTGATCAACGGCGTGGTCGCGGTGCCGCTGATGATGATGATCATGCTGATGGGGATGCGCCCCGACGTGATGGGCCGCTTCGTCCTGCCGCCGGCGCTTCGCGCCATGGGCTGGCTGTGCACCGGCGTGATGGCGCTCGCGGTCGCGGTCATGTTCGCAACGCTGTAACCCGGGGGTGCCTCTGCGCCGCACGCAGGGCCGCCGTGCCAGCGAGGTAATGCGAGTGACTTGCAATTGCACGCCGACCCGGGCACAAGCGGCCAGCAAGTCGGGGTCCGCCGCCGGATGTATGTCTGTCTCTGCAATCGCCTGACCGACCGCGCCATCCGCGACGCGGTCGCCGCCGGGGCCGGGCGGGTTGCCGAGGTCTATCGCGCCTGCGGGTGCGCCGCGCAATGCGGCGCCTGCTGCCGAACCGTCCGCCAGCTTGTGGAGGAGGCGGCCTACCCGGTTGGCCATCCGCTGCTCGCTGCGGCAGAGTAGCAGCGGCGATTGCGGTCCTGCTCCCGGTCCGTTGCCGCCTGGACCCGGAGGACGCGATGAAGGCTGATCCCAAAGTAATCGAATATCTGAACACCGTTCTTACCAACGAGCTGACCGCCATCAACCAGTATTTCCTGCACGCCCGGATGCTGGAGCACTGGGGCGTGACCAAGCTCGGCCGGCACGAGTACAAGGAATCGATCGAGGAGATGCGCCACGCGGACGCGCTCATCAAGCGCATCCTGTTCCTCGACGGCGTGCCCAACCTCCAGCGCCTCGATCCGCTGCTCATCGGCGAGTCCGCCGAGGAGATCCTGCGCTGCGACATGAGGCTCGAACTCAAGGCCGTCGGCGATCTGCGCGAGGCCATTCCGTACTGCGAGAGCGTCCGCGACTTCGCCACCCGCGACCTCTTCTCGGAGATCCTGCGCGACGAGGAGAACCACATCGACTTCATGGAGACGCAGTTCGACCTGATTGCGCGCATTGGCATGGAGCACTGGGTCCAGCTCAACAGCGGCGCCGCCGACGACAGCTGAGTGGCGGGCCGGCTTGCCGGAACGCTTCGCCCGCGCGACAACCGCGCCGTCCAGCGAAGAGCACGTCATGTCCGATCGCCCCCGCAAGACCTCGGCCGAACTGCGCTCCATGCGCTGGTTCGGCCCCGACGACCTGCGCAGTTTCGGCCATCGCAGCCGGGCCAAGCAGATGGGCTGGATGCGGGACGAGTTCACCGGCCGGCCGGTGATCGGCATCCTCAACACCTGGAACGACTTCAACACCTGCCACACCCACTTCCCGGCGCGCGTGGACGACATCAAGCGCGGCGTGCTGGAGGCGGGCGGCTTCCCGGTCGAACTGCCCGCGCTCTCGCTCGGCGAGCAGTTCATGAAGCCGACCACCATGCTCTACCGCAACTTCCTCGCGATGGAGGTGGAGGAACTGATCCGCGCGCACCCGGTCGACGGCTGCGTGCTGATGGGCGGATGCGACAAGACCACGCCCGCGCTGCTGATGGGTGCGCTGTCGGCGAACCTGCCCTCGATCTACGTGCCCGCCGGCCCGATGCTGCGCGGCCACTGGCGCGAGGCCACGCTCGGCTCCGGCACCGATGTCTGGAAATACTGGGACGACCGTCGCGCCGGAAGGATCGGCGAGAAGGAGTGGGGCGAGATCGAGGACGGCATCGCCCGCTCGGCCGGCACCTGCATGACGATGGGGACCGCCGCGACCATGATGTCGCTCGCCGAGGCGATGGGCATCAGCCTGCCCGGCGCCTCGGCGATTCCCGCCGTCGACTCCAACCACGTCCGCATGGCGTGCGCGAGCGGGCGGCGCATCGTCGGCATGGTGTGGGAGGATCTGCGCCCCACCGATATTCTCACCCGCGCGGCGTTCGAGAACGCGATCATCGTCGACATGGCGATTGGCGGCTCGACCAACGCGATCGTGCATCTGCTCGCGATGGCCGGGCGCGCCGGCGTGCCGCTCGACATGGACACGTTCGACCGGGTGGCGCAGGGCGTGCCGCTGCTCGCCAACATCCGCCCCTCCGGCGCCTATCTGATGGAGGATTTCTACTACGCGGGCGGGCTGCCGGCGCTGCTCGCGGCGCTGGCGCCGCGCCTGCATCTCGATGCGCGCACCGTCACCAGCGCCACGCTCGGCGAGGCCATCGCGGGCGCGCGCGCCTACAATGCCGACGTGATCCGCCCGCTGGACAATCCGGTGAAGCCGGCCGGCGGCACCGCGATCCTGCGCGGCTCGCTCGCACCCAGCGGCGCCGTCATCAAGCCCACGGCGGCGGAGGAGCGGCTTTGGGTGCATGAAGGCCCGGCCTTGGTTTTTTCCGACATCCGCGACCTGAAGGCGCGCGTGGACCGTGACGACCTCCCGGTCACGCCCGACAGCGTGCTGGTGCTGCAGAACGCCGGGCCGGTCGGCGCGCCCGGCATGCCGGAATGGGGTCAGTTGCCGGTTCCGCGCAAGCTGCTGCAGCAGGGCGTGCGCGACATCGTGCGCATCTCGGATGCGCGGATGAGCGGCACGAGCTATGGCGCCTGCGTGCTGCACGTGGCGCCGGAGGCGGCCGTGGGCGGCCCGCTCGGCCTCGTGCGCGACGGCGACCGCATTCGCCTCGACGTTCCACGGCGGCGGCTCGATCTTCTGGTGGCGGAGGATGAGATGGCGCGCCGCCGCGCGGCCTGGACGCCGCCGCCGCTCGTCGGCGGCGATCGCGGCTACGTGGCACTCTATCGGCGTTCGGTTACCCAGGCCGACCAGGGCTGCGATTTCGACTTCCTGCGTGGGCGGCCGGGCGAATCGCCGGAACCCCAGATCTTCTGATCGCGGGCCCGTCCGCGCCGTGCATCACGGAGGCGTGAGGGTGCGGTCGCGGTTTTCCGTTGCGGTCGTGCGGGTGCCGATCCTAACTTTGCTGTTAGATCACTCCGGCCGCCGCCGCGGCAACGAAACACTCAGCCTCGGCGCGGCGCCAACGATGTTCCCGACTGCCGGCCGACCGTGACGGGCGTGCTGCGATAGACGCGCTCCGGCGCGGCACGCTGTCGGCATGCATTGCCGGAAGGAACTGGTCATGGCAGCGCCGCCCCGTCGCGTTTCGCTTGCCCGCAGCGAGCGTCCGCTCGCGCACGGAGGGCGCCGGCTCGCGCCGCTCGATGCGCACGCGCCGCTTTCGGTCACGTTCGTGCTGCGCACGCGGCCCGACGGGCAGCCGGTCCCGGATTTCCGCCACTGGCAGAGCACGCCGCTCAGCCGCCGCCGTTGCCTCAGCGTCGCCGAATTCGCCCACCTCCACGGCGCACACCCCGATGACCTCGCCGCCGTCGCCGCCTTCGCGGCGTCGCACGGCATGAGCGTGCTGGATCGCGACCCCGCGAGTGCCACGCTGGTCGCACGCGGCGCCGTGGCGCAGATGAATGCCGCGTTCGGGATCACGCTCTGCGACTGTGAGTCGCCATTGCACACGCCGCGCGACCGGCGGCTGCATCGCGGGCATGACGGGCGGCGGCGCGCGCCGGGGAAGCAGCATCATCGCGGGTTCGAGGGGCAGGTGCATCTGCCGCCGGAACTGGACGGCATCGTCATCGCCGTGTTCGGCCTCGACAACCGCATCCTCGGCGGCGTGAATGGCGCCAGCGGCGATCCGTCCGGCAGCGCGCCGCTGAGTGTTCCAACGATCGCGCAACTCTACAACTTTCCCACCACCGGCGCCGCCGGCCAGACGCTCGGCATCTTCAACGGCGGCGGCAACTACGACCCGGCGGACATCGCGAGCTACATCGCCGGGCTCCCGCCCGGCTACACCACCGCACCGACGGTGCAGGAAGTCGATCTCACCGTCGACGGCACGACCTACAAGAACGACAAGACGAAGGTCGCCAGCCCGAGCAGCGGCGACTACGAGATCACGCAGGACATCGAGACGGCGGCGACGGTCGCGCAGGGGGCGACGATCGCAGTCTACTGCACGGTCTCGAACGAGGACGGCTGGCTCGCGTTCCTCAAGGCGGCGCTGTTCCCCGCGGCCGGGCAGCCGGCGCCGTCCGTGCTCTCAAGCAGCTGGTTCATCAGTGCGGCCGATGATTCCGGCAGCGTCGGCTCCGGCGTGCAGGACACGCTCTCGGCAATGTTCGCGAAGGCGGCGCCGCTCGGCGTCAGCATCTTTGTCGCCCTCGGCGACAGCGGCGCCGATTCCGGCGTCGGCGACGGCAAGTGCCATGTCCAGTATCCAGGCAGCGATCCCTGGGTCACGTCGGTCGGCGGCACCGTCATCGGCAACGTCGTCATCGGCCCGCCCACGACGTTCGACGAATGGGTATGGAGCGAGGAGCCGAGCAGCGGTGCCACCGACGGCGGCGTCAGCGACTACTTTTCTGCACCAGCCTATCAGACCGATGCGGGCGTGAGCCCCACGTCGAAGAACGACAGCAAGGTGCGGCGGGGTGTCCCGGACATCGCCGGCAACTCCGCCGGCGGCAGCGCCTATTCCGGCCTTGTCATCGGCGGCAGCGGCTTCTCGTACTACGGCACGAGCTGCGCGGCGCCGCTCTATGCCGGCCTTGCCGCGGCGCTGAACCAGGCGCTGGGCGAGCCGATCGGATTTCTCAATCCCACGCTCTACGCCTTCGGCACCTCGGTCTGCCGCGATGTGACCACCGGCAACAATGATTCCAACGACGGCAGCGGCGCGCCGTACTACACGGCGGGCACCGGCTGGGATGCCTGCACCGGCTGGGGCAGCATCAACGGCAACGCGCTGCTGCAGGTGTTTCAGGCGCTGTTCAAGAAACAGTGCGCGTTCATCATGGATGAAAGCACGTACGGCCAGGACGAGGTCGAACTGCAACTCCCCGGCGTCGCCAGCTTCTCCGCCGGCTGGGTGGAAGTGGACGGGTTTCGCCCGATCGAGCTTTTCGCTGGCGGCAACCTCAACAGCCCGGTCGCGGTACCGGGCTTCTCGATCACGCTCGATCCGTCGCTGCCGCCCGCTGTCGCATCGGCGATCCAGGGGATGCTGGTGGCACCCGCGTTCGCCGCGCCCGTCGTTCCCACCGACCCGTCGCTGCCGAACACGCCGCAGGGCTTCCTGTTTCCCTTCACGCTCGGCTTCAACGGCGACGCCGGCTTCGTCGCGATGCGCAACGCCACGCCCCCGATCACCTCGACCTTTGTCACCCTCGGCACCAGCGTTACGGTCGGCGCCAACACGGTGCAGAACATCGGCACGATCGAGCTGACGACGGGCGAGGACCCGCGCTTCGTCAACGTCAACCCGAAGAACGCCGGCCAGTATCCGTTCTGGCTCAGCTTCGACCTGCGCTTCTTCAAGATGGTGGTGCCGCCCGGTGGCACCGCGTCGCGCTTCAACGCCACGATGACGACGAACTGGCAGGACGCGCCGGGCTTCATCGCACAGGCGATCAAGAACCTCGACAGCGGCAACACGGCCGGTGACACGTTCGATCCAGGGCTCGCGCAGGACGAGGAGGCGAGCGCGCTCGAGTTCCAGCAGCAGGACAACGCCGGCAACTTCGTCTTCAACTTCGCCGTCGCCCGCGTGCGGCTGCTCGCGAAGTCGGCCGCGACGGCGCGCAACGTGCGCGTGTTCTTCCGGCTCTTCCAGGCGCAGAACACCGTCAGCGACTTCAACACGAGCGCCACCAGCGGCACCTATCGCTTCGCCTCCGACGGCACCGCCTACGGCCACAAGATCCCGCTGCTCGGCACGCAGACCGACGCCACCGGCAGCCTCGAATATGTCACCATTCCCTGCTTCGCCACTGAGCGGATCGTGCTGTCCGACCCGAGCAAGTCCATGGCGGAGCAGCAGGATGCGCCGAACGCGCGCGACCTCGCGACCAATCCGGGCGGGGAGGCGGACTATTATTTCGGCTGCTGGCTCGACATCAACCAGCCGCAGCTCAACGTCATTCCATCGAGCCCGCCTTCGGGCAACCTCGACGGCCCGTGGCCGTCCGGCATCCTGGGTCCGATCCAGGCGTCGATGAACCTGTTCCAGCATCAGTGCCTGATCGCGGAAATCCGCTTCGACGACACGCCGATCCCTTCGGGTGCCGCCGCCAGCACATCGGACAAGCTCGCCCAGCGCAACATCGCGTGGCTGGACGGGCCGAACCCCGGCATCGCGGCGTCGCGGCGCATGATGCATCCGGTGCAGGTGCGGCCGACACCGAAAGCGTCGGTCAATCCCGACGAGCTGATGATCCTCTGGGGCAACACGCCGCGGGACAGCGCGGCGGAACTCTATCTGCCGGCGCTCGACGCCGCCGCGATCCTGAAACTTGCCGATGCCCGCTACTCCGATCATCGCCTGCGCGCGCTGGGCCCGCACACCATCGGCTGCCCGACCGGCGGCGCGACGCTCATCCCGCTGCCGGAGGGGACTGCGCTCGCCGCCGGTCTGCTCGCGATCGACCTGCCGCCGGGCATTCGCAAGGACGACGTGTACACCGTCGCCGTTCGCCAGATCACCGACGTCACCGGCCGCGCGCCGCCGCCGTCACCGCCGCCGCGTCTCGACGGGCATTTCTTCGGCGCGCCGGAAGCCGTGGTGACGCCCAAACGGGTGCGCTGGCGCCGTGTCGCCGGCGCGTTTCAGTTCACGCTCACGATCAGCACCAAGGAGCAGCTCCTGCTGTCCGAGGAGCGGCTGCTCGCGGTGATGCGCTGGATCCTCGAACACACGCCGAAGCAGCGGCGCTGGTATCCGGTGCTGGTGCGCTACATCGACGACATCGCGGGCCGCGTACACGGCTTCGGCGGCGATCCCGCCACCATCACGCCGTCGCCGACCGGCGATGTGCCGGGATTGCACCGGCCGCGGCATGCGCCGCAGCACCCGGGAGAGCTGGAGGTCACGGGCAAGATTGTCGGCCTGGTCTACGACCATTTCGGCGATTTCGCCGGCTTCATGGTGGAGACCGAGCACGACCGCCACCATCGCTTCGAGAGCCGGGAACCGGCCATGCGCAACCTCGCAAACCGCGCCTGGGAGGAGCGGATCCGGGTGACGGTGTTCGCGGAGCGCGATCGGGCGTACATCCCACGCTCGATCATCCTGCACGCCGGCGGCGGAAGGCTGTTCTCCGCCTAGCAGTCCTTCATCGCGGAAATTCCGGTTGACAGCCGTTCCGCGCACACGGATCGTCTACGAATTGTTTGACGTCCGAACATAAGGGTCATGCGATGGCGGCGACAAGCGAACAGCGTGCCTGGATCGAAGGCGTGCTGGGGATCAAGGCGCCACCGGCCATCGACACCAAGCGTCTTCAGGCGGCGATCGCCGAGTACCATGATTCGCTGGCCGATCTCGGAAACGGCGTCGCGGCGCTGCAGTCGAAGTTGCGCGCCACCGGCGATCCCCTGATGAAGCGCATCGCCGACGAGGGGCTGACCGATCTGACCGGCGGGTTTCGCGTGGCGATGTCGGCCGCACTGATGGAACTGCTGCAGGCCCCCGCAAGCGAGCGCCGGCGCAACGCCAAAGCGGTGCGCAAGCTGTGTGGCAAGATCGCCGGCTTTGTCGGTAGCAACAAGCTCTTCAGCCTGCTGGACGCCAACCCGCTCGGCGTCACGCTGAACACGCAGTCCGGCCTGCAACAGGCGCTGCACAAGCTCGAGTCCGAGATCGCGGCCAGCGTGGTTTGAGGGAGAACGCCGATGAGCGATTCGAACAGTGGCTGGGTGGTTGCGGTCGCCATGGTGCTCTTCGGCACGGCCATGGTCGCGTTCGGCCGCGGACAGCAGGCCCCGGTCGCCACCGGTGGCCCCAAGCCCGGCGGCAACTCCAGCCCGGCGCCCAACAGTGGCGATGGCGCCGGCGGCAGCCATGGCGGCGCGTCCGACGGCGGGTCGTCGGACAGCGACCCGCCGTTCTCCGCGGAGGAATTCGCGCGCAGGGCCGAGGCCGAGAAGGCCGCGCGCGAGGAGCGGGAGCGAGAGGTTGAGGCGGCAAGGGCCAGGGTGCAGGAGATCGAGCGGCAGGCCGATGAGGCGCGGGCCAGGCGTGAACGGATAGAGAAGGAGGCCGCCGAGGCCACAAGCCGGCGCGAGGAGATGGAGCGGCAGGCGAGCGAGACCAAGGACCAGCGCGAGAAGCTCGAAGGCCAAATCATGCAGGCGCAGTCCGCCAGCGCCGAGGGCGCGCAGCTCACCCAGGCCTCCGACAGGACGAGCAAGTCCATGGCCGACGCGGACAGCGCGCGCCTGGGCACGCTGCGCACCATCACGGAAGGCGTGATCACCAATGTCGGCGGCACCGCGACGCAGGTCGTGACGAATCAGGTGCTCGGCACGATCGGCGTGCTGGAAGCGACGAAGAACACGATCGAGGCCGTCGAGAAGGACGAAAGCGTCGTCGATCCGGTCGTCTCCGGCGTGCTGAGCGGCGCGCAGAAGGTGGCGAACGTCATGCAGGGCGTGCCGGTCGTCGGCCAGGTGGTGACAGGCGTGCAGGTCGCCTACGCCGTGGGCAAGGACATCAAGGCCCAGGTGGCCGCGGACAAGTCGGTCGAGGCGCTGTCCGAACAGGCCGGCGCCAGCCAGAACCCGCAGATCGCCGAGCTTGCGCAGCAGCACGGGCAGGCCAAGGAGCAGGTCGCGGCGCGCCGCGACGAGGCGATGCGCGAAGGCCCGCTGACGCCCGACGACGACTACACCTTCGTCAAGCCCTTGCTCGATGCCGCGCGCAGCAACACCACCCTCGACCGGCAGCTCGCCGCCGACGTGAAGCAGGCCTCGAGCGAGCAGGTCGCGAAGGCGAGCGCCGACGCCGAAGCCTATCAGCGTGAGACGGAGCGGCTGCGCGCGCAGGAAGCGCAGCTTCAGGAGGACACCGCGAAGGCCAGACAGGCGGAGGAGGAGGCGCAGGCGGCGGCGCGCCGGGCAGCGGATGCGGAAAGCGCGCTGACCGAACAGGCGCGCGCCGAGAAGGCGCTGATGGCGCAGGCGGAGGCCGAGGCGACGCCCGCGAAGGAAGAAACGGCGATGAGCGGCGGCGGCCTGCTGGGTCTTCTCAGCAGCTTCTGGTCGACCTCGAAGAAAGAAGTCGACGCCGAGGAGCGCGTCGGCGATCCGTCGCCGGTGCGCGAGGACAACGGCGGCGGCGGCGGCGGTGGCGGCGGCTCCTACTCCGACGACTCCTACTCCGGCCACGACGGCGGCGGCTCGGACTCGGAGCAGCCGGCGCCACCGGCCGACAACGGCCCCGAAGCGGTCGCGGCGGACACGCCCTCGGAGAGCGTCGAGACACCGCAGGCGGCGCAGGAGGAATCGCCGGGCAGCGCGACTCCCGCCGAGGAGCCGTCCAGCGGCAGCAACAGCAACGATAGCTGGGAGCAGGCGATCGACAACGTGCATCACTATTTCGGCGATAACCCCTACGGCTGACGACCCACCTCGCGCCGGGCACATTCGTTACAGCCCGCTTACACGCCTGATACGGCCCGGTTGCTGCCGGCTGTCATGCTTCGTGCGTGCCCCGCGCGGGCCGCTCATCGCCGCGCAGGCGCTGGCATCGATCGGGGAGAACGAAGGTGAAAAACCTCCTGTTGGTGACTGCATTGCTGCTGCCGGCCGGCGCGGCCGGCGCGCGCGCCGACGAACTGGCGCCGAGCGCCGCAATGCAGAAGGCGTTTCACACCGGCGCATCGGCGATCATCTACTTCACTGAGGAAGCACAGGGCGACCGCGTGGTCGCCACGGTGCAGACCGATGATACCGAAGCGATGAAGGTGTTCCGCTTCGTCTCCGTCCTGCTGCCGGGCCAGTCGTTGGAGATTTCCGTGCCGCGCGGGCTCGGCCAGCCGCCCGACGTCATCCTCGTGCGGCGCGTCGGCGATCGCCTGCTCGTCGATGACGGCGCCGACATCGCCGATCGCGTCAACTGAGCGCCGATGCTCTCGAATGCCGCCGTGACCGCGTGGGCGGCGCTCGCGTGCCTGCTCACGCCGGTGGCGCAGGCGCGCGCCGACGTCCAGCCGGCTCCGGACGGCAAGGCCGATGCCGCCATCTGAAACGGCTATCGGCGCTACAATGCGGTTTGCAGCCACTGTCACGGTCCCGACGGCGTGGGCGCGACCTTCGCGCCGTCGCTGATCGAGCGCCCGCTCGACATCCAAACCTTCCGGCGCGTCGTGCTGCAGGGCGTGACGCGCGGCACGTCGGTCATGAAGGGCTTTGGTGATGACCCGAACGTCGTGCCCTACATCGACGACATCCACGCCTATCTCCGCGCGCGCCACGATGGGCTGGTTGGCCGCGGGCGTCCGCCGGGGCGGACGCCCTAGGGGAGGGGGGTCAGTCGGGATCGAGCTCGCGCGCGATCCCATCCCGCAAGGACTCCGGCGCCGGGCGGGATTTCTCGGTTGCATCGTCGACGAAGGCACAGACGAACCGGCCCTCGAAGCTGACCTGACCGCCGACCAGGCCGCGAACCGCGAATTCGAGGGACGAGCGGCCGGCGCGGCGCAGCCGCACCTCGGTGCACAGCACGTCGCCCGGCCGCAAAGACATCCGAAAATCCATGTCCATGTGCACGAACGGGGTGCCGCCGCCGAGCTCGCGGTGCATCCGGTACCAGTCGATGCCCAGCCGCGCGGCGAACCACGCCTCGATCGCGTCGAGCGCGAAATTCGGGAAGCGGCCGGTATAGGCAATGCCGGCCGGGTCGGCGTCACCCCAGGCGATCGTCCGCGTGTGTTGGAAGGGCATGCGCATGCGCAATCCTCCCCGGCGCGCCGCCGGGTTGTCGAGCCCCGGCAGCGCGGGTCTATCCTGCCCGCATGGTCCAGCCCCTGCGTTTCGCGGAGTTCACCGTCGGCCAGCGGTTTGCGGGCCCGGCGCGCACCCTGACCCTGGATGAAATCAAGGTGTTCGCGCGGGAGTTCGATCCGCAACCCTTCCATCTCGACGCCGCGGCGGCCGCCGCGAGCCCGTTCGGCGAGCTGGTCGCCAGCGGCTGGCACACCGCCTGCCTCACCATGCGCCTGCTGGTGGAGGGGGGCCTGCCGATCGCCGGTGGCATCATCGGCACGGGGGTCGACGAGCTGCGGTGGCGGCGCCCCGTCCGCCCCGGTGACACGCTGCGGGTGGAGAGCGAGGTGCTGGAGATCATCCCCTCCGCCTCGCGCCCCGGCCAGGGACGGATGCGCGTCGCCGCGCGGACTTTCAACCAGGACGGGGCGCAGGTGATGGGTTGGGTCGGCACGCTCGTCGTGCGCGGCTGCCCCCTCCTTGCCGCGCCGCGCCGGCGCCCCTAAACCGCCCGGATGCCCAGCGACAGCGCGCTCCTGTTCCCCGCGCCCACGGCCCCCGAACCGGGGAGGCCGGTGGAGATCGCGCCCGGCATCCTGTGGCTGCGCCTCGCGCTGCCCTTCGCGCTCGATCACGTCAATATCTACCTGATCGAGGATGGGCCGGGCTGGGCGGTGCTGGATACCGGCATCAACGACGCCCGCTCCCGCGCGTGGTGGGAGGGGGTGCTTGCCGGCCCGCTGGCGGCGCGGCCGCCCACGCGGCTCATCGTCACCCACTTCCACCCCGACCATGTCGGGCTCGCTGGCTGGCTCGCGGAACGCTGCGGGCTCGAACTGTCGATGAGCCGGACCGAATACCTCACGACCCAGCTTCATCGCCGCTGGGCGGAGCCGGCGGAAATCGAGGCGCGGCGCGCCTTCTTCGCCGCCAACGGGCTCGCCGAAGGACCGATCGATGCGATGGTCCAGCGCGATATCGGCTATCGCTGGCTCACCACCGACCTGCCGCTTGCCTATCGCCGCCTGACCGCCGGCGGCACGCTCACCATCGGCGGGCGGCGGTTCGAGCTGCTGACCGGCGGCGGGCACGCGGCCGAGCAGGTCATGCTGCTGTGCCGCGAGGCCGCGCTGTTCCTGCCCGCCGATCAGGTGCTGGCCAAGATCTCGCCCAATGTCAGCGTGTGGCCGCAGGAGCCGTACGGCGATCCGCTCGGCGAGTATCTCGCCTCGCTCGCCGGCCTGCTGCGCACGGTGCCGGAGGACGTGCTGGTGCTGCCGGCGCACAACCTGCCGTTCCGCGGCCTGCATGCGCGCGTCCGCGAACTCTCGCTGCACCACGACCAGCGTTGCCAGGCGGTGGCGGAGGCATGTGCCACCCCGCTGCTGCCGGCGGAGATCGTGCCGCGCCTGTTCCCCCGCGCGCTCGACAGCCACCAGGTCAGCTTCGCCTTCGGCGAGACGATGGCGCATGTAAACTACATGCTGCATCGCGGCTGGATGCTGGCGGAGACGGGAGCAGACGGGCGACGGCGCGTGCGCGCCGCCTGAACGCGGCGCGGGACGGAAGTGCGGCGGGGGGAAACGACATGGATGGCGGCTGCGGGCACGGCCGCGCTGCCGCGGGTCTCGTCGGCCCGGCCCGCACTGCCTCCGCCCGGCCGGCGTGCGCCAGCGCCGCGGCGCTATGGACGCACGCTGGCGGCCACCGGGGTCGTGTCGCTGCTGACCCACGCGGCGCTGCTGGCCCTCGTCATCTTCGTCTGGTCGCGCGCGGCGCTGCCGCCGCCGGCATCTGAACAGTCGTTCGATCTCATGTTCGCGCCGGCGCCTTCGGCCGCGACGCCGTCGGCCGCTGCCCCGGCGGCGCCCGAGGCCCCCGGCGCGCCGCCACCGCCGGAGCCATCCCCCGTCCCCGAACCGGCGCCCGCCCAGCAACCGGAGGCTGTCGAGCCGCCGCCCACCGCGCAACCGGAACCCGAGCCACCGCCGCCGCCGGCCGCCGAGGCGCCCGCGGTGCCACCACCGCCACCGATGCCACCGCCAGCACCAGCGGTGTCGCCGCCGCCGACCACGCCGCTCGTGCCGCAGCCAACGCTGCCGCCGCCCCCGGTTGAGAAGCCGCCCCGGCCGCCGGCGCGGGCCAAGCCGCCGCCGCGACCCGCGCCGCGGCGACCAGCGCCGTCACGCGCGGCGCCGGCGACCCCGGCACCGGCGCCAGCGCCGGCCGCACCCGCGACGTCAGCGGCCCCGAACGCTGCCCCCTCGGCCGCGAGCAGCAACACCGTGCGGCCGCCGCGACTGCCGGGCGGCATGGCCGAACGCTGCCCACCGCCCTATCCGCGCGCCGCGCTCCGCGACCACATCCAGGGGCTCGTCGTGCTCCAGGCACAGGTGGGGCCGGATGGCCGCCCGACCATGGTCACGGTGGCGCGCAGCAGCGGCTTTCCGATTCTCGACAACGCGGCGCTCGACGCCCTGCGATCCTGCCGGTTCGAGCCGGCGACCGAGAACGGCCGGCCGATCCCGTTCCGCTACGAGGTGCCCTACCGGTTCCGAATGGAGAATTGAGGGCGCCGGCCGTTCAGCCCGTGCGCTGCCGGCGCACCGTCGCTTCCGGCACCAGCAGGCGCCCGAGCATAAGGCCGCCCAGCAGGAAGCTCGCCTCGTCCGAATGGCCGAGCACCGGGATCCGGTCGGGGACCAGGTCCAGCGGCACGAACAGGTAGGCGAGGCCGAGCAGCAGGCAGAGCCGTGCCGGCCAGCAGGAGCGCCAGTCGAACAGCAGCGCGGCGAAGATGCGCAGCTCTTGCCAGGCATCGCGGCCAAGCTCCGCCGCGCGCCAGCGGCGGCGCGCCCGATCCGCCATCATCGCGCGCGTGACCTCGCCCCACCAGCGCCAGTCATCCCGGGTCCAGGGGCGGGCCAGCGCGATCCACTCGCGCACCCAGGCCGGGCTGAAGCGGCGCGGATGCGCGGCGGAAGGGGCAATCGTAGGCGCGGGCGCCCCACGCTCCACGCGCTCGGCGCGCGCGACGGCGAGATCGGCGTCGAAGCGCTCGCGGGCCCAGGCGGTCAGATCGCGATCAAGCGCCACCTCGGCCTCGATCTCGCGCATCAGGTCCGGGTCATGGACCGGCCGCTGCTCCTCGCTGCTGACGCCGTAGCGGCCAAACGCGACCTCCGGCCACCCGAAACGCAGCGCGAGCAGTTCAAGGGTGGCCTCGAACCGCTCCGTCACGCCCACGACGTCCATGGCCGCGAAACTGCGCCGTGCCACCTCCAGGTCCGATGCGCTCAGCGGCTCGGTCGGCTTGTCCACCGCGAAACGCACCTGCAGATTGTCCCACCGAATCCCCATGAGCGCCGGGAAGCGGCGCAGGAACAGCCGGACCGCCTCCGGCGCGTTGAGGGCCAGCCCGCGGGCGGGGAGTTCCGCATCGAAGAACTCCATGGCAGGCCGCCAGAGATAGCGATGGCGCGCGCAGTGCGCAAATACGGAAAGGGCCGTCTGCACCGGGTCGCGCACGACGGTGAAGAATTGCAGCCCCTCTGCACCCTGGGCGGTGTAGTAAATGTGCGGCGCGTGACCTGCGACGAAGCTGATTCCGCGCGCCCGGAGTGCTGCGATGCTTGGGCGCTCGCGCTTGATCAGGTAGCTCCGGTGCTGGCCGTATACCCGGCCGATCGCCCGGAACATGCTGGTGCCTGCAGTCTTGGGGCAGTGGCAGAAGACGAGCACCGCCCCGCCTCAGCCAGGCCGCTGCCGCACATGCCACACGCGATTCTCCGGGCCTCTTGCTGCCTGCGGCGCGTGCAAACTGGGCTGAAATGGGAGGTTCGTCGGCAATTCCTGTTCCCGCGGCTGGCCGCGGCGCATGCCGGGCTCGATCGACGCAGACTATGCGGCGTCGCGCGTCGTCGCATAGACCACGACTTCCCGGCACGGCAAGGAAACGTTCCCGATGCCGCCGCTTGCGACTGTGGTGCGGCTACGACACCCCCATCGCGATCGCGAGGCGCACCAGATCGGCGGTGCGGGCGACGCCGAGGGTCGCCTTGATCTGGGTGCAGGCGTTGGCGACGGTCTTGTAGCCGACGCCGAGGCTGGCCGCGATCTCGGCCAGGCTGCGCCCTCCAGCGAGCAACCGGAGGATTTCGAGGTTGCGCTCGCTCAGTCCCTGCAGCGGGTCTTCGGACGTCGTGTTCTGCAGCGCCAGCGCCTGCGCGATCTCGGCCTCGATATACCGCCCGCCCTCGGCGACGCGACGCAGGGCGGAGAGCAGCTCCTGCGGCTCCGCACTCTTGCTGATGTAGCCGCGCGCGCCCGCCTGCAGCGCGCGGGAGGCGTAGAGCGGCTCCGCGTGCATGCTGAGCACGAGGATGCGCAGCGAGGCGTCCTGCAGCAGCAGCCGGCGGATCAGTTCGACGCCGCCGACATCCGGCAGGTTCAGATCGAGCACCAGCACGTCTGGCCGTTCCCGCGCGACCGTTGCCAGCGCCTCGCGCCCGCTTGCCGCTTCCGCAACCGTCACCGGGGTGCCCAGGCTCAGAAGCTGGCGCAGGCCGGCGCGAACGATGGCATGGTCGTCGACCAGCAGGATCTTCATGGCGCGACGAGGGGGCTTGCGGCGGTCGGAAGGGAGGCGGTAACGGTCCAGCCGCCTTGCGGCCCGCTCTCGACCGCGAGTTGCCCGCCGAGCGCCGCGACCCGCTCGCGCATGCCGGCGAGCCCGAAGCCGACACCCTGCGCGGGCACCGCCGCGCCGCGCCCGTCATCGGCCACCCGCAGCCGCGCGGCCCCGGAGGGGTCGCGGGCAAGCGCAACCTCGATCCGCTGTGGCCGGCCATGGCGGACCGCGTTGGTGAGGCTCTCCTGTACCAGCCGGTAGATCGTCTCCTTCGCAGTCTCGTCCAGGGCTTCCTCCTCCAACGTACTGTTGGCCACGAAGGCGATGTCGGGGTGGCGATGACGCCAGAACGCGACCAGTCCGTCGATCGCCTCGCCAAGCCCAAACGCTTCCGGGCGTGCGGGACGCAACCGGCCCAGGATGGCTTTCACATGTCCCTGCATGTGGCCCACTGCGTCGTGAATTGCTCGCACCTGCGCCGCAATCTCCTCGGTCCGTCCGGTTTCCGCAAGCTTGCCGATGCCGGCCGCATGCACGTTCACGGCGAACAGGAACGGGCCGATGTCGTCATGGAGATCGCGCGCCAGATCAGCCCGTTCTTCCTCTTGAAGATTCAGCAGTTGCAGATGCAACCGCGCGTTGAGCGCCTCCGTTGTCGCGAGCTGGGTGGCCATGCGGTTGAACGTCGCCGCAAGGCGGCCGATCTCCGGCGGTCCGCGCACCTCGACGTGCGCGGCATAGTCGCCCGCCTCGATCCGCTCGAGCGCACGGGCGAGTTGGTGCAGAGGGCGCAGCGCCCGCTGGGTAATCCACAGCACCGCGGCGGCCGCCAGAACGAAGAACAGCCCGAGCTGGCGTAGGGAGTCGCCGAGTTCGCTCCATCGTTCGGCAAGTTCGTTGAGCGGATCGGCGGCGAGCACGATCGCACCGCCGTCTGGCAGATCGAAGCGCACCCGCGCCGGGCTCGGCGCGAGCAGGCTGCGGAACCAGCCCGGAACCACCTCTGTCGGCGGGTGCAGGGAGGAACGCGCGAGCGTATTTCCTGCTCGGTCGAGCAACGTCGCCGTCGCATGGCGGTCGCCGTCAAACCCCGCCACCAACCGCCGCGCCGCCTGCGCGTGATCCGGCTCATTCGCGAAATCGTCGATCCCATCCCGTACTGTCTGCGCGGCGACCTCAAGCGTGGCATCGAGCTCGGCGGCAACCAAACGACTCGCGTTGCGCAGCGCCATCGCGCTACCCACGGCGAGGCTTGCGGCGAGCACGAGGAGGATACACCCGATAAGCCGAGAGCGCAGCGATAGCACCGGCATGCCAACCCGCACGGCAACCTCCCTTTGGCCCGTGGCAACATTCGCCCGGGACATCGGGAAGTTTTCCCTATCAATCCGGGAAACGATGCCCTGGCTTCACCTTCGAACATCGGGCCTAGCGGCGATGTTACGCAAGTGCCGGTCTGGGGGAAACAATGTCATCAGAAGTCCCTGGCAATGTGGGAGGGCGGCAATGACGGGCCGGTTGCGCAGTGCGCTGCTCGTGACCACGGTGCTTTCCTGGCCATGCGCCGCCGCGTGGGCGCAGACGCCGCCAGCATCTGCGGCGCCGCCGCTTGCCACGTCACCGGCGGCCGCCGCCGCGGCGCCCGAAGCGCCGCCAGCCGTGTTGCCCGAGGTCGATGTCATCGCGCCCACGCCGCTGCTCGGCTCGGGCGTGATCCGCAGCACGGTGCCGGCGCAGACCCAGGTGCTGACGAACAAGCAGATCACCATCCAAGGGCCACCGAACGCCGTCGGCGCGCTAGAGCAGCAGGGCCAGGGGGTAAACCTGCTCAATCCCGGCGGCAATCCGTTCCAGCCGGAGGTTCTCTATCATGGCTTCGTTGCCGGCCCGTTGCAGGGGACCCCAGCCGGGCTCGCCGTATACGTCAACGGTGTACGCTTCAATGACCCGTTCGGAGACACGGTGAATTGGGATCTGATCCCCGACCTCGCGATCGACCAGATGAACCTGGTCGGCGCCAACCCGGTGTTCGGCCTCAATGCGCTTGGCGGTGCACTCGCTGTTCAGCTCAAGAACGGCTTTACATATCACGGTGCTGAGCTCGATGTCTTCGGCGGCTCGTTCGGCCAGATCGCAGGGCAATTTCAGTACGGAAAGCAGCTCGGCAATACGTCCGTCTATATTGCAGGCAGCGGCTTGTCCGAAAATGGCTGGCGGGACCTGCAGTCTTCCGGGCTCAAGTCGTTCTACGGCGATATTGGCTGGCGCGGTGACCGTGCCGAACTCCATCTGAACGTTGATCTTGCACAGACGATGCTCAACGGTCCGGGGACAGTGCCGATCCAGCTGCTGAATGCGGATCGAAGCGCGCAGTTCACCGGCCTGAACTTCGTCGCAAACAACTACGCGCGGGTCAGCCTCTCCGGCTCCTACGACATCAATGATACGACCTCGCTGCAAGCGCTGGCGTACTACGACAACCTGCTGCAGCGCGTAGGCAACGGCAATGGCCCAGTGACTGAATCTTGCGGCGCCGACAGTGCATTCCTGTGCAATCCGGATACAGGAGAGGTCGCGACCGGCCGGGGCGGCGTGCCCATCCCTGCCTTCCTCGGCCCCGACGGCGAGTACGCGTCCATGGCCAACCAGACGACGAACACCAACGGCTATGGCACATCGCTGCAAGTTACCAACAACAGTCCCGTGTTCGGGCACGCCAATCAGATCGTTGCCGGATTCAGCTATGACGGCGCGAACAGCCTGTTTGACGCGAACACGCAGGTCGGCGGGCTCAATGTGCCGCCGCGCCTGTTCTATGCGCCTGGCATCGACATCGACCTGGCGGACGGTTCGATCGCTCCAGTGCGAGCCTCGATCAACAACGCCTACTATGGACTATTCTTCACCGACACCTTCGCGATTACCAAGGCTTTGTCTGCGACGGTTGCGGGCCGCTTCAATTCCGCTCAGATCAAGTTGAACGATTTGAATGGCGGTGCGCTGACGGGCAACCATGTCTACAACCGCTTCAATCCGGCCGCGGGGCTGAGCTATAAGATCACGCCCGGCATCACGCTTTACGGCGGGTACGCCCAGACCAACCGGGCGCCGACGCCTGCCGAGCTCACGTGCTCCAACGCGGCGGCGCCTTGCAGTTTGGCGAATTTCTTTGTTGGCGATCCCGACTTGAAGCAAGTCGTGGCCACGACATGGGAAGTTGGCTTTCGTGGACGGTTCATACCCTTTGATGGCGCCAAGGTAGATTGGAACGTCAGCGGCTATCGAACCAACTCGTCCGATGACATCATTTTCGTTCAGAGCGACATTCTTGGTACCGGTTTCTTCCAGAACATCGGCGATACGCGTCGCCAGGGCGTCGATGTGGGTTTGCACTTGACCACGGATCGCTGGCTTGCGTGGCTGGACTATTCCTACGTCAACGCGACGTTCCAGGGCACGTTCGTCGAATCGAGCCCGAACAACCCGGCCGCGAATGCCGACGGCGACATCACGGTGCATCCGGGCGATCAGCTCCCCGGCATCCCACCCCAGCAGGTCAAGCTTGGCGTGCAGTACAAAGCGACCGACAAGTGGACGGTGGGTGCGATTGGCGTTTTCAACTCCAGCCAGTACTTGTTCGGCGACGAGGCAAACCTGACGCCGCCACTGCCGGCCTGGTTTCGGCTCGATCTCAACACCAGCTATCAGGTAACGAAGAACATTCAGTTTTATGCGCTGGTTCAGAACGCGCTCGATGCCAAGTACTACGTATATGGCACGTTTTCGCCGACCACTTCGGTGCCGATTGTTCAGGTGCCAAATGCGACAAATCCGCGCAGCTACAACATCGCCGCACCGATTGCGGCCTATGGCGGAGTGAAGGTTACCTTCTGACCGCGGGTATACCGATCACACCGCATTGTGCCTGCGCTATGCGCTGTGACCGAGACCGCTATGTGTGCAGCGAACATGCGCCGCCTGTGCAGCGACGGCGATGCCAACGAGCGCCCGGGAGCTTTTCCCGACGATTTCGGGAAACGCGGTCACGGCGTCACTGGCGAACCCTGGCTCCAGTGAAGCAGCCACGCAGGTGAACTTCCGGCTGCCAGATTAGGAGTTTCTTCCGACGAACTCGGGAAGCGCGACCATAGCGTCACTGGCGAACATCGGGCCTAGTGAAGTGGTTGCGCAAGCGTCGGTCGGGAGGATGCAATGGCGGCAAGAGCATTCAAGGATATGCGGGGTTGGCAATGACGGGCCGAATGCGCGCGGCCCTGCTGGTGACGGCAATGCTGGGCTGGCACGGCGCCGTCGCGGACGCGCAGACCGCGACGACGACGCAGACATCGGCCGCAGCGACCCCCGCTGGGACGACGTCGGTGGATGCCCAGGCGGCCGCGACGCCGCCGGCAGTGCTGCCAGAGGTCGAGGTCACCGCACCTTCGCCGCTGATCGGCACCACGCTCGACCGCAACAAGGTCCCGTCCGCAGTCAACACCCTGACCGGCAACGAGGTCGTGCGCACCGGAATCCCCGACTTCCTCGGCGCTCTCGACGAGAACATCACCGGCGTGAGCCTGAACAACGCCGGCGGCAACCCCAATCAGCCGGCCGTCGTCTATCACGGCTTCTCGGCCTCGCCGCTGGAGGGTGCGTCACAGGGACTGGCGGTCTACGTCAACGGGGCGCGCTTCAACCAGCCGTTTGGCGACACCGTGAACTGGGACCTGATTCCGTCGATCGCGATTGATCGCGTGAATCTTGAGGGTGCAAACCCCGTGTTCGGTCTGAACGCCCTCGGCGGCTCGATCAACGTGCTGATGAAGAACGGCTTCACCTACCACGGCGCCGAAGCGAGCGTGTACGGGGGGCAGTACGGACTGGTCGGCGGCTATGTCCAGTGGGGCCGCGAGAAGAACGGCACGTCGACCTACGTCGCGCTCAGCATGCAGAATGAACAGGGCTGGCGAGACCAGACCTCCAGCCGCCTGCGACAGCTTTACGCCGATCTCGGCTGGCGTGGCAACGCGGGCGAAGCGCACATCTCGATCACCGGCGCGATGAACACGCTCAATCAGGCCGGCACGGTTCCGGTAGAACTGCTGAACGCCGACCGGTCCGCCGTCTTCACCGGCCCGAGCCCGTCGTACAACAACTACATCAGCATCAATGGCCGCGCCAACTACGACGTCAGCGACAGCACGTCACTGCAGTTCCAGGCGTACTACCAGAACTTCTCGCAGCGCCTCGGCAACGGCAATACCCCGGATTTCGACATCTGCGAGGACAACCCCGGCTTCCTGTGCGAGGATGACGGCGAGACGCCGCTGACCAACCGTACGGGCTCCCAGATCACGAACTTCCTGCAGGGCGGGCCCTACTCGCAGTACAACACCACTGCCGTGGACACCAATGGCTACGGCGCGTCGCTGCAGGCGGTGAATGACAGCCAGATCTTCGGCCGTTCCAACAAGCTGATCGTGGGTGCCAGCTTCGATGGTGGCGTGTCGATGTTCGACGGCAACACGCTTGCCGGCGGGTTCAACCCGGACAACGGCGACTTCATCGGCCCGGGCGTCTCGATCGACCAGGCCGATGGCGCGATCCTGCCGGTGCGTGTGCGCACCACCAACGCCTACTACGGCATCTATGCCTCCGACGTGTACAACCTGACGCAGCGCCTGTCGTTCACGCTTTCCGGCCGCTTCAACGCGGCTGAAGTGGACCTGGCGGACCAGACCGGCACCGCGCTGACGGGCAATCACTACTACACGCACTTCAATCCGGGTGTGGGCGTCACCTACAAGGTCCTGAGCAACGTCTCGGCGTATTTCAGCTATTCCGTGGCGAACCGGGCGCCGACACCGGCCGAGCTGTCGTGCGCGAGCGAGGCGAGCCCGTGCACGCTGGCGAACTTCTTCGTGGGCGACCCGGACCTCAAGCAGCCGATCGCTCAGACCTTCGAGGCGGGGTTGCGCGGGGTGGTGCCGCAGGTCATGGGCGGCAAGATCGTATGGGACGTCGATCTCTACCGGACCAATACCGAGGACGACCTGACCTTCGCCCCCTCGACCCTGCCGGGCCTCGATTTCTTCCAGAACATCGGGCCGACGCGCCGGCAGGGCGTGGATTTGAGCGCCAACCTGCTGGTGGGGCGATGGAGCGTCTATGTCGGATATTCGCTGACGGACGCGACGTTCCAGGCGCCGCTGACGCTCGACAGCGGGCTCAACCCGGCGGCCAATGCCAACGGGCAGATCTTCGTGCAGCCCGGCGACCATCTGCCCGGCATTCCGCTGCAGCAGGGCAAGGTGGGCCTCGATGTGCAGATCACGCCGAAATGGACCGCCGGCACGCGGATGATCGCCGCCGCAGGCCAGTACTTCTTCGGCGACGAGGCGAACCTGACACCGACGACCGGCGCCTATTTCATCGTCAACGCCAACACCGCCTACCAACTGTTCCCCCATGTTCAGCTATTCGCGATCCTGCAGAACATGTTCAACGTGAAATATGCGAACTACGGCACGTTCTCCGACGTGACCGCCGTCCCCAATACGCTGGTTCCGAACATGACCAACACGCGCAGCCTGAGCCCTGGCGACCCGATCTCGGCCTATGGCGGGGTGAAGGTTACCTTCTGACCACGGGTTTGGTGGTCACGGCCCATTGTGCTATGCACTATGGGCCGTGACCGACCCGCGCATGGGGCGCCGGGCGCCGGCTGAAGACCAGCAGATCCGGGACCCCGTTGAGCGACTCGCCTGAGAATCCGACGGGGCCGTCGGACACGCTGCCCGTGACGCTCGAGGAGGAGATGCGACGCTCCTACCTCGACTACGCCATGTCGGTAATCGTTGCGCGGGCGCTGCCCGACGCACGCGACGGCCTCAAGCCCGTGCATCGCCGCATTCTGTTCGGGATGCAGCAGGACGGCAACACGCCCGACAAGCCGTACCGCAAGGCGGCGAAGGTCGTCGGCGAAGTGATGGGCAACTACCATCCGCACGGCGATGCCGCGATCTACGACGCGCTGGTGCGCATGGCGCAGACGTTCTCCATGCGCGTGCCGCTCGTGGACGGGCAGGGAAATTTCGGTTCGGTGGACGGCGATCCGCCGGCGGCGATGCGCTACACCGAGGTGCGCCTGGCGCGCGCGGCGACCTTCCTGCTCGCCGACATCGACCGCGACACGGTCGATTTTCAGGCCACCTATGACGAGAGCGCAGAAGAACCACGCGTCCTCCCGGCCTCGTTTCCCAACCTGCTGATCAATGGCGCCAACGGCATCGCCGTGGGGATGGCGACCAACATCCCGACCCACAATCCCTCCGAGATCATCGACGCGACGCTGGCGCTGATCGTCGATCCGGCGATCCCGCTCGACGACCTGATGCGTATCGTGCCGGGCCCGGATTTCCCGACCGGCGGCATCATCATCGGCCGCTCCGGCATCCGCCAGGCGTTCGAGACCGGGCGCGGCAGCATCGTGCTGCGGGCCCGCGCCGAGATCGAGGAACTGCGCGCCGGGCGGCAGGCGATCGTCGTGACCGAGATCCCGTTCCAGGTGAACAAGAACGCGCTGCTGGAGCGCATCGCCGATCTCGTCCGCGCCAAGCAGATCGAGGGCATCGCCGAGATGCGCGACGAGAGCGACCGCTCCGGCATGCGCATCGTCGCCGAACTGAAGCGCGACGCGACCGCCGAGGTCGTGCTGAACCAGCTCTTCCGGTTCACGCAGCTCCAGACGACGTTCGGTATCAACATGCTGGCGCTCGACGCAGGCCAGCCGCGGCTGATGGGGTTGAAGGACGCGCTGGAGACCTTCATCCGCTTCCGCGAGGACGTGATCCTGCGTCGCGCGCGCTTCGATCTCGCCAAGGCGCGGGACCGCGCCCATCTGCTGGTCGGTCTTGCGATCGCGGTTGCCAGCATCGACGAGATGATCCGCCTGATCCGCGCCAGTGCCGACACTGCCGCGGCACGCGCGGCGCTGATGGCGCGCGCGTGGCCGGCAGGCGAGGTGCGCGGCCTGTTGGAGCTGATCGAGGATTCGCGCAACGTGCTCGACGCCGCCGGCGAAGTCCGGCTGACGGAGGAGCAGGCGCGCGGCATTCTCAACCTCACCCTGCAGCGGCTGACCGGGCTCGAGCGTGAGAAGATTGCGGCCGAGATGACCGAACTCGCGGCCCGGATCACCGAACTGCTCGAGATCATCGCCAGCCGGCCGCGTCGGATGGAGGTGATGCGCGACGAGCTATCGAAGGCACGCGAGGAGATCGCGGCGCCGCGGCTTTCATCCATCGCCGATGCGATCGCCGACCAGGACGACGAGAGCCTCATCGAGCCCGGGCAGATGGTCGTCACGATCACGCGCGACGGGTTCATCAAGCGAACGCCGCTGGAGACGTTCCGCCAGCAGAATCGCGGCGGCCGCGGGCGCAGCGCCGCCGCGACACGGGGCGATGACATCGTCACGCGCTCGTTCAACGCGCATACGCATCAGTGGGTGCTGTTCTTCTCCTCGGCCGGGCGTGCGTTCCGCGAGAAGGTGTGGCGCCTGCCGGAAGCGGGGCCAGCCGCGAAGGGGCGGGCGCTGGTCAACCTGCTGCCCGAGCTGGGGGCCGACCGCGTGACCACCGTGCTGCCACTGCCGCAGGACGAAACCTTGTGGGACAGCCTGCATCTGGTCTTCGCGACCGCGCAGGGCAATGTGCGCCGCAACCGGCTCTCCGATTTCCGCAATGTGCGCGCCGCCGGCCTGATCGCGATGAAGCTGGAGGACGACGACCAGCTCATCGGCGTCGCGACCTGCCGCGAGGGCGACGACGTGCTGCTGGCAACGCGGCTCGGCCGCTGCATCCGCTTTCAGATCAACGAGGACAATCTGCGCGTGTTCGCCGGCCGCGAGAGCTCCGGCGTGCGCGGCATCCGCCTCGGCAACGGCGGCAAGACCGATGCCGTCATCAGCCTGTCGATCCTGCGCCATGTCGATGTCACGACCGAGGAGCGCGCGGCTTACCTGAAGGTCGCGGCGGCGCGGCGGCGCAACGGCGATGACGAGGAGATCGCGAACGACGAGATCGACGAGCCGGTGGCGGAGGAGCTCGCCCTGAGTGCCGAGCGCGTGGCGGCACTTGAGGCGGCGGAGGAGTTCCTGCTCACCGTGACCGATGGCGGCTTTGGCAAGCGCAGCTCCGCCTACGAATACCGCGTTTCGGGCCGGGGCGGGCAGGGGATTGCCAACATCACGCTCACGCCGCGCACCGGCAACGCGGTGGCGGCCACGTTCCCGGTGCGGCCGGGCGACGGCGTGATGCTGGTGACCGACGCCGGAAAGCTCATCCGCCTGCCGGCCGATCAGGTGCGCGTGACCGGCCGCACGTCGATGGGCGTCACGCTGTTCCGTCTCGATGCGGAGGAGCGCGTGACCAGCGTGTTCCCGGTTCTGGAGGGCGCCGCGGGCGCTGACGAGGCGGATGAGTGAGCCGCAGAACGGCGTGCTGGTCGGGCTGTATCCCGGCACGTTCGACCCTGTCACCAATGGCCATCTCGACGTCATCGGCCGGGCGGCAGGCATGTTCAGCCGTCTGGTGGTGGGGGTCGCGGTCAACGCCGGCAAGGCGCCGCTGCTGCCGATCGAGGAGCGCGTGGAGCTTGTTCAGGCCGAACTTGCGGCCGTGAATGCGCGCGCGGGGGTGCAGGTGGAGGTGCGGCCCTTCGATTGCCTGCTGATCCATTTCGCGCAGTCGGTGGGCGCGCGCGTAATCGTGCGCGGGCTGCGCGCGGTATCCGATTTCGACTATGAGTTCCAGATGGCCGGCATGAACTATCGACTGGACAGCGGGATCGAGACGGTGTTCCTGATGGCGAGTGAGCGGCATCAGTTCATCGCCTCGCGGCTGGTGAAGGAAGTCGCCTTTCTCGGCGGCGACATCGCCAGCTTCGTGCCGCCGCTGACGCGTGAACGCGTGCTGGCGCGGGTGCGCGCACGCGGTTGAAGGCTTCGACGAACGGGAGTGAACCAGAATGCGCCGTCGTGCGCTGCTAGCCCTCAGCATCCCTGTTGCCACGAGCATGATTGGAGTGCGCATGAGCGACGCCGCCAAACTCGACCCTGAGAACACGCTGTACATGGACCTCAAGGACGGGCGGGTGGTGATCGAACTCCTGCCCGACGTCGCGCCGAAAGCGGTGGAGCGCGTGAAGATCCTGACGCGCAAGGGGTTTTATGACGGCACGCCGTTCCACCGCGTGATCGAGGGGTTCATGGCACAGGGCGGCGACCCGACCGGCACCGGCACCGGGGGCAGCGGCATGGGCCCGCTGCCGGCCGAGTTCTCCCGCACCCGCAAGTTCCTGCGGGGCACCGTCGGCGCGGCGCGCACCTCGGACCCGAACTCGGCAGACAGCCAGTTCTTCATCATGTTCGCGCCGGCACCGAGCCTCGACGGCCAGTACACGATCTGGGGCCAGGTGGTCTCGGGGATGGAGCACGTGGACCACATCAAGCGTGGCTCGGGCGCCAACGGGATGGTGCAGAACCCGGACCGCATCGTGCGGATGCGGGTCGCCGCCGACGTCAAGGATTGACGCCGCAATGCCGCTGGCGTTGAAGGCGCGGGAATGGATGAGCCCGTAGCTCAGGTGGTAGAGCACGAGACTTTTAATCTTGGGGTCGTGGGTTCGAGTCCCACCGGGCTCATACTGATATCAAAGCCTTAAGAGGCATGTCGGCTGGTGCCAACCGAAAATGTCCGCAACCTGCGGACAGAGCCGCGCTGTCTGTGTCAATCTCGACATGGCCGGCCCGTCCACGCGCCTCGCGCCCGGCACGTCGGCGTCTGGCTACTCTGGGATCCTGATCGTAGCTGGCCTGCGCCGAAGCGCGGATACGGCGAGCGCGTCAGAACGGAGCGGATACGCGTGCTTGACGGAGCCGTTGACACTCCAGCGCGGGCGGGCGCACCTTTCATCTCATGGGGATGATCGCGATTGCCCCGTGAGGCTTCGGCCGAAGTATCGCGTCCGAACTCCCGATCATGGAGGGGACGCGCGTGCCTACGCCCGATGCGATCACCGTCGCCCAGCTCCTTCGGCTTGTCGGGACCCCTGACGCGCCACTGATCCTTGATGTGCGCCAGGACGATGAGCGAGCGGACGATCCACGATTCCTGCCCGCCGGCCAATGGCGCGATCATCGCGGCGTGGCCCGCTGGGCGCCCGAATTCGCCGGCACATCCGTCGTGGTCGCGTGCCGTGCCGGGCATGCTCCAAGCCAGGGCGTCGCGGCCTGGCTGCGCAATGCCGGCGCCCGGGCCGAATACCTCGAAGGCGGCTTTGACGCCTGGCGCCGGGCCGGCGGGCTCCTCGTCAGACCGGACCGCCTCCCTCCGCGCGACGGGCATGGCCGAACCGTCTGGGTCACTCGCGCGCGGCCGAAGATCGACCGGATTGCCTGCCCCTGGCTGATCCGTCGCTTTGTCGATCGGTCGGCACTCTTCTTGTTCGTGGCGCCATCGGAGATCGCCGGCGTCGCCGAGCAGTTCGCAGCAGCCACTTTCGACACAGAAGGCAGCTTCTGGAGCCATCGCGGTGACGCCTGCACGTTCGACGCGATGCTGGACGAGTTCGCGTTGCGCACCCCGGCATTGGATCGGCTCGCCGCGATCGTGCGGGCAGCCGACACCGCACGGCTCGATCAGGCGCCCCAGGCCGCCGGGCTGCTTGCCGCCTCGCTCGGCCTGTCCCGCATGTTCCGCGACGACCTGGCGCAGCTCGACGCCGCGATGGGCCTCTATGATGCCTTCTATCGCTGGGCGCGCGACGCCGCCGCCGAGACGCACCACTGGCCTCCCCCCGGCGGCCGCGAGCGCGGAGACGGCGCATGATGCACCGCCATCGCCGCACCAGTGTCCTTGTCCTTGCGATCGCGATCGTGCTCGCTGCAGGCGCCGTCATTGTGTACCGGGCGGTTGTCCCGGGCCTGTCGAGCGCGCGACGTGAGCCACCAGCAATCGAGGCGGCTATTGCGACCTGGCTGCTACGCGCAAGCGTGCCGCCAATCGACAGGACGCGCGTCAATCCGCTCGCCAACGACGCCGCCGCCATCGCCGCGGGACAGACGCTGTTTCGAGAGAAGTGCGAGATCTGCCATGCCTACGACGGCAGCGGTAAGACCGAGATCGGCGCGGGGGAATATCCACGGCCGCCCGCGCTACGCTCGCTGAATGTCGTGGCCCTGACTGACGGCGAGATGTTCTATCACATCCGCAACGGCATCCGAAACACCGGCATGCCGGCGTGGTCGATGCCGGACGAGCAACTCTGGCAGCTCGTGGCCTACCTTCGCCACCTGCCGAACGTCGCGCCGCTGTCGCCAGGGGCTGCGGACGATGTCGCCGTCAACGACGCCCACTATGTCGGTTCGGCGGCCTGCCGTCGATGTCACACAGCGATCTACGACCGATGGAAGCAAACGCGCATGGCCAACGTCGTGCGCGATCCCAGGGAACATCCGGATGCGATCATCCCGGACCTGTCGAAGCCAGATCCTCTCGTTACCTTCACGAAGGACGACATCGCCTTCGTCTACGGCAGCAAGTGGAAGCAGCGCTATTTCAAGAGGGTCGGCGACGGCTTCGTCCCCCTGTCAGCCCAGTGGGACGTGACGCACAAGATCTGGCGCAAGTATTTCGTGCCGAACGGAGCGGACTGGTGGGTGCCGTTCTACCCGGCCGACAATGCGCGGCGCCCCACCGGCCCACTCTGCGATGGCTGCCACTCAGTGAACTACAACATCACCACGAAGGCCGTCACGGAGTGGAATGTCGGCTGTGAGCGCTGTCACGGGCCAGGGAGCGCACACGTCGCCAAGCCGGTTGGAGGCACGATCATCAACCCCGCGCGCCTCGACTATGTGCACGCGAACGATACCTGCATTCAGTGCCACTCGCAGGGGCGGCCACTCAGAAACCCGATCGATGGCGCGTACTATGATTGGCCTGTGGGATTTCACGTCGGGCTCAATCTCGCCGACTTCTGGATGCTCGAGGAGCACAAGCTCGGCGAGACGACTTTCACACATTTTGCCGATGGCACCGCTCACAAGAACCGAATGCAGGGCAACGACTTCGTGACCAGCCTGATGTATGCGCGCGGCGTGACGTGCTTCAGCTGCCACGATCCGCACGGCTCAGGCAATGAAGCGATGCTGCGCCGCCCTGGCAACAGCCTATGCCTTGGCTGCCACGGACCGAATGCGCAGAACGGCCCGCACGCAGCGACGATCGAGGCGCACACACACCACAAGGCCGGCAGCGCCGGGAGTCAATGCGCCGCCTGCCACATGCCGAAGATCGAGCAGACGATCGCCGATGTGAACGTGAGCAGCCACACCTTTCGCTTCGTCTATCCGGCGGAAACGGAGAGCCTGAAGATCCCGAACGCCTGCAACATCTGCCACGCCGACAAATCGGCAGCCTGGGCAACCGCCGCCCTCCGTCGCTGGAACGACCGATCGCCCTGGCGGGTCGGCGATTGACGCTCTCCTTCGCCGTTGAACCAGTTTTCGCGTCTGATGCGCGATTGGGGCCGCCCCCCGCTCCTTTTTGCGCCTGGATTGAGCCTGCCAAGCCGGCGAAAATTGGGCCGCCTTCGCCGGTGAGGGGCAACCCGCGGGGCTTATGATGGCTGTCGTGGGCGCGCCCCTGCGGCGGAGCGATCCGCACCGCCCGTCGAAACGCGGGTTCTTCGGCGGCACCGGATGCCAACCAGCGACTTGAGCATGACGACCGGAGGCGGAACTGCCGGAGGTCTGAATCATGCCTTCAAATCAAAGAGCTAGAACGGGGCGAGTGAGCGCGGGCGAATTCATCCCGCTTGAGGCGGCCGGCGGCTTCTGGTCCGTGCTCCAACGGGCTCGGAGAGAAGCAGCCGGCTGCGCTGCAGTGCCGCCGATCGCCGCTCAGCCGACGGTGGACGAGTTGGGCAGCAATCCGTTGATCAACGTGCCGTCCGGCGTCATCAGGTGTGCCGGAACATCGGCGGGCGCGGTGGAGGCGCGCGCGGCATAGGCGGTGTTGTCGCTTGTCTGGTCGCTCCGCTGCGAGGTAGCGGCCAGGGCGGGGGCCGCGAAGCCGGCGAGAACGGCGAGCGAGAGCAGGAAACGTCGCATGTCATGCCTCCTCAGAGTTCCTGGTTCCTTGCGCGAATTCATCGCGAACACCGGAAACGTAGGCATGCCTCGGCGGGCGCGGTGTGACGTGCGACACGCCGTTGCCACGAAACCGACACACAACGCCCGGGTTGGCGCATGTCAGCAATGCAGCGGTGGCATCCGAACGGCCGCCTGGTACGTCGATCCAGCCGCCGGCAGCCCTCCGGGAGTGGTCACTCACTCGTTCGTCCCGGGCGGTTTCGTCGCTACATGACAGGCGAAAGATCGCCGTCGACGTTGATCGAGGTCCCGGTGACGTAGCCGGCAAGGTCCGAGGCGAGGAAGCAGGCGACGTTCGCGAATTCCTCGGCCGCGCCGACCCGGCCGAGAGGTATATCCTTTGCCATCTGTGCGAGGAATGCCTCGTACGGCTGCGCCGGTCCTTTCGCGTGGCGCCGGACCCATTGATCGCTGTCGATCAGCCCGACATGCAGCGAATTGACGAGGATGTTGTGGGGCGCTCCTTCCCCGGCCAGTACCTTGGTCAGCGCCATGCCCGCGGCCCGCGAGATTGTCGTCGGCGCTGTTCCGGCCTTCGGAGCCTTGGCGCCGATGTTGAGCACGTTGATGATCCGTCCCCAGCGACGCTCGACCATCTGCGGCCACACGAGGCGCGCGAGCCGGATGGCTGCGAACAGCTTCAGATCGAGATCGGCTTGCCAGACCTCGTCGCTGATCGTCGGGAATGCCCCGGTCTGGGAAGTGCCCGCGTTGTTCACCAGGATGTCGACGCGCCCGAACGCATCCATGACCGAGGCATAGGCTCGCGCGACCTCTTCTGCCCTGGACACGTCGCTGGGCACGACATGAACGCGCCCCCGCGCGGTCCTGGCGACAATCGTCCGCGCTTCCTCAAGGACATTTGCGCGGCGCGCCAGAAGTGCGACGTCTGCACCGGATTCCGCCATCCGGACCGCGACCGCGAGTCCGAGGCCCTTGCTGCCGCCGGTGATCAAGGCAGTGCGCTTTGCAAGATTGACGTCCATGGCGGCTGGCCCTCCCCATCGTTCGATCCGGAAGGGTAGTGCGACCGATCCCACGAGGATAGGGCGTCCAGGCCGGCCTCTGGCGCCGTTCGCCCTCGCTAGGCTGCGTGCGGACCCGCTGCGGCGCGCGCCGGCGGCGGCGAGCCGATCGCGCGGCCCTGCGGGAAATGGCGCCGATACTCCGTGACCGCCTCCGCCATCGTCAGGAACTCCGCCCCGTCGTCACGCAGCGCGCGGATCAGCTTTTCCAGCATCAGCATCCGGTGGCCACGCCCGATGACGTGGGGGTGAAACGTGTAGGTGATGATCCCCCACTCGAGGTGGGCGCGCATGTAGGCGAAGTCCGCGAGCCAGTTCTGCAGCACGAGGTCGGCGTTCATCAGCCCCGGCAGGATGCCGCCTTCGAGCCGCATGTATTCAAAGGCCGGGAAATCATCGAGGCTCCAGCTTATCGGCATCTCGACCAGCGCGGTCGGCGCACCGCGCACTAGCGGTGCATCGAGCGTCACGACATCGCCCCGCGTCGCCTGATAGGGCAGGTAGTCATCGCCCATCATGCTGCTGTCGTAGTCGAAGCCGTGCGCCAGCAGCAGGTCCACGGTGTCGGGACTGAGATCCCAGGCGGGTGAACGGTAGCCCTTCGCCGAACGTCCAGTCAGCGCGCGGATCGCCTCATTGCCGCGGATCAGCTCGCGCTCCTCGCCCGCGCGGCCCAGCGAGGCCGGGGTGCGGTGCGTCCAGCCGTGATGGGCAATCTCGTGGCCGGCCTCTGCAACCTTGGCGACGCATGCCGGGTAGCTCGCGATGGTGTGCCCCGGGATGAACCATGTCGAGCGGATGTCGTGCGCCGCCAGCAGCGACAGGATGCGCGGCACCGCGACGATCCCGAAGTCGCCGCGCGAGATCGCGGTAGGTGTCGTCATGCCGCGCGCGATCGCCGACGAGGCATTGTCGTGGTCGAAGGTCAGGCAGGCGATCGATCGTGCCACCGGGCGCTCCTGGCGTTGTGCGAGGCGGGGGGTGCATGCGAGCCTAAGAGGCTTTCCGCCGCCGATCCATGGCCGCGAGGACGTTCCGATGCCGGCTTTGCCCGACTACGCCGTTCCCCCGCACACCACCCAGCACTGGCAGGTGCGCAAGCCAGCGGCCCGCGGCCGGCGGGGCATCGTCGTCGCACAGGCACGCGCGGCCGCCGAGGCCGGCGTTGCCGTGCTGGAGGCGGGCGGCAACGCGGTGGACGCCGCGGTGGCCGCGGCCTTCGCCCTCGCGGCGGCGGAGCCGTGGAACTCGGGCCTGGGCGGGATCGGCTTCGCGCTCGTGCACGCCGCCGGGCAAGCGCGCGCCGAGGTGGTGGATTTCGGACCGGTCGCGCCCGCCGGGCTCGAACCTTCGCGCTTCCGCCTCACCGGCCGGCCCACCGCGGACGGCTTCGCGTGGCCGGAGGTGGAAGGGGACACGAACCTGCACGGCCCCCTGTCCTTCGTCGTGCCCGCGGCGGTGGAAGGTTACCGGACGCTGCACGCGCGCTGGGGCCGCATGCCGATGGCCGAGCTGCTCGCACCGGCCATCGCGATCGCGCGGCGCGGGCTGCCGCAGGACTGGTTCACCACGCTCATGATCGCGAGCGCCGCACCGCAACTGCGGAACTACGCGGAGAGCGCGCGCATCTACCTGCCGAACGGCCTGCCGCCGCTGCCGCCCTATCGCGGCACGCCGCCCTGCTTCCGGCTCGGTCGCCTGCCGGACACGCTCGAGCGGCTGGCGGCCGCAGGGCTGCGCGACTTCTACGAGGGCGACGTCGCCGCGGTGCTGGCCGCCGATACCGCGGCGCTGGGGGGCGTGCTGGCCGCCGCCGACCTGCGGGCCTGCGCGGCGCGGGTCCGGCCGGCCGGGGAGGTGACCTGGGCCGGGCACGTCGTGCAATACGCCGGCGGGCTGACCGCCGGCCCGACCCTGGCGCGGGTGCTCGAGGGTCTTCCTGTCGTGGGTCGCGCCCCGGATGCGGAGTGGTACGCCGGCCTCGCGCGCCGGCTCCTCGCCGCGTACGCCGACCGGCTGGCGCGGTCGGGCGAAGATCAGGCGGGAGAGGGCGGGCCCGAGGGCTGCACCACCCATCTGACCGTCGTCGACGCCGAGGGTGGCATGGTCGCGCTGACCAGCACGCTGCTCGCCTCCATGGGCAGCAAGGTCGTCCTGCCCGGGACCGGCGTGCTGATGAACAACGGCGTGATGTGGTTCGACCCGCGCCCCGGCGCGCCGAACGCGATCGCGCCCGGGCGCCGGCCGCTGACCAACATGTGCCCGGTGATCCTGCGCGCCGCCGGCCGCCCGGTGCTGGCCGCCGGCGCCTGCGGCGGGCGCCGCATTCTGGCGGCCGTCCTGCAGCTCGTGGCCTTCACCGCGGGCTTCGGGATGGACCC
>JAFKFJ010000094.1 GCA_017307335.1 Alphaproteobacteria bacterium | reverse complement strand
GGTGATCCTGGGCGACCAGCGGCGACTGATCGTGGACAGCTTCACCCGGTTCCGCATCACCGATCCGCTGCGCTACTATCAGGCCGTCGGCGCGACGGAGGAGGGGATTCGCGCGCGGCTGAACTCGGTCGTGTCCTCCTCGCTGCGCCGCGTGCTGGGCAACGAGCAGCTTCTGAATGTGCTCTCGTCCGAGCGCGGGCGCATCATGGGCCTGATCCGCGACCAGTCGAACGCGGAGATGCGCAACTTCGGCGTGACCGTCGAGGACGTGCGCATCCGCCGCGCGGACCTGCCCGAGGAGAACACGCAGGCGGTGCTCGCCCGCATGCAGTCCGAGCGCGAGCGGGTGGCCAAGCAGGCGCGGGCCGAGGGCGCGGAAGCCGCCGCCCGCATCAAGGCCGACGCCGACCGGGACCGCACGGTGCTGCTGGCCGAAGCCCGCGCCACCGCCGACCGGCTGCGGGGCGAGGGCGAGGCGAAGTCGATCGACATCTATGCCGCGGCCGTGCAGCGCGATCCCGACTTCTTCCGGACCTGGCGCACGTTCCAGGCATACCGGGATGCGTTCGGCAGCGGCGCTTCGCGCCTGGTGATGACGCCGGGCGATGATTTCCTCAGGCTTCTGCGCAGGGGCCCGCCGATGCCCGCGCCTGGCGAGGCCGCCGCGGCCCCCGCTTCGGCCCCCGCTTCGGCCCCCGCTTCGGCCCCGGCGGCAGCCCCTGAGGCCGGGAAATAGGCGGGGCCGGAAAGCAGGGTCGCAGCGACGTGAACGCCCCCGGAACACTTTGCACGAAACTTGCTTGGATGCCCGCCACGTTCCACACTGACAGGCCCCGATGAGAGTTGCTCCCATGCGTACCGAGTTCGCCCGTACCTTCCGCGCCGCGCTTCTGGCGGCCGCGACCGCGCTGGTGTTGCCGGCCAGCGTCGTCGTGACACCGCCCGCCTTCGCCCGGCCGGCGCCGGACAGCTTCGCCGATCTGGCGGCCCGCCTGCTGCCGGCGGTCGTGAACATCTCTTCCAGCCAGACGCTCACGGCGCAGAGCGACCGGCCCGGCGTCGGCCCGGAAATGCCGCAGTTCCCGCCCGGATCGCCGTTCGAGCAACTGTTCCGCGACTTCCTCGAGCGCAACCGCCGCGGGCATGACGCCCCCCAGATGCCGGCACGCAAGATGCAGAGCCTCGGCTCAGGCTTCATCGTCGACAGCAACGGCCTCGTGGTGACCAACAACCACGTGATCGAGGGCGCGGACGAGATTACCGTGACCCTGCAGGACGGCACGACGCTGAAGGCCACGCTGGTCGGGCGCGATACCAAGACCGATATCGCCGTGCTGCGCGTACATGCCGACAAGCCGCTGCCGGCGCTCAAGTTCGGCAATTCCGATGCGATGCGCGTGGGCGACTGGGTGATGGCGATCGGCAATCCGTTCGGCCTCGGCGGCACCGTCACCGCCGGCATCGTTTCGGCCCGCGGGCGCGACATCAACCAGGGACCTTACGACGATTTCATCCAGACCGACGCGCCGATCAACCGCGGCAACTCGGGCGGGCCGCTGTTCAACATGGACGGCGAGGTGATCGGCATCAACACCGCGATCTATTCGCCCTCCGGCGGCTCGATCGGCATCGGCTTCTCGATCCCGGCGAAGCTCGCGACCACCGTGGTCTCGCAATTGGAGAACTACGGGCACGCGCGGCGCGGCTGGCTGGGCGTGAAGATCCAGCAGGTGACCCCGGATATCGCCGAGAGCCTCGGGCTGAAGGAGCCGTCGGGCGCGCTGGTCGCGGGCGTGGAGGGCGACGGCCCGGCGGCCAAGGCGCAGATGCGCAACGGCGACATCGTGCTGAAGTTCGATGGCCAGGACGTGAAGGAGATGCGCAGCCTGCCGCGCATGGTGGCCGAGACCGCCATCAACCGGCAGGTGCCGGTCATGGTCTGGCGCGACGGGCACGAGCAGACGCTGCAGGTCACGGTGGGCGAGCTGCCCGACGATCAGCAGCAGGTGGCGGCGGTGGACAAGACCGAGCCCACCAAGCCGCTGGAGCTGAAGTCCCTCGGGCTGCAGCTCGCGCCGATCACGCCCGATGCGCGGGACAAGTTCCAGCTCTCGCAGGACCAGAAGGGCGTGGTCATCACCGGCGTGGGCGACGGGACGCCGGCGGCGGATCGTGGGCTCAAGCCCGGCGACGTGATCGTCGAAGTGCAGCAGGAGGAGGTCGCCACGCCCGCGGACGTGCAGCAGCGCGTGGAGAAGGTTCGCAAGGCGGGCCGCGCCTCGGTGCTGTTCCTGGTGCAGGGGAGCGACGGGCTGCGCTGGGTGCCGCTCACCGTGAAGTCGGACAGCGGCAAGCAGCCGGGCTGAGCGGGGCTGCTCAGCCCTCGCTGAACTCGGCCGCCCGGTAGCCCTGGGCGAACAGCAGTGCCCGCAGGTTGGCATGGTCCACGCGGGCGCGTGCGGCCGCGGCGACGACGGGCGTCGCGCGGAACGCGATGCCGAGCCCGGCCTCCTGCAGCATGCCGAGATCGTTCGCACCGTCGCCCACCGCGAGTGTCGCCGCGAGGCGCAGGCCGCGCGCCTCCGCCAGCTCCCGCAGGGTGGCAAGCTTGGCGTCGCGATCGAGGATCGGCTCGCGGACCGTGCCGGTGAGCTGCGCGCCGTCGTCGAGCAGCGTGTTCGCGCGGTGCACGTCGAACCCCAGCGCGGCCGCGACGCGCCCGCTGAAGAAGGTGAACCCGCCGGTGACGAGCGCGGTGGTGGCATTGTGCGCGCGCATGGTCGCGACCAGTTCCCGCGCGCCGGGGGTGAAGCGGACGCCGGACCAGATCCGCTCCAGCGCGTCCAGCTTCAGGCCGCGCAACATCGCCACCCGCTCGCGCAGCGCCTCCGCAAACTCGATCTCGCCGTTCATGCTGCGCCGCGTGATCGCCGCGACCGCAGCCCCGGCGCCGGCGAGCGCGGCGAGCTCGTCCAAGGTCTCGCTGGTGACGATGGTGCTGTCCATGTCGGCGACCAGCAGCCCCTTGCGCCGCCCCCGCGGGCGCGTCGCAATCGCGTCCACGGGCGCGTCTTCGAGGGCGGCGGCGATGCGCGCCGGGTCGGGCGGGGCGGCGCAGGGGATGTCGGCGGCCTCGCCGGGGGCGAGCAGGATCGGCGCTTCCCCCTCGACGGCCTCGCGCACGCGCGCGATGAGGGCGGGGGAGAGCGAAGTGGCGGCGCGATCGGCAATCAGGGTCAGGACGTGGCGCATGGCCGGCGTATGCGAGCGGTCGCCGCGCGCCGCAAGCCATGGCTAAGCCGCCCCGTGCGCTGATCGTCGCCGGGCCGACCGCGAGCGGCAAGTCGGCCCTGGCCCTCGGTCTTGCGCAGCGGCTGGGCGGGTGCGTCATCAACGCCGACGCGATGCAGCTCTACCGGGAACTGCGGGTGCTCACCGCCCGGCCGAGCCCGGAGGAGGAGGCGATGGTGCCGCACTTTCTCTACGGTGTGCGCGCCGCGGCCGCGCCGGCGAGCGCCGCCTGGTGGCGGGAGGCGGCACTCGGCGCGATGGCGGCGGCACGGGCGGAGGGGTGCGTGCCGATCCTGTGCGGCGGATCGTTCCTCTATCTCGCCGGGCTGGTCGAGGGCCTGGCCGCCATCCCGGAGCCCGGGCCGACGGCGCGGGCCGAGGCGCGGCGGCTGCTGGCGGAGATCGGCCCGGCGGCGCTGCATGCCGGCCTGGCGAAGGTCGATCCCGCTACCGCCGCGCGGCTGCGGCCGACCGACAGCCAGCGCGTCGCTCGTGCGTGGGAGGTGTGGCGGGGCACCGGCCGGGGCCTCGCGGCGTGGCAGGCGGAGCGCGGCGCGCCGGCGCCGTGGCGTTTCGCCGCGGTCCTGCTCGACCCGCCGCGCGCGGCGCTGCGCGAGGCCATCGCCGCGCGCTTCGCCGCCATGCTGCGGGCGGGGGCGCTGGAGGAGGTGCGCGGCCTGCTCGCCCTCGGCCTCGACCCCGCGCTGCCGGCGCTGCGCGCGCATGGCGTACCCGAACTCAGCGCGCATCTGCGCGGGACCCTCACGCTCGCCGAGGCCGAGCGCCGGGCGGTACTGGTGACCGGGCAGTACACGAAGCGGCAGGCGACCTGGCTGCGGCACCGGCCCCTGATCGACCCAGCGCATACGCATACGATCCATGCGCGCTGCACGGGTCTAGCGCAACTTTCGGCATGCGAAACCGCCCCTCTGATGAATTTTCTTCGCGACGCCGGTTGACGCACTGCAACGTGCCCAGTAAGCAACCGTCATGAGCACGATGGCCCCCAATCCCCCTTCGTCCGACGCCGCCATGAGCGGCGCCGAGGTCCTGCTCCAGGCCCTGAAGGATCAGGGCGTGGAGGTCATCTTCGGCTACCCCGGCGGCGCGGTGCTGCCGATCTATGACGCGATCTTCCACCAGAATGCGATCCGCCACATCCTCGTCCGCCACGAGCAGGCGGCGGTGCATGCGGCGGAGGGATACGCGCGCTCCACCGGCCGGGTGGGCGTGGTGCTGGTGACCAGCGGCCCCGGTGCCACCAATGCCGTGACCGGCCTTGTCGACGCACTGATGGACAGCATCCCGATCGTGTGCCTGACCGGGCAGGTGCCGACGCACCTGATCGGCAACGACGCCTTCCAGGAGGCGGACACGACCGGCATCACGCGCCCGGCGACCAAGCACAACTACCTCGTCAAGCGCGCCGACGACCTCGCCCGGGTGGTGCACGAGGCGTTCTACGTCGCGCGCAGTGGCCGGCCAGGACCGGTGGTGATTGACCTGCCGAAGGACGTGGTGATCGGCCGCGCGACCTACACGCCGCCGCCTGACGCGCCGCACCGCAGCTACCGCCCGCAGACCGTGCCCGATGCCGGCGCCGTGGCGCGCGCGGTGGCGCTGCTGAAGGGGGCGCGGCGGCCGGTGATCTACACCGGTGGCGGCGTGATCAACGCGGGCGACGCGGGGAGCGCGGCGTTGCGCCGGTTCGTGGAGAAGACCGGGTTTCCCTGCACCAGCACGCTGATGGGCCTCGGCGCGTTCCCGGCCGACGACCCGCACTTCCTCGGCATGCTCGGCATGCACGGGACGTACGAGGCGAACCTGACGATGCACGGCTGCGACGTGATGCTCGCGGTGGGCGCGCGGTTCGACGACCGTGTTACCGGCAAGCTCGCGGCGTTCAGCCCGAACTCGCGCAAGATCCAGATCGACATCGACCCGTCCTCGATCAACAAGAACGTGCCGGTGGAGGTCGCGATGGTGGCCGATGCCGGACGCGGGCTGGAGGCGCTGATCGCGGCGTGGGACGCCGACCCGCGGGAGCCGGACCGCGCCGCGCTGACCGAATGGTGGCGGCAGATCGATACCTGGCGGGCAAAGAACGCGCTGCGCTACACGCAGCCAAGCGAGAAGGGTGCCGTGATCAAGCCGCAATACGCGATCGAGCGGCTGTACCAGATCACGCGCGAGCTGGGCCGCGAGACGTTCATCACCACCGAGGTCGGCCAGCACCAGATGTGGGCCGCGCAGTTCTTCAAGTTCCAGCAGCCGAATCACTGGATGACGAGCGGCGGGCTGGGCACGATGGGCTACGGGCTGCCGGCCGCGATGGGCGTGCAGATCGCGCATCCCGATGCGCTGGTGATCGACATCGCCGGCGAGGCGAGCATCCTGATGAACATTCAGGAGATGTCGACGATCGCGCAGTACCGGCTGCCGGTGAAGGCGTTCATCCTCAACAACCAGTACATGGGCATGGTGCGGCAGTGGCAGGAGCTGCTGCACGGCGGGCGCTATGCCGAGAGCTACACCGCGGCGCTGCCCGACTTCGTGAGGCTGGCGGAGAGCTTTCACGCCACCGGCCTGCGCGCGACCACGGTCGATGAGCTCGACGACGTGATCCGCGCGATGCTGGCGAACCCGGGCGCGGTGATCGCCGACATCCTGGTGGAGCAGAAGGAGAACTGTTTCCCGATGATCCCGAGCGGCGCCGCGCACAACGAGATGATCCTCGGGCCGGAGCACGAGGACGAAGCCGCCGGGATCACCGACGAAGGCCTGGTGCTTGTCTGATCCGATGCCAAGTCCGCTCGACACGCGCCTGCGCTCGGCAACGATCTCCGTTCTCGTGGACAACGAGGCGGGCGTGCTCGCCCGCGTCATCGGCCTGTTCTCCGGCCGCGGCTACAACATCGACAGCCTGACCGTGGCGCCGGTGGAGGATGGCCGCAACCGCAGCCGCATCAACATCGTCACCGGCGGCACCGAGATGGTGATCGAGCAGATCAAGGCGCAGCTTGACCGGCTGGTGCCGGTGCATCGCGTCGCCGACCTCACGCTCGAAGGCCCGCACCTTGCGCGCGAGATGGCGCTGATCAAGGTGATCGTGCCCGACGGGGAGCGCCGGGCGGAGGCGCTGCGGCTGGCCGACGCCTTCCGCGCGCGCGTCGTGGACGCGACGACGGAGAGCTTCGTGTTCGAGATGACCGGCAGCACCGACAAGCTCGACGCGTTCATCGAGCTGATGCGCCCGCTGGGGCTTGCGGAAATCTCCCGCACCGGCGTCGCCGCGCTGGCGCGCGGCACGCGAGTCATCTGAGCGCCGAACCCGCCGCCATGGTCCGACCGGCCCTCGTCACCGTC
>JAFKFJ010000093.1 GCA_017307335.1 Alphaproteobacteria bacterium | reverse complement strand
ACCGGCGAGGAGGTGCCTCAGGCGCATCGTTTCCGTTCCCTCTTCAGCCCTGTCGGGTGGGCTTGTGCCCATCGTCAGGGCAGATGATCAGAACTGTTCCGCCCTTGTCAAGCCGCTCGCCGGATCGCCCAGCAGCGCCGCGGCCGTGGGCTCGTCCGTCACCAGGCCGCTGACCAGACCGCCGAGCATCGCCGCGCGCAGCGCCGGCAGCTTCGCCGCGCCGGCACCCACCCCGATCACCAGCCGCGTCGGATCCGGCGCGATCGCGAGCCCGGTCACGCGATCGTTCACACGTCCGGCGATGAGCTGCCCCGCGGCGTCGAACGCCCAGCCGGCAATTTCGCCGACCGCCCCGGCCTCGATCAGCGCGGTCAGCTCCGCATCGGTGATGCAGCCGGAGGCGTGGATCGGCGACTGCCAGCCGACATGGCCCACGCCGACCATCAGCGTGCGGCTCTCGGCAAACAGCGCCTGCAGCGTGTGGTAGGCGCGCTGCGCCTGCAGTTGCGCCCGCTCCTCGACGGTCGCAACCACCACCGGCAGTGGCATGGGGAAGCATTGCGCGCCGGTGCGCTCGGCCAGTTGCATCACTGGCTCGGCGGCGATGGCGCGACCGTTGGGGGCGATGATGCCGCAGAGGGAGAACACCTTGTGCTGCGGGGCCGTCATCGGCGGCAGCTCGGCCGCGATCGCGCGCAGGGTGCGTCCGGTGGAGCCGCCGAGGGTGAGCGGCACGCGCTGGGCGAACCAGCGCTCCAGCATGCGCGCGCCGGCGACCGCCACGCTCGCGAGCCCCCCCGCCCCCGCCGCCGGCACAACCTCGCAGGAGCGAAGCCCGTATCGCGCGGTGAGCGCCTCGCCGAGCGCCATGCACGCGGCGATCGGGTGATCGACGCGGAACTTGATCAGTTTCTCGGTCAGCGCAAGCGACACCAGCCGCTGCGCGGCCTGCCGCGAAATCGCCAGCGCCGCCGCAATCTCGTCCTGCGTGCGGCCGCCGATGTAATACAGCCAGGCCGCGCGCGCGGCCTGCTCCAACCGTTCCGCGCTGCTCGCACGCAGCCGTGTCTCAGACTCATCGAGCATCTCGCGACCTCGGCCGTTCCCGCGTATCCGCTCAGGATACGGGCATTTGCGGGTGGGGAACAGCGGACGCGGATCGTTCGGCGAATGGGCGCTCAGCCCATCAGGGCGCGATACGCCATCTGGTCGTCGTACATGCGGCGGAACACGGCGTATTTCGCCGCATGATAGTCGGCCGCGGCGCCGCCGCGCGGCTCCACGGCGATCGCCGCACGCGTCATCGCCGCCATGGCCGCCGGGATCGTCGGATGAACGCCGCCGGCGACGGCGCCCAGCACCGCCGCGCCGAGCAGCACGGCATCCGGCTCTTCCGGCAGCGCCACCGCGCAGCCGGTCGCGTCGGCATGCTCGCGCAGCACCAGCGGGTTCTTCGCGAGCCCGCCGCAGGCAACGATGGTGTCGAGCCCGTACCCGGCCGCGTTGCAGGCCTCGATGATGTGGCGCGTGCCGCAGGCGATCGCCTGCACGGTCGCGAGATAGAGCAGCGCGAGATCGTCCGCCGTGTCGGTCAGCGCGAGGCCGCTGACCATGCCCCGCAGCGTGGCGTCGGCCCGGGGCGAGCGGTTGCCGTGGAAGTAGGGCAGCACGTGCAGCCCGCGGGTCAGCGCCGCCGGCACCGGCGCCGTCCCGGCCAGTTCGCCCAGGCGCGCGTTCAGCGCCTCGTATGGCGATGCGCCCAATGCCAGACCCCGCGCGCGGCGCAGCACGACGTGGTCGAGCAGGCTGCCGGTCGCCGACTGGCCGCCCTCGTTCAACCACAGGCCGGGCAGCATGGCCGAGAAATACGGGCCCCAAACCCCGGGCACGAAGCGCGGCGCGGCGGAGACCGCCATGTGGCAGCTCGAAGTGCCGGCGATCAGCGCCAGCCGCCGCTCCAGCGGCGCGGCCTGTCCCGGCAGCGTTGCCCCGATGGTGCCGATGCCGCCGGCATGCGCGTCGATCGCCGAGGTGCCGACCGGCGTCCCGGCGGGCACGCCCAGCGCGGCCGCCGCGGCGCCGCGCACACCCGCGCCGACCGGCGCCCCCATCGGCAGCACCGTCGTGCCGATCCGGGCAAACCCCTCGTCGGCCAGATCGCCAAGCCCGATGGCGCGGAAATAGGCCGGGTCCCACTGCCCCTCGTGCCCGAGATAGGTCCATTTGCAGACCGTGGAGCAGAGCGAGCGCGAATCGGCGCCGGTCGCTCGCCACGTCAGGAAATCCGGCAGATCGAAAAAGGCGGCGGCGCGGCGCCAGGTGTCGGGCAGGTTCTCGCGCAGCCACAGCAGTTTGGGCGTCTGCATCTCCAGCGAGATGCGGCCGCCCAGATAGCGCAGCACGTCGCTGCCGGTCGCGTTGATCCGCTCGGCCTGCGCCAGCGCCCGATGGTCCATCCAGACGATCACGTCGCGCGCCGGATCGCCGCTCGCACTCGCGGTCACCGGCGCACCGGCGGCGTCCACCACGACCAGCGAGCAGGTGGCATCGAACCCGATGCCGCGCACATCGACCGGCCCCGCTGTGGCCAGCGCAGCACGCGTCGCCAGACACACCGACTGCCAGATATCGGCCGAGGACTGCTCGCAGTGGTCCGCGGGCTCCTGCCACATGCGGATCGGCTGCACCGCGCTGCCCAGCCTGTGCCCAAGCAGGTCGAACACCCCGGCCCGCGCACTGCCGGTTCCGACATCGACGCCGATCACGACCGGCTGCATGCCCTCCTCCCCTGCTCAGTCCAGGGACGAGGCCACAAATGCGAAAGGCCCGCCAGAGGCTGGCGGGCCAATCGGTGGAGGCGCCGGGCCGAAGGCCCGGAGCGGCCTTGATCAGATGTGGGCGATCGTGGTCGGCTTGGCGCCCTGGAAGACCACGGTGGTGCCGTCCGAGAGCGTGAAGGAGCTGCCTGCGGCCAGCTGCGTGGTGGCGCTCGCGGCATCGGCAGCGGTGTAGCCGGCCAGGTAGTTGCCGTTCGAGTCCTGCGCGAAGCTGAGATCGAACACGTCACTGGCCTGCCAGTTGGAAACCGTGATCGTGTGCGCCGGCCCCGGCGACGCCCCGAACTGCGACGCGGAGAACATGACCACGCTGTCGTTGCCGGCGCCCGACGCCACCAGCGTCGTGTTGCCGGTGAAGGCCTGCGTGCCGACCTCGGCGTTCCACATGACGACGGCATTGCCGCCGTTCGCCGCCGAGAGGTTGATGTTGTCGGCCTCGCCGAACGCGACGATCTGCGTCCCCCCAGGCGTGCCCGACCCGCCGCTGACGGAGAGGCTCTCGTTGTTGTTGCCCCAGATCGAGGCCGCGGCCGTGGCGCCGAGCGTGACGTTGTCGGTCCCGCCGCCGGCGCCGAAATAGGCCTGCGAGGTGTTGCTGAGGTTCCAGGTGCTGGTGCCGGCGTTGCCGTAGATCGTCTCCTGCGCCGCGCCGGTGAGGGTGACGTTGCTGGTGGGCCCGGCGACGAACAGGTCGCTGCCGGAGCCGCCCTGGTAAACGAGCCCGGCCGAACCCGCATAGACCGTGTCGGCGCTGCCCTGGGCCATCAGCGTGTCGATGCCGCCGCCGCCGAGGAAGGTCAGCGTGGTGCTGCCGCTGGTGGCGACCGAGTCGGCCGAGGTGCCGGCGAAGAAGGCGACATTGCCGCCGCTCGCGTTCATGTCGACCGCGGCGACACTGGCGACCACGGTGCTCGACCCGGCCGACTGCGTGACACTGGCGCCGCCCAGCGCATAGAGCAGATAGGAGCCGCCGGCCATGTTGAACGTATCGCCGGCACCGGTCGCCGTGACCGTGCCAGAACCCGCGCCGTCGATGGTGAAGGCATCGCCGGCACCGCTCGCCATCACGGCGTTGTTGGCGCCGCCGGACAGGATGATCTGCGCTCCGGATGCGGTGTCGTTGATGTTGCTGGCGATCGTGTTGGTCGGATCGCTGGCAAGCACCGAGGGAGCGCCGCCGGAGTAGTTCAGGTCGCCGACGATGAAGGTGCCAGTGCCGCCGGTCAGGCTTCCGGTGCCGCTGTAGACGACGTAGGCGTATCCATCGGGAATGGTGATCGTCCCGGTGTCTCCGGCCGGAATCACCAGCATCTCGTTCGGAGCGGTCGGCGCGGGCAGCGGATCGCCGACTGCCGGCGCGATCACGAGCGATGCGTTCGCCCCGCCCGGGCCATACAGCGCGTTCAGTTGGTCAAGGATCTGTCCTGTCAGAGCGCCAGAAGTGCTGACCGATGCTCCACCGATAGAGAGTACGGTAGCGTTTCCTGACATTGGCTGACCCTCACCTGCTATACTCTGGTCCTCACCGCCTAACGAGAAAGGTGAGGACTGTCACCCGAAAATCTACCGGGAACGGACCTTCGAGTCAAAGCAAATTTCTACCCCAACGCGCAGCACAAGTTACTACGACAAAACTAAGTCTCTTACTAAGGCAAAGATTATCAAAGGGTTATCGGATCATAGCGGTCAGAAACCGTTCCTGACGACGTCCGAAATTCCACGCCAATGCAATCAAACTCTTGTCAGAACCATCGTCTGCCGCGATTCGCGCCGCGTGGCGCACCCGAGAGGATTCGAACCCCTAACCCCCAGATCCGTAGTCTGGTGCTCTATCCAATTGAGCTACGGGTGCATGCGGAGGGCGGGGGTGTAGCCGAACCCCTCCCCCCTGGCAAGCGCGCCTCCGCGGCGATCAGGCCGCCAGCTTGTCCAGCTCGCGCAGCACCGCCTCGCCCATCACCTGGGTGCCCACGCGCGCGCAGCCGGGCGCCATCACGTCCGGCGTGCGCAGGCCGGAGGCCAGCACCCGCCCGCACGCCTGCTCGACCAGCGCCGCGTCGGCGTCGAGGCCGAAGGAGTACCGCAGCAGCATTGCGAAGCTCAGGATCTGCGCCAGCGGGTTCGCGACCCCCTTGCCGGCGATGTCCGGCGCGCTGCCGTGAATCGGCTCGTAGAGGGCATGGCGCAGCCCGTCCGCCCCTGCCGCCCCGATCGTGGCCGACGGCAGCATCCCGAGGCTGCCGGTCAGCATCGAGGCGAGGTCCGACAGCAGATCCCCGAACAGGTTCGAGGTCACAATGACGTCGAACTGGCGCGGATTGCGCACGAGCTGCATGGCGCAGTTGTCGGCGTACATGTGCGAAAGCTGTACTTCGGGGAACTCCGCGGCGCCGAGCGCGGTCACGGTCTGCCGCCACAGCAGCCCGCTCTCCATCACGTTGGCCTTCTCGACGCTGCACAGCCGCCCCTGCCGCCGCTTCGCCAGCTCGAAGCCGACCCGCGCCACGCGCTCGATCTCCTCGGTCGTGTAGACCTCGGTGTTCACGCCGCGCTTGCTGCCGTCCGGCAGCGTGGTGACGCCCCGCGGCTCACCGAAATAGATGCCGCCGGTGCTCTCGCGGACGATCATGAGATCAAGGCCCTGCACCACCTCGGGCTTGAGCGTGCTGGCCGAGACCAGCGCGTCCATCACCACCGCCGGGCGCAGGTTGGCGAACAGGCCCAGCTCGCGGCGCAGCGTCAGGATGGCGAGTTCCGGGCGGCGGTCGAAGCCCAGCCCGTCCCATTGCGGCCCGCCGACCGCGCCGAACAGCACCGCGTCGGCCGCCTTGGCCCGGTCGACGGTGGCCTCGGCGATCGGGGTGCCGCGCGCTTCGATCGCGGCGCCGCCGACGAGGTCTTCCTCGATGTCGAAGCTCACCGCCCGCCGACGGTCCATCCAGTCGATCACCCGGCGCACTTCGCGCATGACTTCGGGCCCGATGCCGTCGCCCGGCAGCACGAGCAAGCGCTTGTTGGATGGCATGGCCGCTCCAATCCTTCCCTAGCCTTCAGCCGAAGCTCAGTCCGCCGCCTCCAGCGCCGGCAGCCATGGCTGCGCGGACCGCTGCCGCGCCTCGTGGGCGTCGATCGCCGGGGCGTGCTGCAGCGTCTGGCCGATATCGTCGAGGCCTTCCAGCAGCAGGTGCCGGCGGAAGGGATCGACCTCGAACGGAATTTCCTCGCCGTTCGGCCGCACCACCACCTGCCGCGCCAGATCGACCGTCAGGCGCGCATTCCCGCCCAGCCGCGCATCCTCCATGAGCTGCTCGCACACCGCGCGCGGCAGCCGCACCGGCAGGATGCCGTTCTTGAAGCAGTTGTTGTTGAAGATGTCGGCGAAATCGGGCGCAATCACGCAGCGGATGCCGAAATCGAGCAGCGCCCACGGGGCGTGCTCGCGCGACGAGCCGCAGCCGAAATTCTCGAAGGCGATCAGGATCCTGGTATCGCGATACGGGGCCTGGTTGAGGACGAAATCCGGCCGCTCGGCGCCGTTCGCGTCATAGCGCAGGCTGTCGAACAGGTGCACGCCCAGGCCGGTGCGCTTGATCGTCTTGAGGAAGCGCGCCGGGATGATCTTGTCGGTGTCCACGTTCGCCAGCGGCAGCGGCGCCGCCACCGCGGTCAGGGTGGTGAACTTCTCCATCTCACGCGAACTCCCGCACATCGGCCAGCCGGCCGCTCACCGCCGCCGCCGCCGCCATCGCGGGCGACAGCAGGTGGGTGCGCCCGCCCGGCCCCTGCCGGCCCTCGAAATTGCGATTGGAGGTGCTGGCACAGCGCTCGCCGG
>JAFKFJ010000092.1 GCA_017307335.1 Alphaproteobacteria bacterium | reverse complement strand
AGAGTGCCGACTGGTATGGCCCCACGCTGTTCATCACGGCAGCTCTGGCGACAGAAAGCCCCGGGTTAGTATCGATAGCCTTGAGTCTCATCGCGAACTATCTGACCGACTTTTTTAGGGGAAGAGGAGGACGCTCAACCGCTAAACTTCAGGTCGTGGTCGAGAATGCACCTGATCGAAAGTGCAAGATGCTTTCGTATGAAGGTGACATATCCGGTATCGCCGATCTGAAAAAGGCGGTGCAAGCGATGCTTGATGAGTGAATCCGCGCGCAGCCTGTTCGATGAGCTAAACGTCGAGCTGGCGGAAATCGAAGTATATGACTTCATCACACGCGATAGCGGCCTGCAGCGTTCGGCGTGTGAGAGGGCGGCGGTGCTCTTGAAGAGGCTGGGCCAGCTTAAGCGTGACGCAGTCGCGGACAATGACGAATGGCTGGCGAACGTTCTGCTCGGCTATGAGTGTGCGGTTACCTTCGTTCGATCGTCAATCTCGATGTGGATTCTATTGAAAGCTGAGCGTCCAGACGATGCCTGGGACGAACTGGTGAACGCTCAATTGGCTGTGGCCGACGCTGTTCGCGCAGACAAGGGGTTCGAGCGCCTTTCGATTCATGCCGATAGGCTGCAATTTGTCGAAGAGGCTCTGTTTCCTCGCCAAGTCTTTACGAGCCTCGGCATCGTCGTGAAATCTCGCAAATGCTCGATCTGCGGTGAGGAGTATGGAGAATGCCACCACGTGGTCGGCAGGCCGTACATGGGCGAAATTTGCTATACTCGCATCGTCGAACTCGAGCGCCTTGATCACTTGTCGTTCGTATCGAATCCGGCGAATAAGCGGACGCGGATCCGCGAGTTCAGTGACGGGGGCGGACGGCGGAACCGTATGACGTGGAAGGTCCATCCGCACCGAGAGGGTACTGAAGAACCGGAACCCTCACCCTCAGAATAGGCGCCGGGGGCTAAGCACAGAATTTCATTGCGACCTAGAGCGAAACAAGTCTATATCCCGCGCGCCTTCCAACTGAGCAATTGTGAATTGCGTCTGGATTTTTCCCGCCGTGCCTGCCGGCAGTGACTACCGACACAACCACTATGTCCCCGTCTGGTATCAAAAGCGCTTCATGCGTCCGCGGCAGGGCATGTACCAATATCTCGACTTGCGGCCGGAGGTCGTTTTGTGCAACGGACATCGCCATACGCGCCGCGAGCTTCGGCAGCTTGGTCCCGTCTCCTGCTTTGCTCAGGACGATCTTTATACGACGAAATGGGGCAGCGTCGAGAACACGGAAATCGAGCAGTTCTTTTTTGGCAAAATCGACGAAGAGGGGCGTCGTGCTGTCGAATACTTTGCCGGTTTCCAGCATCCCGATGTCAACGGTGATGCATACCAGAGTCTGCTGACATACATGAGCATCCAGAAACTGCGGACGCCAAAGGGCTTAGGATGGTTGGCAGCAATCTCTCGAGAATCGAACCACAATCTAAATCTGATCTTTCTCCAAAAACTGCAGAACTTGTTCGGCGCAATATGGACGGAGTGCGTTTGGCAGCTTGCCGACGCAATGCTGTCGCCGGTGAAGTTCATCATCTCCGACCATCCCGTAACGGTCTACAATCGCTCGTGCTTTCCCGCCTCGAGCTATTGCCTCGGGTTCAACGATCCTGACATCCGATTGGTCGCCACCCACACGTATTTCCCTTTGTCATTGGAGCGGGTTCTCATCATGACTAACCTATCATGGGTTAGAAACCCGTACCAGAATGAGAAGAAATTGCGCCCCAATCCGAACTTCTTCCGAGGGTCAATATTTAAATTTTCCGATATCCAGACGTGGCGCTATCTGACTGAACAAGAGGTGCTCGCGATCAATTACGTCACCAAGAAGCGAGCATGCCGTTATATCGCCGCCGCCGAGAAAGAATGGCTCTATCCGGAGAAGTATCTACTCCATCCGCACTGGTCGAAGCTTGGACGTGGCCTTCTATTTATGCCGGAGCCGAGAGATATTCACATGGGCGGTGATATCTATATTGGCTACGAAGGAGGGAGTCACGACGCCTACAGCGCGTACGGACACAAACCGTGGGACAAGGACTTTGAGAATAAGGAGCGCGACGCGATTGAGAAGAGAGCGCTCCTGCGGTTCCAGGCCGAGTTTGCCACAATGCAAGGTCCGGCCTGGCGCGGCACGTCGGGCAACTTCGGTCAGACAAAGCCACGCGTGGACAGCAAGGAATATCACACTCGCCTTGTCCAAAGGGCCAAACAGCTTCGGAAGGCACAGAAAGGGCGTTAAGACGCCGTACCGTAAATGGCTATGGGCCGCGGACGTCGGGCGTCGTTGGCCTTCGGCCGGTTGCCCCACCCATTCCTGCTTGCGGTCTCCCAAGGCCAGCGCACACCACGGCGCCCACCCCCTACCCGAACGGCACCTTCACCGCCGTCGCCTCCTGCGCCTCGGCCGCCAGCCGGGCGGCTTCGGCACCGCGGATCTTCGCGATGTCATCCTGGTATTTCAGCAGCACGCCCAGCGTCTCGTCCACCACCCCCGGCGTCAGCTCGTGCGCGTCCAGGTGCGAAAGGGCGCCGGCCCAGTCGATTGTCTCGGCCACACCAGGCAGCTTGAACAGGTCCTCGCGGCGCAGGCGCTGCACGAAGGCGACGATCTGGGCGGAGAGTTTCTCGCCCACGCCCGGCGCCTTGCTCGCGAGAATCTGCCGCTCGCGCGCCGCGTCGGGGTAGTCCACCCAGTGGTACAGGCAGCGGCGGCGGATCGCGTCGTGCACTTCGCGCGTGCGGTTGGACGTGATCACCACCGCCGGCGGCGTGCGGGCGTGCACGGTGCCGAACTCGGGGATGGTGAGCTGGAAGTCGGCCAGCAGCTCCAGCAGGAACGCCTCGAACGGCTCGTCGGCGCGGTCCAGCTCGTCGATCAGCAACACCGCGGGCGGCAGGTCGGGGTCGATCGCGGCCAGCAGCGGGCGGGCGAGCAGGAATTCGCGGGAATAGATGTCGCTGGCAAGCTGGCCGCGGTCGGTCTGCCCCGCCGCCTCGGCGATGCGGATTGCCATGAGCTGGCGCGCGTGGTCCCACTCGTACGCCGCGGCGGCGAGATCCAGGCCGTCGTAGCATTGCAGCCGCACCAGCCGCCGGTCGAGGCCGGCGGCCAGCACCTTCGCGATCTCGGTCTTGCCGGTGCCGGGCTCGCCCTCCAGGAACAGCGGCCGCTGCATGGCGAGGGCGAGATGCACGGTGGTGGCGAGTGCCAGGTCGGCAATGTAGCCACCGGCGGCGAGCATGGCCGCGGTGTCGGCGACGGAGGCAGGGTGCACTAGATCGAGCTTCCGAAAACCAGCAGCAGGATGAGGAGGAAGATAACGATCCCCACCCAGGCCACAACCGGCAGCCCCAGCGGCTCGCGCGGCATGAGGGAGATCTGCGCCGGCGCGGCCGGCGGCAGGGGCGCGCCCTCGGCGCCGGCGACCTCAGGGGCCGGGGCCAACTGGGCGGCGAAGCGGTCGAAGAAGGCGTCCGCCATCTGCTTGGCCGAGGCGTCGATCAGCCGGGCACCGAGCTGGGCGATCTTGCCGCCCACCTGCGCCTGCACCTCATAGCCCAGCACCGTCGCCCCCGGCCCGTCCTCGGCCAGGTGCACGTTGGCGCCGCCCTTGGCGAACCCGGCCACACCCCCCTGCCCCTCGCCCACCAGCCGGTAGGATTCGGGCGGCACGAGGTCGAGCAGGTTCACCTTGCCGTTGAACCGTGCCGCGATCGGCCCGATCTTCACCGCCGCGGTGGCACGCAGCTCGTTCTCGCTCACCCGCTCCAGGCTCTCGCAGCCGGGGATCGCGGCCTTCAGCACCTCCGGGTCGTTCAGCGCCGCCCAGACTTTCTCCCGCGGCGCCCCGATGCGCCGTGCGCCGGTCATGTCCATCGAGACTGCCCCACCGTTGCCCAGACCTGTTGCACGGCCGCCGTGTTACGTGGCGGCCCGGACACGCGCAATCGAACCGCCGCATGGCTGCCTGTCAATGGCAGGCAGCAGCGACGGGCCGGGCCGGCGCCGAGGGGGCTCGTGCGGCGTGGCGGGCGCCGCTACATCGGCGGGGACGGAGGGGAAAGCGATGACCTACCTGCTGGCCGAAGACCTGCCCACGGCGCCCGCCGGCGACCGCTTCCGCGCCCTGCTCGCCCGCGACGGCATCCTGGCCCTGCCCGGCGCCCAGAACGGCCTCGCCGCGCTGCAGGCGCGCGCGGCAGGGTTCGAGGCGCTGTATCTCTCCGGTGCGGCAATGAGCGCCAGCATGGGCCTGCCCGATCTCGGCGTGATCACGGTCGAGGACGTGTGCTTCTTCGTCCGCCAGGTCGCGCGCGCCGCCATGCTGCCGGTGCTGGTGGACGGCGACACCGGCTATGGCGAGGCGCTGAACGTGATGCACATGGTCCGCGCGTTCGAGGATGCCGGGGCGGCGGCGGTGCACCTGGAAGACCAGTTGCTGCCCAAGAAATGCGGCCACCTGAACGACAAGAAGCTGGCCGATGCGCACGACGCCGCGGCCAAGATCGCGGCGGCGCGGCGGGCGCGGCGCCACCTCCATATCATCGCGCGCACCGACGCGGCGGCGAGCGAGGGGATGGACGGGGCGGTGGCTCGCGCGCGGCTCTACGTCGAGGCGGGGGCCGACGCGATCTTTCCGGAGGCGCTGACGAACGCGGAGATGTTCCGCAGCTTCGCCGCGCGCATGCCGGGCGTACCGCTGCTCGCCAACATGACCGAGTTCGGCCGCACGCCCTTCTTCACCGCCGCCGAGTTCCAGGCGATGGGCTATAAAATGGTGATCTGGCCGGTGAGCTCGCTGCGCGTGGCGGCGAAGGCGCAGGCGGAGCTCTATGCCGCCATCCGCCGCGACGGCGGCGCGCAGAACATGATTGAGCGGATGCAGACGCGCGCCGAGCTCTATTCGACGATCCACTACCAGGACTACGAGGCGCTCGATGCCTCGATCGTGGGCACGGTGGTGCCGCAGGGGATGCCGCAGCGATGAGCGCCCCGCCGCCCGAGCCGGCGCTGACCGAGCCGGAGCGGCCCGAGGGCGAGCCGGTGATCCGCACCATCGCCATGCCGGCCGACACCAACCCCAACGGCGACATCTTCGGCGGCTGGCTGATGGCGCAGATGGACCTCGCCGGCGGCTCCGCGGCGCTGCGGCGTGCCAGCGGGCGGGTGGCGACGGTCGCGGTGGATTCGATGACGTTCCACCACCCGGTGAAGGTCGGCGACGAGGTGAGCATCTACGCCCGCGTGCTCGGCATCGGCCGCAGCTCGATCCGGGTGTTCATCGAGGCGTGGCGCCGCGCCCGCACCGGCGGCCTGCAGCGCGTGACCTCGGCCACCTTCGTCTACGTCGCGATCGGCCCGGACGGACGGCCCCGCCCGGTCGATCCGGCGCCATGACGGAACCCGCCTGGCTCGCCTGCGTGCGGGAGATGCAGGCGATCGCCCAGACCGGCCTCGCCTTCGCCACCGACCCGTTCGACCGCGGGCGCTACGAGGCGCTGCAGGCCCTCGCCGCCCGCACCGCGGCGGCCCTGTCGGACGCGCCGGCGGCGGGCCTGCAGGCGCTGTTCGCGGCCGAGGCGGGGTATGCGACGCCGAAGGTCGACGTGCGCGGCGCCGTGTTCAACGCGCGCGGCGAGATCCTGATGGTGCGCGAGACGCTGGACGGCGGGCGCTGGACGCTGCCCGGCGGGTGGGCCGACGTGAACCTCACACCGATTGAGAACATCAAGAAAGAAATTGCTGAAGAGTCCGGATTTTCCGTGCGCGTCAATAAGCTCGCCGCGGTCTGGGACCGCACCCGGCAGGGCCACGACGCGGCGGTGTTCGCGACCTACAAGCTGTTCTTCCTGTGCGAAATCACCGGCGGCGCGGCGGCGCCGAGCCTGGAGACGTCGGAGGTCGCGTTCTTCCCCGAGGCGGCGCTGCCCGCCGACCTCTCCACCAGCCGCGTGCTGCCGCACCAGATCGCGCGGATGTTCGCCCACGCCCGCGACCCCGGCCTGCCGACCGATTTCGAATAACTCTCGCGGCATTAGAAATTCGTTCACCCCCGCCATGGAGCCTCGGCCCGCGTGGGAACGGAGCGTGGCCGATGCGGGTTCTGGTTACCGGCGGCGGCGGGTTTCTCGGGCGGCAGGCCGTCGCGGCGTTAAAGATGCTCGGCGCGGAGGTGGTGGCACCCCGCCATGCCGAGCTCGACCTGCTCGACCCCGCGGCCCGGCTGCGTCTGCCCGGCGCCGACGTGCTGCTGCACGCCGCCTGGGTCACGCGCCATGGCGCCTATTGGACGAGCCCGGAAAACCTCGCCTGGATCGGCGCCACGCTCGACCTCGCGCGACGGTTCGTGGCGAGGGGCGGGCGGCGGATCGTGTTCGTCGGCACCTGCGCCGAATACGGCTGGGCCCTGCCCGGCCGCGCCTGGGATGAGCGGCGGCCCTGCCGGCCGCACACGCCCTATGGCGCGGCGAAGCTGCTCGCCTGGACCGCGTTGCAGGAACTGGCCGTGCGCCGCGGCGTGGAGGTGGCCAATGCGCGCGTGTTCTGGCCGGTGGGCCGGCATGAGGCGGCGGAGCGGCTGCTGCCCAGCCTGATCGCCGCCGCGCTGACCGGCCGCCCGGTCGC
>JAFKFJ010000091.1 GCA_017307335.1 Alphaproteobacteria bacterium | reverse complement strand
ACGTAGAGCAGGCCGGTGACGATCTCGCCGGCCGCAGTACGCTCCTGCAGATGAGCCAGGGCGGCGGTGCGGTCATGCGGGTCGTATTCGGCGTCGAGCTTGCGCAGCGCCAGCCGGCTGCCATCGTGCTGGGTGACGATCTCCAGCATGCCCGGCGCGTAGTCGGCGGTGATTTCCTCGCGCCCGGAGATGAAGTCGAGCCGGTTCACCGCCTCGTTGTGCTCGCGGACGTAGTCGAAGCTCTTCGTGCTGCCCTCGTGGTTGTTGAACTGCACGCAGGGTGAGATGCAGTCGATGAACGCGGCGCCGGGGTGGCGCAGCGCCGCCTTGATCAGCGGCACGAGCTGCGTCTTGTCGCCGGAAAAGCTGCGCGCAACGAAGCTGGCGCCGAGCTGCAGCGCGAGGCCGACGAGGTCGATCGCGGCGTCGATGTTCGCCGCCCCCTTCTTGCTGCGCGCGCCCTTGTCGGAGGTCGCGGAGAACTGGCCCTTGGTGAGGCCGTACACGCCGTTGTTCTCGACGATGTAGAGCATGTTCACGCCGCGGCGGATGGCATGCGCGAACTGGCCGAGACCGATGGACGCGGAGTCGCCGTCGCCGGAAACGCCGAGATAGATCAGCTCGCGGTTGACCAGGTTGGCGCCGGTGAGCACACTGGGCATGCGGCCATGCACGCTGTTGAAGCCATGCGCGGCGCCGAGGAAATATGTGGGGGTCTTGGAGGAGCAGCCGATGCCGGAGAGCTTCGCGATGCGGTGCGGCGGGAGCGCCAGGTCGAAGCAGGCGCGCACGATCGCGGCGCTGATCGAGTCGTGGCCGCAGCCGGCGCAGAGGGTGGAGATGGCACCCTCGTAGTCGCGCCGCGTCAGGCCCAGTTCGTTGGCCGCAAGCTCCGGGTGGTGCAGCCGCGGTTTCGGCAGGAAGGTCATGGCACAGCCTTGCGCAGCGGGACGATCTTGGCGGCATCGACCTGGTCGGCGATCGCGCCGGCGATGAAGCGCGCCGTGATCGGCGTGCCGTCGTAGTGCAGCACCCGCACCAGTTTCGCGGGGTCGATCTCGCCCTCGACCGTCAGCAGCGTGCGGAGCTGCGCGTCGCGGTTCTGCTCGACCACGAACACCCGATCATGCTCACGGACGAAGGCGATCACGTCGTCGTGGAACGGAAAGGCGCGCACGCGCATCACGTCGAGCGCGACGCCCTGCGCGGCGAGCAGTTCCATCGCCTCTTCCATCGCGGGTGCGGTCGAGCCGTAGTGGATCGCGCCGAAGCGCGTGGGCTGCGCCGCATCGTGGCGCACCGGCGCCGGCACGTAGTGCCGGGCGGTCGCGAACTTCTTCAGCAGCCGCTCCATGTTGCGCTGATAGGCCGGGCCCTCTTCGGTGTAGCGGGCGAACTCGTCGCGGCTGGTGCCGCGGGTGAAGAAGGCGCCCTTGCTTGCATGCGTGCCCGGGAGCGTGCGCCACGGGATGCCATCGCCATCCACGTCGAGATAGCGGCCGAACTCCCGGCCCCCGTCGAGATCGGTGGCGGTCATCACCTTGCCGCGGTCCATGCGCCGCGCATCGTCCCAGGCAAGGGGCGCGCAGAGCCGCTCGTTCATGCCGATGTCGAGGTCGAGCAGGACGAACACCGGCGTCTGCAGCCGCTCAGCGAGATCGAAGGCCGCAGCGCCGAACTCGAAACATTCATGGGGATCGGACGGGAACAGCAGCACGTGCTTGGTGTCGCCGTGCGAGGCGTAGGCGCAGGCCAGCACGTCGCATTGCTGCGTGCGCGTGGGCATGCCGGTCGATGGGCCGGCCCGCTGCACGTCGAAGATCACCGCGGGGATCTCCGCGAAATAGGCGAGGCCCAGAAACTCCTGCATCAGCGAGATGCCGGGGCCGGAGGTCGCGGTGAAGGCGCGCGCGCCATTCCAGCCGGCGCCGATCGCAACACCGATCGCCGCCAGCTCGTCCTCGGCCTGCACGATCGCATAGCGACCCTGGCCGGTATCGGCTTCGGTCCGGAACCGCTTGCACCAGCGCGCGAACGCTTCCGCGAGCGAGGTCGACGGCGTGATCGGATACCAGGCGGCGACAGTGGCGCCGCCATACACGGCGCCGAGGCCGGCGGCGTTGTTGCCCTCCAGGAAGATCCGCTCGCCCACGGCGTCGGCCCGGTGGACCTGAAGCCCGATCGGGCAAGGCAGATGTTGCAGGGCATAGGCGCGGCCGAGATGCATCGCATGCCTGTTGGGCGCGATCAGCTTCTCCTTGCTGCGGAACTGCTCGGCGATCAGCGCCTCGATCACCTCCGGGTCGATGCCGAGCAGCGCGGAGAGCGCGCCGACATAGACGATGTTCTTGAAAATCTGGCGCTGGCGCGGGTCCTGGTATTCGCGGTTGCAGATTTCGGTCAGCGGCACGCCGAGGACGGTGATATCCTCGCGCAGATTGCGCACGATGCGCGTGGAATCATAGAACAGATAGCCGCCGGGCTCGATCCCGGCCACGTCCTTGTCCCAGGTCTGCGGGTTCATCGCGACCATGAGGTCGGTGCCGCCGCGCGCGCCGAGATGCCCAGCCTCACTGATGCGCACCTCGTACCAGGTCGGCAAGCCCTGGATGTTGGAGGGGAAGATGTTGCGCGGGGTCGCCGGCACGCCCATGCGCAGGATCGACTGCGCGAACAGTCGGTTCGCGCTTGCGGAACCCGAGCCGTTGACGTTGGCGAAACGGACCACGAAGTCGTTGACGCGTTCGATCGGCTGCATGGGGCGACTACTCCGCGAGCACCGGCAGGGGCGCGCGCACCTGCGCCGTCTCCAGGAAGAACCGCTGCATGTCCCACGCCCCGGTCGGGCAGCGTTCGGCGCACATGCCGCAATGCAGGCACACGTCCTCGTCCTTCGCCATGATGCGTCCGGTCTTCAGCCCATCGGCGACATAGAGCGACTGGGCAACGTTGTGCGCCGGGGCGTTCAGGTGCTGCCGCAGCGCCGGCTCCTCGTCATTGGCGGTGAAGGTGATGCAGTCCACCGGGCAGATGTCGACGCAGGCATCGCACTCGATGCAGAGCTTCGGCGCGAACACGGTCTGCACGTCGCAATTGAGGCAGCGCTGCGCCTCCTTGAAGGCGAGGTCGAGATCGAAGCCCAGCTCGACCTCGGTGCCGATATCGGCGAGCGCCCGCGACTTCTCGATATGCGGAACCTTGTAGCGCAGGTCGATGGAGACGTCGTTGTCGTAGCTCCACTCGTGAATCCCCATCTTCTGGCTGACGAGGTTGACGAGCGGCGGCGGGCGGTCGCGCGGGTCCTCGCCGTTGAGCAAACGGTCGATCGAGATCGCCGCTTCATGCCCGTGCGCCACCGCCCAGATGATGTTTTTCGGGCCGAACGCCGCATCGCCGCCAAAGAAAACCCGCGGCAGGGTCGATTGCAGCGTCATCGGATCGAGCACCGGCAGCCCGTCGCGCCCGAATTCGACGCCGAGGTCGCGCTCGATCCACGGGAAGGCATTTTCCTGCCCCACCGCGATCAGCACATCGTCCGCCTCCATGAACACGTCCGGCTCGCCGGTCGGCACCAGCGAGCGGCGGCCGGTGGCGTCGTATTCGGGACGCACCTTCTCGAACGTCATTCCGGTCAGGCGTCCCTCGGCGTGGGTGAACGCCTTGGGCACGAGGTAGTTGAGGATCGGGATGTCCTCGTGCATCGCGTCCTCCTTTTCCCAGGGGGACGCCTTCATCTCCTCGAAGCCGCTGCGCACGACCACGCGAACGTCCACGCCACCGAGGCGGCGTGCGGAGCGGCAGCAGTCCATGGCGGTGTTGCCGCCGCCGAGCACCAGCACGCGCCGCCCGATGGCTTTCACATGCCCGAAGCTGACCGAGGCGAGCCAGTCAAGCCCGATATGGATGTTGGCCGCTGCCTCCTCACGCCCCGGCACGCGCAGGTCGCGCCCGCGCGGTGCGCCGCAGCCGACGAAGACGGCATCGAAGCCATCGTGGAGCAGGGCCCGCAGGCTGTCCACACGCCGACCGAGCCGGGCTTCCACGCCGAGGTCAAGGATGTAGCCCACCTCTTCGTCGATCACGCTTTCGGGAAGCCGGAAGCGCGGGATCTGAAAGCGGATGAAGCCGCCAGCCTGCGCTTCCGCGTCGAACACGGTCACCGCATGGCCGGCGAGGGCCAGGTCGCGTGCGACGGTGAGCGAGGCCGGACCGGCGCCGACACAGGCCACGCGGCGGCCGGTCGCGTGTTGCGGCGGAACCGGCAGGCGCGCTGTGATGTCGCCCTTGTAGTCGGCGGCGACGCGCTTGAGCCGGCAGATCGCGACCGGCTCGGTCTCCACGCGCCCACGGCGGCAGGCGGGCTCGCACGGCCGGTCGCAGGTGCGCCCGAGGATTCCCGGGAACACGTTCGAGTGCCAGTTGACCATGAACGCATCGGCATAGCGCCCTGCGGCGATCAGCCTGATGTAATGCGGCACGGGCGTATGGGCGGGGCACGCCCACTGGCAATCCACGACCTTGTGAAAGTAGTCGGGATGGCCGATTTCGGTCGGCTTCAACGCGTCATCCTCCCCGCCTCGCGGCGGCCGGCGGGACTATGCCAAAGCATGGGTCGTGCCGGTAGAGGGTGCCAGCGGGCAGCCATTTGTCATTTCGATGGCAGGCATGCCCCGGCCCAGGGACTTGCCCGGCTTTGGCGCCTGTGATCCCGTGCGCCGAGCAACGGAGGACGCGTCATGCCCTACACTGCCTCGGCAAGCACGACGGGCGGCCGCAACGGCCATGTCGATTCGGGCGATGGGCTGATCCATCTTGACCTTTCCGTGCCCAAGGAGATCGGCGGCCCCGGGCGGCCGAACACGAGCAACCCCGAACAACTCTTCGCTTCCGGCTATTCGGCCTGCTTCGGCGGCGCCGTGGAGTATGCCGCGACCCTGGAAAAGGTGAAGGTAGGGCCGGTGACGGTGACGGCCGAGGTGACAATCGATCACAATGCGTCCGGCTTCTTCCTTGCGGTCAAGCTGCGCACCAAGGTCGAGGGCGCGGACCGTGCCACGGCCGAACGGCTCGTCAGCCGCGCGCACAATGAGATCTGCCCGTATTCGAAAGCGACTCGCAACAACATCAAGGTCGAGCTCGAACTCGCATAGACCGCGGGCAATGACGCGCAAGGAGCTGACCAAACTCCTCGACCGCTACCGGGTCACCGACGGCAAGGGGTTTCGTCTCAAGCATCACGACCCCGACGACACGGGCGGCGCGCTCGTCGACAAGGAGCAGAGCGAAACACTGCTCACCGCCGGCGTGGCACGGCTCGCGGAGTTGCAGCCGCTGCTGTATGCGCAAGACTCGTGGGCGATGCTCTGCGTCTTCCAGGCGATGGATGCGGCCGGGAAGGATGGCACGATCAAGCACGTGATGTCGGGGGTGAACCCGCAGGGCGTGCAGGTCGTGAGCTTCAAGCAGCCCGGGCCGGAGGAGCTTGAGCACGACTACCTGTGGCGTGTGAGCCTTCGCCTCCCGGCGCGCGGCAATATCGGCGTGTTCAATCGCAGCCACTACGAGGAAGTGCTGGTGGTGCGCGTGCACCCCGAACTGCTGGATCGCCAGCGCCTGCCGACGGCAGTCAACGGCAGGAAGGTGTTCGACCACCGTCTGCAGGACATCGCGGCGTTCGAGCGCTATCTGCACCGGCAAGGGACGGTGGTCCGCAAGTTCTTCCTGCATATCTCGCGCGCCGAGCAGAAGCGGCGGTTCCTGGCGCGCCTGGACACGCCCGACAAGAACTGGAAGTTCAGCGCGGGCGACATCGCCGAGCGGGCATACTGGGATGACTACATGAGCGCGTACGAGGAGGCGATTGCCGCAACCGCGACGCCGCACGCGCCCTGGTTCGTGGTGCCGGCCGATCACAAGTGGTTTTCACGCATGATCGTGGTCGAGGCGATGATCGAGGCGCTCGAAAGCCTTGAGCTGCACGCGCCGGTGGCGACGGACGCCGACCGTGCGAAACTCGCTGAGGCTCGGCGGAAGCTGGAGGCGGAGAAAGATTGAGCGGCGCCAGCCGACGGCCATCTCGCCCCGGCTTCCGCCGGAGCGAGATGGCGTGAAGGCGCGCGGAAAAGTTCAGCCGCGACCGGCGCCTTGCGTGCCCACATAGCAAGCGTAGATCGAGCTCGTTCCGCAGATATAAAGGCGGTTGCGCAACATACCGCCGAAGGTCAGGTTGGCCACCGTCTCCGGAATGTGGATCTTGCCCAGCAGCGTGCCGTCGTGGTGGTAGCAGCGCACGCCGTCTTCCTTGGGATCACCCCAGCCCATGCTGCACCAGATGTTGCCGTCGACATCGGCGCGCATGCCATCGGTGATGCCGGGCGCGAAGTTTTCGGCGAAGACCTTACTGTTGGAGACTTTCCCGGCGTCGACGTCGACGTCGAAGACGCGGATATGCGCCGGCCCGCCGTCGGTGAACCCGCTGTCGATGACATAGAGCTTCTTTTCGTCGGGCGAGAAGCAGAGTCCATTCGGCTGCACGAAGTCGTCGACCACGACCGAGACCGTTCCGGTCTTGGGGTCGACGTGGTAGACGTTGTGCTTCTCCTGCTCGGGTTCGCCGTGGAGTCCCTCGTACCAGCCCCGGACGCCATAGGTCGGGTCGGTGAACCAAATCGAGCCGTTCGAGGCGACCACGACGTCGTTCGG
>JAFKFJ010000090.1 GCA_017307335.1 Alphaproteobacteria bacterium | reverse complement strand
CCTTGTATTCCTGCGTGTTGTCGAGCGGCTGGTCGTCCGACGCCTTGAGGATGAAGTGCTTTACACCGTTCGGAAGGGTCTCGATGTAGCGCTTGAGCAGCATCCGCGGCCCGTCGCCCTCGGCCAGATAGTCGCCGTCGGGCTGGCGGCTGACCTCCGTGCCGTTGATGTAGAGCTGGCCGTGGATCATCTGGATGCGGTCGCCCGGCAGGCCGACGATGCGCTTGATGTAGTCCGTGGAGTTGTCACGCGGCAGCTTGAACACCGCCACGTCGCCCCGCTCCGGCAGGCGGCCGAAGATGCGGCCGTGGAAGGGGATCTGGAGAAACGACGGCAGCGAGTAGCGCGAGTAGCCATAACTGTATTTCGAGACAAACAGGTAGTCGCCCACCAGCAGGGTCGGGATCATCGACCCCGAGGGGATGTTGAACGGCTCGAACGCGACCGTACGGATACCGATTGCGATGACGACCGCATAGATGATGGTCTTGACGGTCTCGAGCAGCCCGCCCGACTTGCGCTTGGCCATGCTGGAATGGGACATCAGGATCAATGGGGGGGCGGCAGGGAGGCCATCGCGCAGGCATGCTCGCGGCTGGTTCGGGCGGCGGTTGAACTCCACCCCTCCCTGTCTGTCAAGGAAGAGGCTCCGCCGAGATGATGACCTGGGCGTAAGCGTAGGGGTACTCGTCGGTCATCGTGAGGTCGATTCGCACCGCGTGGCCGGGCGGCGTGAGGGCGGCGAGCCGGGCCGCGGCGCCACCGCCGAGCTGCATCGTCGGCTGGCCGCCGGGCAGGTTGACGACGCCAAGATCGGACTGGAATACGCCGCACGCGAAGCCGGTGCCGAGCGCCTTGGCGCACGCCTCCTTGGCGGCGAAACGCTTGGCGTAGGTCCCGCTGCGGTTGGTTCCGCTGCGCCGGTCGGCGCGGCGCCGCTCGGCCTCGGTGAACACCCGCATCAGGAACCGCTCCCCGAACCGCTCCATCACCCGCTCGATGCGGCGGATGTCGCAGATGTCGGAGCCGATGCCGAGGATCACCCGCGCGCCCGCTCGACCTGATGGATACCGGTCGCGGCGCGCAACCCGGCGATGACGGTCGCCAGATGGCGCACGTCGCGCACCTCGACGTCGATCAGCATCTCGAAGAAATCGGCCTGACGGTTCACCACGCGCAGGTTGGCGATGGAGCCCTCGTGCTTGGCGACGGCGTTGGCGACGCCCGCCAGCGTGCCGGGCGCGTTCTGCGCGATCACGCTCACCCGCCCGGTATGCCCCTCCCCGCGCCCGCCGCCGGTCGCGTAGGCCCCAGGCTCCCAGTCCACGTCGATGAACCGCTCGGGCGTCGCGGCGAAGCTCTCCAGCGTCGGGCAGTCCTTGGTGTGGATCGTGACGCCCTTGCCGGTGGTGACGATGCCGACGATGCGGTCGCCCGGCAGCGGGTGGCAGCAGCCGGCGTAGTGGATCGCCATGCCCGGCACGAGGCCGCTGATCGGCAGGTCGGTCGCGGCGCGCCCGGCCGCCCGGCTGGTGCTGCGCGGCGGCAGCGTGGGCAGCATGCGCGGCGCCCGCGGCGCCTGCCGCAGATCGGGATAGGCGGCGGTGACGACTTCCTTGGCGCCGAGATTGCCGTTGCCGACCGCGAGATAGAGCTCCTGCAGGCTCGCCTGCTTCAGGCCCTTCAGCGCGCCCTCAAGCACCTTCTCCGACCCGTCGACGCCCTCCTGGCGGAACGCCTTGGCGAGCGCCGCCTTGCCGGCGTCGATGTTCTGCTGGCGCTGCTGCTGCTGCACGTAGCGACGGATGCGCGCACGCGCCTTGCCGGTGACCACGAACCGCTCCCATTGCGGGCTCGGCGTGCCGGCGCGGGAGGTCAGGATCTCCACCTGGTCGCCGTTCTGCAGCTCATGGCGCAGCGGCATCAGCCGCCCGTTCACCTTGGCGCCGACGCAGGTGTCGCCGACCTGGCTGTGCACGGCGTAGGCGAAATCCACCGGCGTCGCGCCGCGCGGCAACTGGATCAACTGCCCCTTCGGCGTGAAGCAGAACACCTGATCCTGGTAGAGCTCGAGCCGCGTGTTCTCGATGAACTCGTCGGGCGTGGAGTTCTCCAGGATCTCCAGCAGGTCCTGCACCCAGCGGAAGCGCGTGACCTCGGCCCCGCCGGCGTCGCCCTGCTTGTAGAGCCAGTGCGCGGCAACGCCATTTTCCGCGATCGCGTGCATCGGCGCGGTGCGGATCTGCACCTCGATCTTCTGGTTGCGCGGCTCGCGCAGCGTCACGCCGGTATGCAGGCTCTGGTAGCCGTTGCTCTTGGGCGTGGAGATATAGTCCTTGAAGCGGCCGGCGATCACCGGGTAGGCCGCGTGCACTGCGCCGAGTGCGGCGTAGCAGTCCTCGCGCGAGGCGACGACGATGCGGAACGCCATGATGTCCGAAAGCTGCTCGAACTGCACGTTGCGGCGCTGCATCTTCTCCCAGATCGAGTAGGGCGATTTCTCGCGTCCGTTGACCTCGACCACGTCCACGCCGGCGTCGCGGCAGACCCGTGCGAGTTCCTCCCGCACCTCCTCGATCACGTCCGCGCCCTGCCCGCGCAGGAAGTTCAGGCGCGCCTGGATGGTGTCGGAAGCCTCCGGCTCCAACTGCGCGAACGCCAGCGTCTGCAGCTCGTTCTTGACCCGCTCCATGCCGATGCGCTCGGCCAGCGGCGCGTAGATGTCCATGGTCTCGCGCGCGATGCGCAGCCGCCGCTCGGCCTGCGGCACGAAGTGGAGCGTGCGCATGTTGTGCAGCCGGTCGGCAAGCTTGACCAGCAGCACGCGGATGTCGCGGCTCATCGCCAGCACGAGCTTGCGGAAGTTCTCCGCCTGCTTGGTGCGGTCGGATTGCAGTTCGAGGCGCGTGAGCTTGGTCACGCCGTCAACCAGCAGCGTGACCTCGTGGCCGAACCGCCGCTCGATCTCGCGCTGGGTGACGCGCGTGTCTTCGATCGTGTCGTGCAGCAGCGCGGTGGCGATGCTGGCGGTGTCGAGCCGGTAGCCGGCGAGAATCTCGGCGACCGCCAGCGGATGCGTGATGTAGGGCTCGCCGTTGTCGCGCCGCTGCTCGCGATGCGCCTCGGCGGCGACCGTGTAGGCCTGCTCGATCAGGTTCGCGTCGGCCTTGGCGTCGTACGCACGCAACCGCGCGATCAGCGCGTTGGCTTCGGCGGGCAGCGCGGGGGCGGCGGAGGACGCGGCCGTGCTGGCCCCGTCCGGAGCGCGGCGCGCCGCGGCGCGCCAGAGGAGGTGCGCGCCGCCCGCCATCGCCCGCTAGCGGCGGCCTCGGCCGCCCAGTTCGGCTTCGATCGCCGCCTCGATGTCCTCGGGCGCGAGTTCCTCGCCCTCGGTGGGCAGCCCCTGTGCCTCCTCCTCGGCCGAGACATCCTGCAGGCCGAAGATGTTCTGGTCGGTGGGGATGAGGTCCAGCACCTCCTCGTCCGCGGGCTCGGGCTCCGGCGCGCGCGACAGCGACTTCACCAGGTCCTGCTCCAGCTTGGGGAGACTCAGCGTCTCCTCGGCGATCTCGCGCAGCGCGACCACCGGATTCTTGTCATCGTCGCGCTCCAGCGTGAGTTCCTCGCCACGGCTGATGTTGCGCGCGCGCTGGGCGGCGAGCAGAACCAGCTGGAAGCGGTTGGGAACCCGCTGGACGCAATCCTCGACGGTAACTCGCGCCATGCGCTGCGACTCTCCGGCTATTGGGCAAGCCCTCAAAATAGGCGCTGAGGCCGCGCACGGCAAGTATTTGCTGCACCACAACATGCGCGCCCGTTGCGGCGCCGACCCGCGATTCAGAGCAGGCTGATCTGCTGTGGCGGCAGGGCGGCAATGAGGGCGGCGACATCGCGGCCGAGGCGCGGATGCACCCAGCCCGGCGCCACCTCGGCGAGCGGCAGCAGCACGAAGGCGCGCGCATGCGCGCGGGGATGCGGCAGCACCGGGTCGGGTGCGTCGCGCACCAACCCGTCGATGTCGATGAGGTCGAGGTCGAGCGTGCGCGCGGCATTGGCGGCGCCGCGCCGGCGCCCCGCCGCCGTTTCGATGTCGTGCAGCGCGGCGAGCAGCGCGGCCGGCTCGGCAGTGCCTTCGAGCCGCGCCACGCCGTTGACGTAGGGCGGCTGGCCGGAGGGCGGGATCGGCGCGCTCGCATACCAGCGCGAGAGGGCGGCCAGCCGCAGCCCCGGCAGCCGGCCCAGCGCCGCCGCCGCGGCCTCGCAGGTGGCGCGGGGTGGCGCGCCGTCCGGCCCGGGCAGGTTGGCGCCGATCGCGACCAGAATCACCGCCGGCACCCGGACCCGGTCAAGAAGCCGCCTTTACAATTCCTCATAGCTGATTCATTCCTCGGCAACCGGTGTGTCCATTATAGTGCTGTTTGCCCTCAGGGCCCATTAACGTGGTCGCCGGGCCGCGAAGGCTCACCGAAGGATACGTTTGATGCATTTTCTCCCCAACGAGCGTACAGCGCTGTTCATCGACGGCGCCAACCTCTACTCAGCTTCGCGCAACCTTGGCTTTGACGTCGATTATCGCAACCTGCTCGAGTTTTTTCGCAGCAAGGCACACCTTCTGCGCGCCTACTATTACTCCGCTGTGCTGGAAACGGACGAGTATTCGCCCCTCAAGCCGCTCACCGACTGGCTCGCCTATAACGGCTATACGCTGGTGACCAAGCCGGCCAAGGAATACACGGACGCGACGGGCCGGCGACGGGTGAAAGGCAGCATGGACATCGAGCTTGCGATCGACATGCTGGAACTCGCCGACAAGCTCGACCATGCCGTGCTGTTCAGCGGCGATTCCGATTTCCGCCGGCTGGTCGAGGCGGTGCAGCGCCGAGGCGTGCGGGTGTCCGTCGTGTCCTCGATCCGCACCAGCCCGCCGATGATCGCCGACGAGCTGCGCCGGCAGGCGGACGCGTTCGTGGAACTGGCTGAGATCGCGCCGCAGTTCACCCGCCGGCAGGTGGAGCCCCGCGCCCCGCGCAGCGTGGCGACGCCGCGCCAGACCCCCGCCGAGCCCTTCGCCGACAGCAGCCACGACGCGGCCTGAGCCGCCGTGCTCCGCCTGGACGTGGCGGCGATCGAGCAGCCGGCGGCGGACTGCCCGCTCTGCCCGCGGCTGGTTGCCTATCGCGCCGCCAACCGCGCCGCGCACCCCGACTGGTTCAACGGGCCGGTGGCGAGCTTCGGGCCAACCGGCGCGCGCCTGCTGGTCGTCGGCCTTGCGCCCGGCGTGCGTGGCGCCAACCGCACCGGGCGCCCCTTCACCGGCGACCACGCCGGCGTGCTGCTCTATCAGACGCTGCTGCGCTTCGGCCTTGCCGCCGGCCACTACCGGGCCGATCCGCACGACGGGCTCACGCTGCACAACTGCCGCATCATCAACGCGGTGCGGTGTGTTCCGCCGGCAAACCTGCCGGAGCCGGCGGAGATCGCGACCTGCAACCGCTTCCTGCGCAGCGAGCTGCTGGGCATGCCAGAGCTGCGCGCGGTCCTCGCCCTCGGGGTGGTCGCGCATGCGGCGGTGCTGCGCGCCTGCGGACTGCCGGCGGCGCGGGTCCGCTTCCGCCACGGCGCCATCCATGAACTGCCCGACGGGCTGCTGCTCGCCGACAGCTATCACGTCTCGCGCTACAACACCCAGACCGGCCGGCTGACCGAGGCGATGTTCCAAGCGGTGGTGGCGGCGCTGCTGCAGCGGCTGGCGCCGAACGGCTGACACGCCCCGCATGTCCCGCCTGCTGGTGTTGCTGTTGGGGCTCGTGCTGCCGGGCTGCTCCGGTCATGGTGCCGAGGGGCTGCCGGCGCCGCCGCCGATGGATTTCGCCCGCCTCGTGCGGCCGGCAACACCCAATACCGCCCTCGCCGCGCCGGCCGGCTTCGTCCCGGCGCCCGACATCGTGACCGCGCGGCGCGCGGTCACGCCTGCCGCGCTCTACGCGGCGGTCCGCCGCGTCGCGGCAAGCCAGCCGCGCACCTATCCGCAAGTTGCCTATGCCGACCGGTTGCAGGCGCATTACGTGGCGCGCAGTGCCGTGTTCAATTTCCCAGACCTGATCGCGGTGCAGGTGCTGCCGGATTCGACGCTGATCCTTTTCTCCCGCAGCGTTTATGGTCGCTCCGATTTCGGGGTGAACCGCAAGCGCCTGGGACGATGGCTCGCCGCGCTCGACGCGGAACTCGGGCGGACCTGACCCTAGGAGGATCGCATGCGCGGCGTAGTTCCATTCCTCAAGGATGCCTGGAAGCTGGCGCGGCCGTACTATGCCGCCGAATCCGACGAGCGATGGTCGGCGCGCGGGCTGCTGCTCGTCATCATCGGGCTGCGGCTGGCGATGGTCGGCATCCAGGTCATCTACAGCTTCTGGAACAACGCCTGGTTCACGTCGCTGCAGGAGCGTGACTGGAGCAGCTTCATTCACCTGCTGTTCCTCTACAAGCGCACCGCCCACGGCATCCTGCCCGGCTTCATGCTGTTCGCGACCGTGTTCATCGTCATCGCGGTGACGCGCGTCTATCTCGTGCAGCTCCTGCAGATCCGCTGGCGCCGATGGCTGACGCGGCGATTCGTCGATCACTGGCTGTCCGATCGCGCCTACTACCGCATCAGCCTGCTGCGCTCGAACAGCGACGGCAAAACTTTCACTTCATCGGCGACGCGGTGACGGGCACGCAGGGCATCCTGCTCCTCGGCGTCGATCTGCTCTCCAACATCGTCTCGCTGTTCTCGTTCATCACCATTCTCTGGTCGCTGTCGGGGCCGTTCGCGCTGTTCGGCGTCTCCATCCCCGGCTACATGGTCTGGATCGCGCTCGTCTATGCGATCATCGGCACGTGGCTCACGCATCTCGTCGGGCGCAAGCTGGTGCCGCTGAACTTCGTCAAGCAGCGGGTGGAGGCGGATTTCCGCTTCGCCCTCGTGCGCGCGCGCGAGAACACGGAGGGCATCGCGCTCTACGGCGGCGAGGAGGAGGAGAAGCGGACGCTGCTCGCCCGCTTCGCCGCGCTGGCGGCCAACTGGCGGCAGCTGATGACGCGCTACAAGTACCTGATCGCGCTGACCGCGGGCTACGGCCAGGTCGCCGACGTGTTCCCGTACGTGATCGCGTCGCCGCCCTATTTCGCCGGCCTCGTCCAGCTCGGCGCGCTGACGCAGACCGCGAACGCCTTCGGACAGGTGCAAGGCGCGATGTCGTGGTTCGTCGACACGTACAGCACCCTCGCCGCGTGGCGCGCCACCGTCGAGCGTCTGACCACGTTCTATCGCGCGATCGAGAAGGCGCGCGAGCATGCCTTCGACGGGGTGAAGCCGGAAGCAGGGACGGGCCATGGCTATGCGCTGCATGGTGCCACGATCGCGCTGCCCGACGGGCAGAAGCTGTTGGAAGACACCGATCTGGCGATCGCGCCGGGCGCGCCGGTCCTCATCACCGGGCGGTCGGGGGTGGGCAAGTCGACGCTGTTCCGCGCGCTCGCCGGCATCTGGCCGTTCGGCGGCGGCGGCGTGCAGCGCGCCGAGGGCACGAGCCTGTTCCTGCCGCAGCGCCCCTACATCCCGCTCGGCACGCTGCGCCACGCCGTCGCCTATCCCGCCAAAGCCGACGCCTACCGCGATGCGGAGGTCCAGGCGGCGATGGAGGATGTCGGGCTCGCCCACCTGATGCCGCGGATCGACCAGGAGGAGAACTGGACGATGGGGCTCTCCGGCGGCGAGCAGCAGCGCCTCGCGCTGGCGCGCGCGCTGCTCCTGCGGCCGGACTGGCTGTTCCTTGACGAGGCGATGGCGAGCCTGGACCCGGAGGCCGAGGTGCAGCTGTTCGAGGTCCTGCGCCAGCGCCTGCCGAACACGACCATCGTCTCGATTGAGCACCGGCCGGCCGTATCCGGCTACCACGACCGGCATCTGGTGATGCAGCGCGAACCGAACGGCGTCGGGCGCGTGACCGAGGCGATGAAGGCGGCGGCGGAATAGCCGCCTATCGCGGCGCCATGCGCAGCGCCCCGTCCAGCCGGATGGTCTCCCCGTTGAGCATCCGGTTCTGCGCGATGTGCAGCACCAGCGACGCGAACTCCTCCGGCGAGCCGAGGCGCGCGGGGAACGGCACGCTCGCCCCCAGGCTCGCCTGCACCTCCACCGGCAGCCCCGCCATCATCGGCGTCGCGAACAGGCCGGGCGCGATGGTGACGACGCGGATGCCGTGGCGGGCCAGTTCCCGCGCCGCCGGCAGCGTGAGGCCGACGACGCCGGCCTTCGATGCGGCATAGGCCGCCTGCCCCACCTGCCCGTCGAACGCCGCGACCGAGGCGGTGTTGACGACCACGCCGCGCTCGCCGTCGTCCAGTGGCGCCAGCCCGGCCATCGCCGCGGCGGCGAGGCGGAGCAGGTTGAAGGTGCCGATCAGGTTCACCTGGACCACCGCCGCGAACGCCTCCAGCGCCAGCGGCCCCTCCCGGCCGACGATGCGGCCCGCGGTCGCGATGCCGGCGCAGTTCACCAGCATCCGCGCCGGCCCCTGCGCCGCCGCGGCCGCCGCCAGCGCCGCCTCCGCCGAGGCGGCGTCGGTCACGTCGCAGGCGACGGCCACGCCGCCGATCCGTTCGGCCACGCCCGCGGCGGCTGCTTCATTGCGGTCGAGCACCGCCACGCGCGCCCCCGCCGTGGCGAGCGCCGCCGCCGTCGCCGCCCCGAGGCCGGAGCCGCCGCCCGTCACCACCGCCGCCATGCCTGTCACCTGCATCCCGCCCCTCCTGCCCGTCGCACCGATCGTTTAGCATGGCGCGAGGCCGAGGAGGATGCAGGATGAGC
>JAFKFJ010000089.1 GCA_017307335.1 Alphaproteobacteria bacterium | reverse complement strand
CCGTGGTGCGCTGGCACCGCGAGGAGACCGCGCTCCCGGCGATCCCGCTCGCCAGCCCCGACCCGACCGGCGCGGGCGACACGCTGGTCGGCGGCATGCTCGCGGCCCTGATCGCCGCGCCGAACGATCCGGTGGGTGCGCTGCGCGCGGGGATGGAAGCGGCAGCCGACCTTCTGCACCGGCGGGAGGCGCTGTGACGAGCGCCTCTGCCTGGTATCTCGGCATCGGTGCCGACGCGGTCGGCGAGGCCGCGATTCTCGTCGGCGATCCGGCACGCATCCCGCGGCTCGCGGCGCAACTGCACGACCCGCGCATTGTCAGCGAGCGCCGGGGGCTGCGCACCGTCACCGGCCTGCATCGCGGGCACCGCATTTCGGCAAGCGCGTTCGGCATGGGCGCGCCGATCGCGGCCATCGTGCTGCATGAACTTTTTGCACTCGGCGTGCACACGTTCCTGCGCATCGGCACCGCGATGGCGATGCCACCGGCGACCCTCGGCAGCTTCGTGCTGGCGGACGGCGCGTTGCGCGCCGAAGGCACGTCGGCGACCTACGCGCCGCTTGGCTACCCCGCCGTCGCCGACTTCGAGCTCAACGCGTGCCTGCGCAACCGCCTCGCCGCCGGCACGCGGCCCTGGCACGCCGGCGTCTTCGCGAGCTATGACGGGTTCTACACTGAGATGTTCGCGCTGGATGCCGACCGGCGCGGCCCGATCGAGAGCGTGCGCGCCGAAATGCACCGCCTCCGCCTGCTCGCGATCGACATGGAAACGGCGACGCTGCTCACCGCCGGCCGCGTGCTGGGTGCACGAACATCCAGCCTTTGCCTCGCAACGGTGGACGCTGCAAGCCAGGCGAAGCTCGACGCAGCCGCGCTGGCCGAGGCCGAGCAGGCCCTGTTCGCTGTGGCGCTCGACGCACTCGCCGATGATGCCCAGAGGCAGACCTGACCAACGCATCCGAATCTCAGCAGGGGGAATCATGATCATGCACAAGCTGCTCGCCCGTCTCACGCTCTGCCTGCCACTGGCGGCCCTCGCGGCGCCGGCACGGGCGCAGATCAATCCGTTCGGCTGGCAGCTCAACCAGCGCTCGCTGAGCAGCGACGACCTGACGCTGTTGTTCGACAGCACTGCGCATCTCAATGCGATGCCGGCGGTCGCGGTCGGCGCCTCCAACGCCTGGAGCAACGAGCAGACCGGCAGTTCGGGCACGACGACGGTCACGCGCGTCTATCAGAGCGGCAGCATGCCCTGCCACGATCTGCGCTACGCGCTGCGGCCGCAGGGGCAGCAGCCGCCGCGCATCTATGATATGACGTGGTGCAAGACCGACGACGGGCAGTGGAAGATCAAGAGCTGAATGTCCGGCAGCTTCGACGAGGAGGCGGAGCGCCGCTATCGCGCGCCCGCGCTCGACAAGGGTCTCGACATTCTGGAACGGCTTGCGACCATCGAAGAGGGATTGACCCAGATCGAGCTGGCGAAGTCGCTGAACCGTTCGCCCAACGAGATCTACCGCATGCTCGACCGGCTGGTGCGGCGTGGTTACGTGCTCCGCAGCCTCACCGACCGCTACACGCTGAGCCTGAAGCTGTTCGCGCTCGGGCACCAGCATCCGCCCTTGCGGCGGCTGGTGGCACAGGCGGTGCCCGTGATGCGGCGCTTCGCCGAAGATGCAGGCCAGGCTTGCCATCTCGCGGTCTATCAGCGCGGGCTGGTGGCGGTGGTGGCGCAGGTCGACGCGCCGAGTTACTGGTCGCTCGCGCTGCGCGCCGGTGCGCAGCTCGATCCGCTGGAGAGTGCGAGCGGTCATGTGCTGCTGGCTTTCCAGGCGGCCTCCGTACGCGCGAGCATGCTGGCCGAATGCGCGGCCGCACCGCCGGGACTGGAAGTCCGCCTCGACATGATCTGCGAGCGTGGCCACGCGGTGCGGGACAGCCCGGAGCAGCGCGGCGTCACGATGCTCGCGGCACCCGTGCTCGGCACCGACGGCGGTGCGGCGGCGGCACTGGCCTGCCCCTACGTGGCACCGCGCGCGGGGGGCGCGTCGCAGGAGCGCGTCGTCGCGTTGCTCTGCGCGGCCGGCGCGTCGCTGTCGCTCGCGCCGCGGAACGCCTGCTCGGCCTCCGCCGCCACCGCTTCGGCGCGGTCGGCATAGCGCGTCGAGATGTGGCACGGCACCAGGCGCTTCACCTGTGCCGCCCGCGCGAGCCCTCCGGCCTGCGCCGCGGTCAGGTGGTTCTTGCGCGCAGCCTGCGCCGCATCGGCGTCGAGAAACGCGCATTCGACGAACAGCAGGTCGGCGTTCCGCGCGAGCCGCACGATGCGCGCGCGGTTTACGGCGTGGTCGCGCACATCCACGACATAGGCGAATGTCAGCCCGGGCACGATCGGGGCGACATCGCGCAGGGTCGCCAGCGGCAGCGCCGTCGGCACGACGGCGACGCCGCGATGTCGCCGAGGTCGAACAGCAGCGCCCGCCGCTCCGACCGGCTCTCGGCATATACGACCGGGTCGCCGAGCGGGCCGTTGAGGAGCCAGGGGACGATGGTGGGTCGCGTCGGCAGGGCGCGGCCGATCATGCCCGGGTTGCCGATCCTGCCGCGGCGTTCCAGGCGAGGATGGCATCGACGCACGCGCGGGCGGTCATCCCCGGCGCGGCCCCGGCCCGGCTGGCGACGGCATTGACGGCCGACAGGATGCCGCTGTCCCAGGTCGAGCGCGCATCGCCGATCCGCGCCGTCGCCGCCGCGACCGCCGCCGCCGCGATGCCCCGCGCGGCCAGCACCGGCAGCCGGCTGAGCCCCGCGCGGTCGATGCCGATGCCGGCGTCGTTGTAGAGCGCAGCCAGCACCGGCGCCTTCACCGCGCTCGCCGCACACCCGCCGAGCAGCCCGCCGTGCGAGCCGGTCACGACGATCGCCCCGGCGTCCTCCGGTCGGACCAGCGAGTTCGAATCCAGCCCCCAGACCGGCACCGGCCCGCCGCGCAGCAGATGCCGCGCCTCCTCCGCCGCGGCACCCGCGGAAGGACGCCAGGCGGCGGCGGTCATGCACACCGCCGCCGCCGCACAGCCCTGCCCCATGATGCAGCCGACAGCCGCCGCCGCGGCGTTGACCGCGCTGATGACGCCCCTCGTCCACAGATCGGCGCCATCGCCGATCCGCGCCGAACGGTGGCTTACCGCGGCCCCGGGGATCCCAAGGCCGTCGAGCACCGCGAGCCCCGCGATGCCCGCATCGTCCAGCCCGCCGCCCGCATCGCTGAAAATGGCGCCGCGCACGCCGAGGGCCGCCGCGGCCTGGCCGGAAAACCGCCCGCCGTGCGAGCCGGTGACGAGCACGCGGCCTGCCGGGTCGGCCGGCGGCGCCGTCACGCTGTCCGCGACGCGGATCGCCACCGGGATCGGCAAGTCTCGCTCAGTGATCATCGGTTTCCACGTCGCTGCATCCCGCTGCCGCGCGGTTGGCATGCCCTGCGGGCGCGTGATAGGCAACTGTCCCACCAGATGGGACGCCCATTCCCTAACATGAACAGGCTGGGGCGCAACCAGAGTATCGACCGGGCCGCGTCGATCCTGCGCGCCCTCGCCGGATGCGACGCGCGTGGCGCCCGCCTCAGCGACATCGCCGCCGCCGCGCGGCTCTCGCGTTCAACCGCGCACCGCCTGCTCACCGCCATGGCGCAGGCGCGCCTCGTGGAACATGACCCCGAAACCGGGCTGTTTCATCTCGGCTTCGACCTGTTCGCCTTTGGCACGAAGGCCGCCAACCGCTTCGGCCTGGTCGAGATGGCGCAGGGCGCGCTGCAACGCCTCGCCGACCGCACCTCGGACACCGTGTTCCTCTCGCTGCGCAGCGGCACGGAGGCGGTGTGCGTCGACCGGCGGGAGGGCAGCTTCCCCATCCGGACGCTCAGTCTGAGCGTGGGCGACCGCCGGCCGCTCGGGGTCGGCGCCGGCAGCCTCGCGCTGCTGGCCTTCCTGCCGGATGCGAAGATCGAGCGCATCATCGCCGCCAACGCACGGCTGCTGGAAGCCTATGTTGCCTTCGACCCGGCTTCGCTCCACGAACTCGTCCGCCTGACCCGCCGGCAGGGCTATGCCTTCAACGGCGGGCGGATCGTCCCGGGGATGAGCGCGGTGGGGGTGCCGATCATGGGTCCGAACGAGGAACCGGCCGGCGCGCTCAGCGTGGCCGCCATCGAAAGCCGGATGCAGCCGGACCGGCGCGAGAACATCGCCGCCAGCCTGTGGATGGAGGCCAAGACGCTCGCGGGAGAGCTCGCGCGCATGGCCGAGGATCTCGGCGCCGGCAGCCTGCGCCACCTGCTTATGGCGCCACGACACTAGAACTCACTGGGCAGGGACGCGCAATCATGACCGGCAACGAAATGACCGGCGGCGAGGCGATCGCCCGCATGGTCCGGGCGCATGACGGCGGGCCGATGTTCGGCATGGGCGGGTTTCAGCTCCTGCCGTTCTACGACGCGGCGCGCCGCCTCGGCCTGCGGCATCACCTGGTCAACGACGAGCGTGCCGGCATGTTCATCGCCGACGCCTATGCGAAGGTCTGCGGCCGGGTGGGCCTCGTGGACGCAACGCTCGGCCCCGGCGCCACCAACCTCGTCACCGGGTTGGTGGAGGCGCTCTATGCCGGCACGCCGCTCGTCGCCGTGGTGGGCGACGCGCATCGCGACCATGCCGGGCGCAACATGACGCAGGAGTGCCGGCAGGCCGACATCCTCCGACCCGCGGCGAAGGACCTGCTGCGCGTCGAGTCCGTGGCGCGAATCCCGGAGATCATGCGCCGCGCCTTCACCATCGCCACCACCGGCCGGCCGGGGCCGGTGGTCGTGGACGTGCCGGAGGATGTCTGCCACGGCACCCATGGCTTCGCCCCGGAGGCGTTCACGGTCAATCCCATCTACCGGTCTGCGCCCGCCCTGCGCTGCGTGCCCGATGGTGCCTCGCTCGCCCATGCGGCGCGGCTGCTGGCCGAGGCGCACCGGCCGATCGTGCTCGCCGGCGGCGGGGTGCATCTCAGCGATGCGACAGCGGAGCTCGGCGCGCTGGCGCGGGCGCTCAACCTGCCGGTCGCCCACACCATGACCGGCAAGGGCGCGCTGGCCTGCACCGACCCGCTGAACGCCGGCCTATTCGGCCGCTATGACCGCATCGCCAACGGGCTGATCGCCGAGGCCGACCTGCTGCTGGTCGTCGGCTGCAAGCTCGGTGAGATCGCGACCAAGCGCTACAGCCTGCCGCGCAGCGGCCAGCGCGCCATCCATATCGACATCGTCGGCGAGGAGATCGGGCGGACGATCGAGCCGGAACTGGCGCTGTGGGGCGACGCGCGAGAGACGCTGCGGAGCCTGCGCATGGCGCTGAGCCCGGACGCGGCCGCGATCCATGAACGCCAGAGCGGCTACGCGGCCGAGGTCGCCAGCCGCATGCAGGCTTGGCGCGACCTCGCCGCGGAACGTTACGCCGCGGCCGAGGTGCCGGTCGCGATGGGCCGGCTGATGGGCGAGCTCAACGCCGCGATGCCGAAGGACGGGATTCTGGTCGCCGATGGCGGGTTCGCGGCGCACTGGGCGGCGCTCCTCTACGACACGCGGCGCGCGGGCCGCGGGTTCGTGCCGGACCGCGGCTTCGCCTCGATCGGCTACGGCCTGCCGGGCGCGATCGGTGCCGCCCTCGCCGCCCCCGAGCGGCCGGTGGTGGCGATCACCGGCGACGGCGGCTTCAACATGATGGTCGGCGAGCTGGAGACCGCGCGCCGGCTCGGGGTTGCAATCTGCGTCGTGATCGTGAACAACGCCGCCTCCGGCTACGTGAAGGCGCTGCAGCACCTGATGTACGGCGCCGGCGCCTACCACGCCTCCGACCTCGCCGAGACGAACTATGCCGAGATCGCGCGCGCCTGCGGGTGCGAGGGCATCCGCGTCGAGCATCCGGACGCGCTCGGCCCGGCGCTGCGGCGCGGAATCGCCCAGGACGGAACGACCGTGATCGACGTGGTGGTAACGCGCGACCCTGCCCGGATGCTGCCCGCCGCCGACAGCCGCACCGTGGCGGTGCGCGCGGGCGACCGCGTGGCCTGAGGAGCATGACGCGATGGGCGACAGGCTGGCAGGACGGGTGGCGCTGGTGTTTGGCGCCGGCTCCTCCGGCCCCGGCTGGGGCAACGGGAAGGCGGCGGCGGTGCTCTTTGCACGCGAGGGCGCGAAGGTCGCCGCCGTCGATCTCGACGCCGACGCCGCGGCGGAGACCTGCGCGATCATCGCCAGCGAAGGCGGCACCGCGCTTGCAATCGCCGCCGACGTCACGGGCGGCGCCGCGGTGGCGGACGCGGTGGCGCGAACGCGCGCCGCGTTCGGGCGGATCGATATCCTGCACAACAATGTCGGCGCGACCGACATGGGCGATCCGGTGACGATGAGCGAGGAGCGGTGGCAGCGCAGCCTCACGCTCAACCTCACCGGCGCATTCCTGACCTGCAAGCACGTGCTGCCGGTGATGCTGCAGCAGGGCAGGGGCGCGATCGTCAACGTGTCCTCGATCTCCGCCGCGCGGGTCAGCGCCTATCCCCATTTCGGCTACTACGCGGCCAAGGGCGGCCTCAACCAGTTCACCCGCGCGCTCGCGGTGCACTACGCGGCGCGCGGCATCCGCGCGAACGCGATCATGCCCGGCCTGATCGACACGCCGCTGATCGACCGGCAGATCCTCGGCCAGCACGGCGACCGGGCGGCGATGGTGACGGCCCGGTCGCGGCGGGTGCCGATGGCGCGCAT
>JAFKFJ010000088.1 GCA_017307335.1 Alphaproteobacteria bacterium | reverse complement strand
CGGGCTCCGGCGCCGCGGCGAGCGGGCCGTGGCTGCGCGCGCCCGGCGCCGTGCCCAGGGGGAGGATCGGCTCGGCGAAGCCCGCAGGTGCCGTGGCGGCGGGAGGATGCACGAGCCGCAATGGCGGCCGTGGCGCGGGTGCCACCCTGCCGGCGCCGCCGCCGAGGGCCCGGGAGAGGGCGCCGATGACCAGCCCGCGCACCGCCTCGGGGTCGCGGAAGCGAACTTCCGCCTTGGCCGGGTGGACGTTCACGTCCAGTTCCTCGGGCGGCAGGTCGAGATAGAGCGCGACGACGGCATGCCGCCCGGCCGGCAGCACGTCCCGATAGGCGACCCGCACGGCCATGCGCAGCAACGGATCGGCGACCGGCCGCCCGTTGACGATCAGGGCCTGCGCGGCGGCCGTCGCGCGCGACACCAGCGGGGCGGCAGCGAAGCCGCTGAGCTGCAACGTGCCGCGCCGGGCCTCGACCGGCAGCAGCGCCGCCGCCGCCTCGGCACCCAGCAGCGCCGACACCCGCGCACTGCGCGTCGAGGCGGGCAGGTCGAACGCGACGCGGTTGTCGCTTGCGAAGCGGACCGCGACCGACGGGGCCGCGAGGGCCAGGCGGCGGGTCGCCGCCTCCGTGGCCTCCGCCTCGCTCCGCGATGATTTCAGGAATTTCCGGCGCGCCGGCGTGGCGAAGAACAGGTCGCTGACGACGACGCGCGTGCCGACCGGCCCGGCCGCGGGGGCGACCGGCCCCACGATGCCGCCTTCCACCGTGATGGCGGCGGCGCTGTCGGCGCCCGCGGGGCGGGAGGTGATGACAAGCCGTGCGGCGGCGCCGATGGACGGTAGCGCCTCGCCGCGAAACCCCAGCGTCGCGATACGGATCAGGCTGTCATCCGTGAGCTTCGAGGTCGCGTGGCGCTGCACCGCCAGCGACAGCTCCTCGGCGCTCATGCCGCAGCCGTCATCAACGATCTCGATCCGCCCGACGCCGCCCCCTTCGATCGCGACCGCGATCCGGCTTGCCCCGGCGTCCAGCGCGTTCTCGATCAGCTCGCGTGCCGCGGCGGCCGGCCGCTCGATCACTTCCCCGGCGGCAATGCGGTTGACAACGCCCTCGGGGAGAAGGCGGATGCGCCCCGCCCGCAACTATGTCTCGCCGCGCAACGTCCGGAAACGCCGGATCAGCCCGGCCGTCGAACCGTCATGCACGCCGGCGGCGGCCCCGGGGGCAAGCGCGGGAATGATGCCGCCGGCCAGGACCTTGCCGAGCTCCACGCCCCACTGGTCGAAACTGTCGATCTGCCAGAGCCAGCCTTCGACGGCGACCTTGTGCTCGTAGAGCGCGATGAGCCGCCCCAGCGCGTAGCCGTCGAGCCGGCGGAACAGCAGCGTATTGGACGGGCGGTTGCCGGAGAAGACACGGTGCGGCGCGACGCCGGCGATCGTCGCGTCGCTCATGCCCTTGGCGCGCATCTCGGCCTCGACTTCCTGGCGCGACTTGCCGCGCAGCAGCGCCTCGGCCTGGGCGAACGCATTGGCGGCAAGGATGCGGTGCGCCTCCGGCCGGTCGTGATCGGGCTCGGCAGCCAGAATGAAATCGACCGGCACCGGCTGCGTGCCCTGGTGGACGAGCTGCATGAAGCTGTGCTGGGCATCCGTGCCCGGCTCGCCGAACAGCACCGGGCAGGTCGCCTGGGCGACCGGATTGCCATCGAGCGCGGTGGACTTCCCGTTGCTCTCCATCTCGAGCTGCTGGAGATAGGCCGGGAATCGGCGCAGACGCTCGTCATAGGCGAGTACGCAGTGCGTGCGCAGGTCGAGGGCGTTGATGTTCCAGACCCCGACCAGCGCCAGCAGCACCGGGAGGTTCTGCGCGAACGGCGTCTGCAGGAAATGGCGGTCCATGGCGGCGCCGCCGTCCAGCATGGCCTGAAACGGCTCCCACCCCGCCGCGAGCGCCACCGGCAGGCCGATGGGCGACCAGACGGAGTAGCGTCCGCCCACCCAGTCCCGGAAGCCGAACACCTGATCAGGCCGGATGCCGAAATCCGCCACCGCCTTCAGGTTGGTCGAGAGCGCGCCGAAATGCGCGCTCACCGCTTCCTCGCCGAGTGCCGCCGCGAGCCATGCCCGGGCCGCCTTGGCGTTGGTCATGGTCTCGAGCGTGGTGAAGGTTTTCGACGCGACCAGGACCAGCGTGCGCGCCGGATTCATCGCGCGGGCGAGGGCCGCGAAGGCGTGCCCGTCGACATTGGACAGGAAGCGCGCCTCCATCCGCGGCCCGCGTGCCAGCGTGAGCGCATCGACCGCCATCCGCGGCCCGAGATCGGACCCGCCGATGCCGATGTTGAGAACGGTATCGAAGGTCTCGCCCGTGGCGCCGCGAAGCTCCCCCGCATGCACCTTGCGCACGAAGTCGTGCATCTTGTCGCGTTCGGCCGCGGCCAGACGGGAGGCTTCATCCACGCCGCCCGGCAGGGCGGCGCGCATGCCGGCATCGGCGGCCGAGCGCAGCGCCATGTGCATCGCGGCACGCCCCTCGGTCGGGTTGACCACTTCCCCCGCGAACAGCCGCGCGCGGAAGCCGTCAAGATCGGCTTCGTGGGCGAGATCGAGCAGCGCAACAAGGGTGTCGCCGTCGATCGCATTCTTCGAGAAATCGAACGTGAGATCTTCAAAGCTGGCCGAGAAGCGCCGCGCGCGCTCGGGGTCGGCCGCAAAGAGCGCCTTGATGTCGCGCGCGGCGGGGCGGGCGGCGAGGGTGGCTAGACGCGTCCAGGCCGCTTCAAGAGGGGGGTGCTCGGGCATGGCGTTACTCTAGGTCACCGACTCATTGTGCTGCAACCGCAGGCGGGTTGCGGTGGGTTGACAATGGCGGAGTCGTTGGCGGCGTATTTCTTCCATCGGCCGCGACGGCGCGACAGTGCTTCAACCGGTTGAAGAAGTGCTCAACGCGGTTCCTGTACGGGAAGCGCGTTGAGAGGCCCTTCGTCCGGCGACCGTCCGACGCGGTGCGACCCCGGCAGCATTCCGCGTGCTGGCAGCGCGTTAGCCGAAGTGGCTCCGGCGTACGCGCGCAACCCGCGTGTCGGAGTTGCGGAGAGGGCGCGGCGTCGCGCCCCGCAACAACAATGCCACAACTGCAAGTTTCCGCAGGCGAGCTACCCGATGATCCGGACACATCGCATCACGGGTGGCGAGGCGCCGTTCTTGACTCGTGGCGCTACCTGCGGGTGCGGTCTTCGCGGACGTCAGCCGCGTGGCGGTTCGGGGCAAATCCCGCCACGCGGCATCGTGCGCACCGGGATGCCTTCGACGGCACGGGTTGCGGCAACCGCGTCAGGCTTCGGACCTGCACCGTCGGAACTACCCCGACCCGGCCGCGCCGCCTGGCCCGGAGCGCAGGGCGGGAATATTATTACGAAGTATCAATATGATAGCCGGCGCGCAGGCGCCGACTCGGCTCATTTCCTATTTTCATGTTTGACAAATAGGAAATCCGCTTGCGATGCTTGCCTCGCGGTCAGAGGGAGCCAACGGAAATGATCCGAACGCCACCGGTTCGATTTCGCTGGATGCACTGCGCGCTCGGCGCCGCGATCCTTTGCGCCGGCGCGCAGCGCACCGCGCGCGCGGCTGACGGCTTCGATCTTTCGGTGCCGGCGCAGCCGCAGTCGGCCGACGCCGCATCGACAGCGACGGCAGCAAACTCCGCACCGGCCACGCGGGTCGATACCGGCTTCCTCGGCGACCTGCTGTCCTCCTGGCACGCTGTCGCCGCACAGGCGGCGGCGACGCAGCCCAACTGGGCGAGCCCGCTCGTGACCACCACGCCATTGCTCAAGCAGCGCATTCGCTTCGATGTCGACTACCAGCACTCGGGCAACGGCACGAACACGACGATCCTCGACGGCGGCAAGGGGCTCGACCTCATCGTCACGCCGACCAACGAGATCCAGATCGCCGCTGCGCCCTACTACTTCCGCTCGGGCGTCGCCGGCGTCGGGCCGAAGAACAAGGGCGCCATCCCGTCGTTTGCCGGATGGGGTGACTGGACCTTCATCCGCATCGAGCAACGCTTGGCCGCAAGCCCCGAGAGTGGCGGCAACTACGTCGTCACCGCGTGGCTTCAGATCCAGGCGCCGACGGGAATCCCACAACTGTCGAGCGACTCGTGGCAATACATCCCGACCATCGCGTTCGGCAAAGGCTTCGGCAAATTTGTCGTGCAGAGCAACGTCGGCGTCGCGATCCCGGCCTCGAACACGGCAAAGCTCGGCCATCCCATACAGACCAACGTCGCGTTTCAGTACCATGTGCATGGCGTGTTCTGGCCGGAACTCGAAGTGAACTGGACCTACTATCCCGACGGCCAGCGCGGTGGATTGAACCAGGTCTATTTGACACCAGGGCTGATCCTGAGCAGCTTTTCGCTCGGGGGCGGATTCCGCCTTACCCTCGGCGCCGGATATCAGGTCGCCGTGGCGCCGGCCTACCGCCCCAAGCCGCAGACGCCGTCGTACAATCATGCGTGGATATTCACCACGCGGCTCAACTTCTGATCGTGCACGGAGCAGCGGAGACGTACCATGCCAGCTTCGTCCCCGACGCGTCGGACATTGCTCGGTGCGTCGCTCGGGCTGCTTGCGCGGGCGGGACGGCTCGCGGCGGCCGAGCGTGCGTTGCTCAATGCATCCTACGATCCGACGCGGGAGCTGTACCGCGAGGTCAATCCCGCCTTCATCGCTCACTGGCAGGCGAAGACCGGCGATCGTCTCGTCATCAACCAGTCGCACGGCGGCTCCGGCGCGCAGGCGCGGGCGGTGCTCGAGGGGCTGCAGGCCGATGTGGTCACCCTCGCGCTCGCTGCCGATATCGACGCGCTGGCGAAGCGGGGCCTGATCGCCCCGGACTGGCAAGCCCGGCTGCCGGACAATGCGGCGCCATACACCAGCACGATCGTGTTCCTGGTGCGCAGCGGCAACCCGAAGCATATTCGTGACTGGCCGGACCTTGTCCGCTCGGGGGTCACCGCGATCACTCCCAACCCGAAAACCTCAGGCGGCGCGCGGTGGAACTTCCTGGCGGCACTCGCGTGGGCGCAGCGGCAACCCGGCGCGAGCCCGGCGTCGGCCGAAGACTTCATGCGCGAGTTGTTTCGCCATGTCCCCGTGCTCGATACCGGCGCGCGCGGGGCGACCAACAGCTTCGCACAGCGCGGGCTCGGCGACGTGCTGATCGGGTGGGAGAACGAGGCGTGGCTCGTTCGCAAGCAGTTCGGCGCCGATGCCTATGACATCGTATACCCGTCGCTGAGCATGCTTGCCGAGCCGCCGGTGGCCGTGGTCGACAAGGTCGTGGACCGGAAGGGCACGCGCGGTCCGGCCACGGCCTATCTGGAGTTTCTCTACACGCCGCAGGCCCAGACGATCGTGGGCAAACACTTCTATCGCCCGCGCGATCCTGCGATCGCGGCCCGATATGCCGCCCGGTTTCCCGCGCTGCCGATGGTGACGATCCGCGACTTCGGCGGCTGGCAGGCTGCGCAGGCCAGATACTTCGCCGATGGCGGCCTGTTCGACCGCATCTTTACGCCCGGCCGATGACGGTGCGTGTCGGCCGGTCCGCGCTGCCGGGGTTGCCCCTGACGCTCGCGGTGACGTCGACCTGGGTGACCCTGATCGTGCTGATTCCGCTTGCGGCGCTGGCATTGCGGCCATGGTCGCTGGGCCCTGTCGGCGTGTGGCAGGCGATCAGCGGGCCGCGCGTCGTGGCAGCCCTGCGGCTGAGCTTCGGTGCCGCGACGCTGGCCGCAGCGATCAACGTGCCGCTTGGACTCCTGGTCGCCTGGGTGATGGTGCGCTACCGCTTCCCCGGACGCCGCCTCGCGGATTCGCTGATCGACATGCCGCTGGCACTGCCCACTGCCGTTGCCGGCATTGCGCTGACGGCGCTGTTCGCACCGCAGGGCTGGATCGGCAGCCTCCTCGCGCCGCTCGGGGTGAAGGTGGCGTACACGCCGCTCGGCATCCTTGTCGCGCTCGTCTTCGTCAGCCTGCCGTTCGTGGTACGGACGCTGGAGCCGGTGGTGATGGACCTGCCGGCGGACGCGGAGGAGGCAGCGGCGACGCTCGGCGCGACACGGGCGCAGGTTCTCTGGCGCGTCCTGCTGCCCGCCCTTGCGCCCGCGCTTCTGGCCGGCTTCGGCGCGGCGCTTGCGCGCGGCTTGGGCGAGTATGGCTCGGTCATCTTCATCGCCGGAAACATGCCGATGATCAGCGAGATCGCGCCGCTGCTGATCGTGATCCGGCTGGAGCAGCTCGACTATGCGGGTGCCGCCGCCTTGGCATTGGTGATGCTGCTCGCTTCCTGTGTGCTCCTGCTCCTCCTCAATCTTCTGCAGGGCCGGATGCGGAGCCACGCGCCGTGACCGGGCTCGCGCTCGGCCGCCGGGCTCACCTCGCACCGACGCAGGAGGGTCCGGCGACGCGGCTGGCCCTCATCACCGCGACCTTGCTGCTGCTGATATTGCTGTTGCTCCTGCCGCTGGTTGTGGTGCTTGCAGAGGCCCTCGCGCGCGGGGTCGGGCCGGTGTTTGCCGCGCTGAGGGATCCGGATGCGTTGGCATCCTGCCGACTGACGCTGCTGGTCGCCGCCGTCGCCGTGCCGCTCAACACCGTCTGCGGCGTGGCGGCCGCCTGGTGCATCGCGCATTTCCGCTTTCCAGGACGAAGCCTGCTGGTCACGCTGATGGAATTGCCGTTCTCGGTCTCGCCGGTCATCTCCGGCCTGGTCTGGGTGCTGCTGTTCGGCGCCAATGGATGGCTCGGGCCGC
>JAFKFJ010000087.1 GCA_017307335.1 Alphaproteobacteria bacterium | reverse complement strand
GCGCCTCTTCGGCGGCCTGCGCAGCGGCGTCGCGCGCGCTCCGATGATCCTGCTGTAACCGCCTATACGACCGCAGGATTCCGGCTTCCGACGCAGCCAGCACCGGCGAGCGCGCAGGAAACGGCGGCACCGCGCGCGGCATTACATTTCTGTAAGGTCCAATATGCAATCGTTTCCGCACGCGAGCCGTCGCCCAGGGCGCAGCGTTCACATGGCGCATGAGATCCAGGCAGTAACCGATTCTATCGAGTCATCATCGTACGGGGGGATAAACAAAGTTAACAAAGCAAATGTGAACAATAACAGTCCATTATTAGCAAAACAACGACAAAACATCGCAAGACGTGACGCGACTGTCGCAGAGTGTTAGCGCACGGCAGCCGGCTTCTCGGGCGTCAGGCACTTTTTCCAATACGTTTCGTGAGTTAGCATGCATTTGTCAGCAGGTTGTTCACCTGCCACTGGGGGAGTTTCAGCAATGTCTGAATTTCGTTCGCTTGACGCGCTCGTGCGCGCGCGCCTGCGGCAATGGCCGCAACGCCCGCCCGGACTCGGTCGCCCTGCTCAGTCCAACTGGCTGCGCGGCCGCCCCACGGAGGCGGACTGCAGTCACCATCCGTTCCTGAAATTGCCGGGCAGCCGCCGGCTGCGTACCCTCCCCGACGGCCTGTGGCTCAATTTCGGCGGCACGCCCGCCGAGCCGTTCGTGGACATCCTGGCGATCGAGGCCTGCGCCACCGTGCCCAACCTGCTCGACAAGCGTTCGCGGTTCGCGCCCAGCACGCAGTCGCTGCTGGCCGTCTGCCCCGTCGCCTGGCTGCTCGGCCCGACCACGCAGACCGATCCGACGCCACGATGGATGACAACCGGCGTGCTCCGCTTCCCGCCGGCGCTGCCGTTCATCGTGCCGATCCGCGACGTGCGCGTGCTCTATGCGCTCACCACCCGGCACTATGAGGACTTTGCCCAGTCGCAGGTGCCCCATCCGCACGAGTACTTCATGCCGATGGATGCGCTGGTGGCCGAGGGCGCGACCGAGGACCCGGCGGTGCGGGCGCTGCTGGCCCGCGCCTCGGCGGCGGCGAATTTTCTCGGGGCGCCCTAGGAAAGAGGGACGACGGTCGCGTCAGTCGCAGCCGCAGCCGTCGGTCGGTCCCGGATCGTGACGCACCAGGTGGTGGTCGATCCATTCGGCCACCAGCCTGCGCGCCTCGTTGATCGAGGCCTCGGGGTGGTGGATGCGGTACAGGGTGGTGCAGGCGCGGAAGGCGCTGACATCGTCGGTGCCGTGCGCGCGCAGCTCACCATAGGCGGTGACCACGGCGCGCTCGCAACGGCGGGCAATATGGCTGAACTCGCGTCCCATCGGCTTCTCCTGCCCCCGCCCGCGCCAGCCGCGCGCGTCGAGACTCTGCTCAGTGTAGTGACGCGCCGGCCGATGAGCAATGCGGCGACTTGACGCCGCCGCGCCGGCGCGCCATTTGGCGCGGCTTGCGAGGACCGACCGATGGCCAAGACCAACACCGTGCAGATCAAGCTCGTCTCGACCGCCGACACGGGCTATTTCTACGTGACCAAGAAGAACGCCCGCGCCCAGACCGGCAAGCTCGAATTTCGTAAATACGACCCGGTTGCGCGCAAACACGTCGCGTTCAAGGAAGCGAAGATCAAGTAGGCGGCCTGCCCCGCGGGACCGCCGCGGCGCGCGGCGGGTTTTGGCTTCCGTCAGCAGGCGCTGACGGGAGCATGGGGCGCCGGCATCACACCGATGTCCCGGCCGCGACACGGTCGCGGCCCGCCTGCTTGGCGCGATAGAGCGCCATGTCCGCCGCTGCCAGGACGTCCTCCGCCGTCGCCTCGGCCGACTCCGCGCAGGCGACGCCGATGCTGACGGTGAGCGGATGCACGATGCCCGGCATCGGCGTGAAGTCGATCGTCGCGATCTCGGCACGGAGCCGTTCCGCCGCGGTCAGGGCCTCCTCCAGCCCCACGCCCGGCATGACCACCACGAACTCCTCGCCGCCGTAGCGGGCGAGACTGTCGAAGACGCGCGTGCGCATGCGCAGCATCTCGGCGATCGCGCGCAGCGCCGCGTCGCCCGCGGCGTGCCCCCAGCGGTCGTTGACCGTCTTAAAATGATCCACGTCCAGCAGTAGGATGCTCAATTCGGCCGGCTGGCCGGCGGCAAGCAGCCCGGCTAGATGGCGCATCAGGTATCGGCGGTTGTAGAGGCCGGTGAGCGGGTCGGTGAGCGCGAGCTGCAGCGCCTGGCCGAGATCGGCGCGCAGCCGGTCCTGGTAGAACTTGCGGCGGATCTGGTTGCGCGCCCGCGCCCGCAGCTCGTTCTCGTCCAGCGGCCGGACGATCCAGTCATTTGCGCCGAGGTCGAAGCCGCGCAGCAGCCGCTCGCGCTGCTCCGGCTCGGCGATCAGCAGCAGCGGGACCTCCTGCGTGGCATCGCGCGCACGCAGACGTGAGGCGAGGCGCAGCGGGTCCTCGGTCGCCATGCCAAGGCTGAGCACGACGAGGTCGAAGGCCACCGTGGTGGAAAGCCAGAGTGCATCCGCTGCCGAGGCGGCGTGGCCCGGCACGATACCCTCCCTCGCCAGCGCGTCCTGCACCGCCTGCGCGCCGGGCGCCCAGTCGTCCACCACCAGCGCCCGCGCGCCGGCGACCGAAGCGACGTCCGCCGGCTCGGGCGTCAGGCCGAGGGCGCGGGCCGTGTCGCCGCGCAGGCGCAGCTCGTCGAGCATGCGCTTCAGGCGCACCAGGGAACGGACGCGCGCGAGCAGCGTCTCCTGTTCGACCGGCTTGGTGAGGAAGTCGTCGGCGCCCGCCTCCAGCCCGCGCAGCCGTTCTGCCGCCTCGCCGAGGGCGGTGACCATGACAACGGGGATGTGATGCGTGAGCCCGTCGGCCTTGAGCCGGCGACAGGTCGCGAAGCCGTCGAGGACGGGCATCATGACGTCGAGCAGGATCAGGTCCGGCTGCCATCCCTTGGCGAGTCGCAGCGCCGCGAACCCGTCGGCAGCCGTCGCGACCTGGAAATATTCGGCCGCGAGTCGCGCCTCCAGCAGCCGCGCATTGGCCGGCACGTCGTCGACGATCAGGATGCGGGCGGTCATCGGCGCGGCGGGCTTTCTCTCTCAGGCGCGCAAGGGCGGAATCATAGCGGTCACGTGTCGGACACGAAAGCAGGAGTGGCGCGCTGCCCGCCGCTCTTTTCACGGGTCAAGGGTTTGCGCTAGCACCGCGTTCATCTCAGCACAGCGAAAGCGACGCTGCATGCCACACGCATTCGACCAGAGCCTGGGCCGGACCGAGGTCGGCGACGCCGGCGCGGCGATCGCCAACCCGTGGATGTTCTTTCGCCGCTGGGTGGCCAACCCGCTGCAGATGGGGTCGGTCGTCCCATCCTCGCAGGCGCTCTGCCGTCGCATCGTCGGCCTCACGCGCTGGGACCTGGACCAGTGCGTGCTCGAACTCGGCGCCGGCACGGGCGTGGTCTCCCGCGCCCTGCTGGCCGGTGGCGTGCCGGCGGAGCGGCTGTTCGTGGTCGAGATCGTCCCGGACATGGCCCGGCACCTGCGCCGGGTGCTGCCCGGGGTGAACGTGATCGAGGGCGATGCGCGGGAGCTGCCCTCGCTTCTGCCGGCGCACTGGCACGGCCGCGTGGGCAGCGTGATCTGCGGCATTCCGCTGGTGCTGCTGCCGCTGGCGGAGCAGGCACGCTTCATCGGCGCGATCGCGGCGGTCGCGCCGAACGTGGGGTTCCTCCACTACAGCTACTGCGCGACCTCGCCGCTGCCGGCCCGCAAGCACAGCCTCATCGGGCGGCGGGAGGCATGGACGCCGATGAATTTCCCCCCCGCCTCGGTCTGGCGCTACGCCCCGGCCTGACGGGCCGGGAGCGGCGGGGCGCGCCGGCACGGCGCCCGTCAGTCGTCGCGGTGGACGCGCTCCATGCGCTCGTGGCGCTCCTGCGCCTCGATCGAAAGGGTGGCGATCGGCCGCGCCTCGAGTCGCCGCAGCCCGATCGGCTCACCGGTCTCTTCGCAGAACCCGTACGTGCCGCCTTCCACCCGCAGCAGCGCCTGATCGATCTTGGCGATCAGCTTGCGGGCCCGGTCGCGGGTGCGCAGTTCCAGCGCCCGGTCGGTCTCCACGCTCGCGCGGTCGGTGATGTCGGCCTCGTGGATCCCGCCTTCGGAAAGGCTCGCGAGCGTGCCGTCGGCCTCCCGCAGCAACTCGCTGCGCCAGCGCAGCAGCTTCTGGCGGAAATATTCCACCTGCAGCGGGTTCATGAACTCTTCCGACTCGGAGGGGCGGTAGTCGGGAGGCAGCGTAACCATCATTGCGGCAGTGACGTCCTCTCGGCGATGGCCGCGCCTGGAGTAGCCCCGGGGGCGCAGCCTCCGGCCATCCTCCGGGCCTTGGCTGGCGCGGCTTATAGCCACGTGCGCAACCGCCGCCAAGGGTAGAGCGCGCCGGACGTTGAAGCCCGGCCTTCAGGCGCGGCCGTAGCGCGCGAGCTCAACCTGCGCGCGCACGGCGATCGCCGCCACCGCCTCGCGCAGCGCCGCGTCGCCCGCCACCGGCATTTCCGCCGCGAGCGCCGCGAGTCGTTCCAGCGCCTCGGGCGTCGGGCCGGCGCCGAGCAGGTCGCGCTGCAGGGCCGCCAGCGCCGCCAGCAGGTCGCGGCCGCGGCGGCGGGCGGCACGGTCGCGCGGCGGCTCCTACTCCGTCTCCTGCAGGGCGAGCAGGCCGCCGAGCACGACGGCCGGCGCCGCCGCCACGGTGGCGGACGCCGCCGCGCGGTCGGCCGGGACCGCGAAGCCGCTCGGGCCGCCGCGGGCCTGGCCGGTGATGATCTGCGCGGTGCCCATGATGCGCTGCACCGGGTCCATCCGATCCTCCTCGCGCCCGGCGGTTGCTGCCCGCCGGCAGCTTCTGCCGGGTGCCGGCGCCGGCCCGGCCACGGAAAACGGGGCCCGAGGGCTGGCACGCGGCTTGCGCCATCACGCCGCAGACTGCGCCACGAACGCTCGCCACGAACGCTCGCCACGAACACTGCGCCACGAAGCTTGACGAGACGTGATGAAGCCCAGGTCCCGCCGGTTCCTCGCATTCTGCCTCCCGCTCGCATTCGCCCTGCTGCTGTGGGCGGGCGGGGCCATGGCCCAGGTACGGATCAAGGACATCGCCGATGTCGAGGGCGTGCGCGACAACCAGCTCGTCGGCTACGGGCTGGTGGTCGGCCTGAACGGCACCGGCGACAAGCTCGACGAGTCTGTGTTCACGCGCGAATCGCTGGTGGCGATGCTGGAGCGGCTGGGCGTGAACACGCGCGACCAGATCGGCCAGCTCAAGACCAAGAACGTCGCCGCGGTGATGGTGACCGCCAACCTGCCGCCGTTCGCGCGGGCCGGCAGCCGCATCGACATCGCCGTCTCCGCCCTCGGCGACGCCACCGACCTCATGGGCGGCACGCTGCTGGTGACGCCCCTGATGGCGGCCGACAGCGAGGTGTACGCGGTCGCACAGGGCGCGCTGACCACCGGCGCCATCGCCGCGCGCGGGGCGGCGGCCTCGGTGACGCGCGGCGTGCCCACCGCCGGGCACATCGCCAACGGCGCCATCATCGAGCGCGAGGTGCCGTATTCGCTCGGTGCGCATCAGGCGGTGCACCTGGCGCTGCGCAACCCCGACCTGACCACCGCGGAGCGCATCGCCGCCGCGGTCAACCGCGCGCTCGGCGCCGGCACCGCGCGGGCGCTCGACCCCCGCACGGTCTCGCTCGACCTGTTCGGCCGCGACGTGGTTGCGACCCTCGCCCGCGTCGAGGATCTGCGCGTGCAGCCCGACACCCCTGCGATCGTGGTCGTCGACGAAAGCAGCGGCACGATCGTGATGGGCGACAACGTGCGCATCAGCACCGTCGCCGTGGCCCAGGGCAACCTGACGGTGCGCGTGACCGAGACGCCGGAGGTGAGCCAGCCCGGCGCGTTCAGCAACGGCACCACCGTCGTCGTGCCGCGCACCAACGTGCAGGTGCAGGACGGCAACGAGAAGAAGATGGGCATCGTCCCCAGCGGCGCGACGCTGCGCGACCTCGTCACCAGCCTGAACGCGCTCGGCGTCGGGCCGCGCGATCTCATCAGCATTCTGCAGTCGATCAAGGCCGCCGGCGCATTGCAGGCGGATCTGGAGGTACGCTGAGCATGACACAGATCCTTCCCGCCAAGGACATGGCGCAGGCGGCGCAGGCGTTCGAGGCGAATGCCCTCGGCGAACTGTTCCAGCCGATGTTCGACACGGTCGACACGTCCGACGGGCTGTTCGGGGGCGGCATCGGCGAAAGCACGTTCCGCCCGATGCTGACCCACGCGATCGCCGAGGCGGTCGCCGCGCATGGCGGCCTCGGGCTCGCCGCGCCGGTGATGCAGCAGATGTTGCGGATGCAGGAGACGGTGAAATCTCAATGACACCCCAACTGATCGAGGCGGCGACCGCGCTCGCCGATACGCTGGCGCGCGAGAACGCGGCGCTGGCGGTGCTGGACCTGCCGCGCGCGGCGGAGCTGCTGGCCGAGAAGCAGGGTTCGGCGGAGGCGTTCGCGCAGGCCCAGGCGGCGGCGGACCTTGCGGCCGCGTTCGATGCCGAGCAGCGCCGGCTCGCGGCGGCGATCGCGCAACGGCTCTCCGACCTCGCGCACGAGAACCATCGCCTGCTGGAGCGGGCGCTGGGCGTGCAGCGGCGGGTGCTGAACACGGTTGCGCGTGCGGCGGCGAAGGCCACGGGCCGCGCACCGCGCTACGGCGCCACGGGGGCGCTCGCGCCCGCGCGGCAGGCGCCGGTGGTGGT